>JBGQFO010000185.1:0-2299 GCA_041496945.1 Candidatus Limnocylindria bacterium | reverse complement strand
CGTCCTCTTCGGCGTCGCGGTCGTCGCGATGGCGCAGCGCACGCCTAAAGCCAAAGAGTTGGATCCGTCGCTGTACGCCGAGGAAGCCGACCGCTTCTAGGGCTCGTCTTCGCGGCGCTGACGCGAGCGAAGCTTTCGGCGGCGTTCGCCTGTTCCCGTGCGCGGCTGACCGTAACCCTCTCAACGCGCGAAACCCCGTCCCTTCGGGAGGGGGACCCCTCGCGCGGGGGGGCCCTCGGTCAGCCGCGCACTTGCGCAGCGCACGCTCGAAGCGCGCGGACGCCCGCAACGCGCACTATTTCGCTGTGGTGAAAAAGGTCCTCATTGGCACATGCTCGTGGACGGATCCGACCTTGCTCGAGTCGGGTTGGTATCCCGAGAACGTCGCGAAAAAGGCCGACGAGCGACTGCGGTACTACGCCGAGCGCTTCTCGCTCGTCGAGAACGACGCGTCCTATTACGCGCTGCCCGACCAGAAGCAGGCGACGCTCTGGGTCGAGCGCACGCCCGACGACTTCACGATGGACTTCAAGGCCTTCGCGACGATCACGACGCATCCGACCGATCCGAAGCGTCTGCCGAAAGAGCTGCGCGATTCGCTGCCGGAGGAAACCCGCGCCAAGAAGCGCGTGTACCCGAAGGATCTGCCCAAGGAGATGATCGACGAGATCCACGCGCGGTTCTGGGTAGCGCTCGAGCCCCTCCGCAGGGCGGGGAAGCTCGGAGCCATCCTGCTGCAGTACCCGGACTGGTTCACGATCACCGGGAAGAACAAGAGCGAGATCCTCCGCGCGCGCGAGCTGCTGCCCGACGACAGGCTCGCCGTTGAATTCCGCAACCGACTGTGGATGGAGGAGCGCAACCGCGACGAGACGCTGGCGTTCCTTCGTGACAACGGGCTCAGCTACGTCGCGGTCGACGAGCCGCAGGGGTTCCCGTCGAGCATCCCGCCGGTCGATGCGGTGACCGCGCCGCTCGCCGTCGTCCGCTTTCACGGCCGGAACGCCGAGAACTGGAAGAAGCCCGGCCTGACCGCCGCGGAGCGCTTCGACTACTCCTATAAGAAGAACGAGCTCGAAGAGTGGCTACCGAAGATCAGGCGGATGGAGGAAGCGTCCGAGGAGATCCATCTCTTGATGAACAACTGCTACGGCGACAAAGCGGTGAACAACGCACGCGAACTGTCGGAGCTGCTCTCGCGCGGCTAGAGCGACCGAAGCCAGAAGTTCGGATCGTCCTTGAACGCGTGCGACCGGATCGGCTCGCGTGGCTCGCGGGCCTCGACACGACGGACCGCGCGGGCGCCGGAGCGCATCGCGGCGAGGCGGTCGGCGAGCGCGGCCCACCCTGAGCGCGCCCGGAGCGCCAAGCGGATGACAGCGGTACCGTAGCCCGCGGTGCCAAACCGGCCCCTTTCGGACTTCCATCCGCGCGACCGGCTCGCGAGTGTGCCCCACACGACACGCCGCTTCGCCTGCCGCTCCGCGCTCGCCCTCTCTCCGGACGCGCGGACGCTCGCGGTCGTGTCCGATCAGGGCGCGGGGACCTATGAGGCCTGGACGCTTCCGGCGACCGGCGGCAAGGCAGAGCGCGCCGTGAAGGTCCCCGAGCATGCCGTGCGCAGCCTGTGCTGGGCGGCGGGCGGTGAGCTGCTGGCCGCGGCCGATCGCGGTGGCACCGAGCTGCACCAGCTCTACGTGCGCCATCCCGACGGGCCGGTCGCGCCCGTCTCCGTCGATCCCGCGGGCAAGGTGCAGCGCCTGCTTTCGTGGAACGCCGCCTCACCTGCTGGACGGCGCGTCGCCTTCTCGAGCAACGCGCGCGTCGCGACCGACATGGACATCGTGATCGCGGACCTCGACACGGGCTCGGAGCGTCAGCTCCTCACCGGCGCGGCGTGGCACGTCGCCGGCGGATGGTCCCCGGATGGCGCTCGCCTTCTCGTCATGCGGGTGCTCGACAATACGACGCAGGAGCTGCTGATCGTCGACCCACGCACCGCCGAGGCCCGCGAGATCACGCCGAGCGAGGAGAACGTGCAGCACATCCCGGCGGGATGGCTCAGCGACGGCCGCGTCCTCGAGATCACCGACCAGGGCAGCGAGCATCTCTGGCTCGCGGCGCTCGATCCGGCGAGCGGCCGTCGCGATGTCGTCGACCAACCGGAGTGGGACGTCGAGCTCGCCGCGTCGTCAGTGGACGGACGCGTGCAGATCTGGTCGGTGAACGAGGATGGGTACTCGCGTCTGCGCTGGCGGCGCGACGGCGGCGAGATCCGGGAGCGCGACCTGCGCGGCGT
>JBGQFO010000184.1:0-2963 GCA_041496945.1 Candidatus Limnocylindria bacterium | reverse complement strand
TGGCGTCATCGGCTCGTGGAACCAGTTCCTGGTGCCGGCGGCCCAGCTCCAGATCGTCCCTGCCGGAAAGAGGTAGGGACATGAGGCGTGCCGCCGTCGCGTTCGCCGTCGCAGCCATCCTGTCCGCGTGCGGCAGCGCATCGAAGGCTCCCGAGCCCAGCGCGGGCGTCGCCGCAACTGCCAAGCCCACCGCGTCCGCGGCGGCGGCCGCCTCAGCGCAACCATCGATCCAGCCCCTCGAGGTCGTCGGCAAGTTTGCTCTCGAGCCCGCGCACGGAGCGTGGGACGCGCCGGTGACCGCGACGGCGAGCGGGTTCAAGCCCGCGACGAAGTACGAGCTCGTCTGGACCACCGGGAAGGTGCAATGGAAGCTCTCCGACGACCGAAGCAAGTTCCTCGGACGTGACGCCCGGACCGTGCAGAACGTCTTGCAGAGCGTCACGACCGACGCGACGGGCGCCTTCAAGGCGACGTTCGCCGTGCCACAGGGCTTCGGCTACGCGCACGACGTGATGGTCGTCGACGAGGCGAAGGTCATCCGGAACAAGAGCCTCTTCGACGTCGACATGGTCACGACGATCACGCCGACGAGCGGACCCGTCGGGACGCCGATCACCATCGAGGTGAAAGGCATCGGCTATCAGTCCTACCAGAACAGCTTCCAGCTCGATTACGACAACGCGTACACGGGCTGGGTCTCGTCGATCACGACCGACGGCTACGCCAAGTTCGTGATCCCGGCGACCGGCGCCGTGGGCACGCACATCATCACGCTCGGCCACTCCGAGTTCGGCGCGCCCTACATGAATCCGAACCAGCAGCCCGTCGTCGCATCGCGGCCATTCCCGCACATCGCCTTCACCGTCACCGACGCTCCCGCTATGAAGCCCACGGCCGCCGAGGCGCAGGCCTTCGCGCAGATCGCCGCGAAGCCGGTGACCCAGGGCATCTGGTCCGCGCCTTACGGCGCCGCAGTCGGCACGGCCGCGACGCTCAACGGCAAGGCGCTGCCGGCGAACAGCGAGATCGAGCTGGTGTGGACGACGATGGTCGGCAACCGTTCCGTCACCGGCTTCGAGGAGCGCACCAAGTCGCTCACGAAGGTGAAGACAGACGCGAGCGGCTCGTTCGTCTGGGCCTTCCCGATCCCAGATGATCTCGGTGGGAGCCACACCATCACGGCGAAGCTCGGCGACACCGTGGTCGCGAAGACCAGCCTGTCCATCCTGGCGAGCGCGTTCCCGCTGTCCGTCGACAAGGGACCCTCAGGCACGAAGACGACCGTGCACCTCAAGGGTGTTGGCTGGACCGAGACCGAGCAGATCTACCACGTCGTCTACGACAACGCCTTCGCCGGATACGCCTGCGCCTTCCAGAGCGCGGGCGACCTCACGATCTTCCTCACCGCCTCAGGAGCGCCGGGCTGGCATTACATCGACATGTACCCCGGCATCTACCAGGGCAGCGAGACGCGCCCGGCGAACTACAAGATGCCGCAGCTCACCGCGCTTACGGACCACCCGGGCGAGCCCCTTCCGATCTTCCGCTTCGCGTTCCTCATCACCGCTCCCTAGAAACCCCTTCATGGACCGAGCCGTCAGCGCGCGGCGGTACGCTGCTGCCGTGCCGCTCGAGGTGCGCATCCGCCCGGATCGCTCGATCTATGCCATCGACGGCGGCTGGTTCAAAGCGCGTTGGCATTTCTCGTTCGATCGGTACAGCGATCCGAACAACATGGGCATCGGCACGCTGCGCGTCTTCAACCACGACACGCTCGTCCCCGGCGCCGAGTGGCCGATGCACCCGCACCGCGACATCGAGGGGATCACCTACGTCGTGGCGGGGCACTTCGAGCACGCCGACAGCCTGGGCAACGGCGGCGTCCTCGAGCCCGGCGGCGTGCAGCGGATGCGTCTTGGCTCGGGCGCGGAGCACTCCGAGCGGAATCACTCGAAGACCGAGCCGATGGAGTTCATCCAGATGTGGATCATCCCGTCGCAGCGCGGCCTCGAGCCGTCCATCGCGCAGAAGCAGTACACCGTAGCCGATCGGACCGACCGGCTGCTCCGTTTCCTCAAACCCGAGGGCGCCCCGGGCGAGGGTCTCACCGTCGCCCGCGACGTGTCGATGTACGCGTCGCGGCTGTCGGCCGGCCGCGAGGCGCGACACGCACTCGGCGACGGACGCAGCGGATACCTCTACCTCATCGATGGGGCGCTGCGCGTTAACGGCCAGCACATGACGCGCGGCGACGCGGCGTATGTCCTCGGCGCCGGTGAGCTCGCGCTGGGCGGCGAGCAGGAGAGCGATCTCATCCTGGTGGACACGCCGCTCTAGTCAGCCGACACGGCGACCTGCGGCGTACACCTCGAGCACGATCGGCGCGCCGAGGCGATATGCGAGCTCGCGTTCATCATCGGTGTCGAGGACCGCGATGTCGGCGCGGCGTCCTTTGACCAGCGCGCCGGTGCGGCCGCCACGGCCGAGCGCGTGGGCGCCGTTGATCGTCGCCGCGACGATCGCCTCGTGCGGTGTGAGGCCGCACAGCACGACGCCGAGCGCGATCGCGGTGGGCATCCCCTCGAGCGGTGAGGTGCCGGGGTTGTGGTCGGTCGCGAGCGCGATCGGGACATCGGCCGCGAGGAACCGCCGCGCTTCGGGCGGCGCGTACCCGACGAAGAACGCACTGCCCGGCAGCAGCACGGCGGGGATCGCGGCGCGGGCGAGCGCGCGGAGCCCCTCCGCCGAGGCGTTCGCCACATGGTCGGCCGAGCGCGCCCTCATGCGCGCGGCGAAGGCGGTCGCGCCGACGTCGTTCAGCTGGTCCGCGTGGAGCGTCAGCGCGAGACCCGCATCACGCGCGGCCTTCGCGAGGGGGCGCACCTCTTCGGTCTCGAACACTCCCTTTTCGACGAACGCGTCCACGGCCTCGGCGAGTCCCTCGTCGGCGACCGTGCGGACGG
>JBGQFO010000183.1:0-3115 GCA_041496945.1 Candidatus Limnocylindria bacterium | reverse complement strand
GGGCGAGGACGATACGTGGTCGACGCGGTCGTGCTGGAGGGCCGCAGTCCAAGCGAGGTGGCCAGGAGCCACGGTCTTTCGCGCAGCTGGGTGCATGAGCTGGTCACGCGCTTTCGCGCCGGCGGATACGCGGCGATCGAGTCGCGCAGCCACCGCCCGAGACGATGCCCTCACCAGTACGGCCCGCAGGTCGAAGCGCTCATCGTGCTGCTGCGCGGGCAGCTCGCCGCGGCGGGACACGACGCCGGACCCGCGACGATCGCCCATCATCTCGCCCGGCAGATCCGCCCGGTCCCCGCTGTCTCGACGATCTGGCGGATCCTGCGCCGACACGGCCTGGTGGTGCCCGAGCCGCACAAGCGGCCGCGCTCCTCGTTCATCCGCTTCGAGGCAGCGCTGCCCAACGAACTGTGGCAAACCGATGCGACGCACTGGCAGCTCGAAGACGGTTCGGCCCTCGAGATCCTGAACGTCATCGACGACCACAGCCGCCTGTTGGTCGCCTCGGTGGCCTTCGTCACGGTGAAGGCCGCCGACGCCGTCGCGGTGTTCCATGACGCTGCGGCGACGTACGGCTATCCCGAGACGCTGCTTTCCGACAACGCCGCGGTGTTCAGCGGCGCCTCACGCAAGGGCAAGGTGCTGCTCGAGACGGAGCTTGAGCGTCTGGGCATCCGCGCCGCGCACGCGACGCCATATCACCCGCAGACCTGCGGCAAGGTCGAGCGCCTCCACCAAAGTGAGAAGCGTTACCTCAGCCGACAAGTACCCGCGCGGTCGCTCGGACACCTACAACTGCAACTCGACAGGTTCCGCGCCTATTACAACCAGCAGCGCCCGCACCGCGCGTTGAATGGACGCACGCCACTGGTCGCGTGGAACGCGCGCAGCAAGGCCAGGCCCCAGGGTGCACTCGGCACCGCGGTCCACTACCGCGTGCGGCAGGACAAGGTCGGCGCGAACGGCACGGTGACGCTGCGGTACGAGAGCAAGCTCCGGCACATCCCGGTCGGCGCGATCCATCGCCACCAGCCCGTGCGGCTACTCATCGCGGGAGCCAACGTGCGAATCGTTCGCGAGGATGGCCTGCTGCTGCGCGAGCTCACGATCGATCCGCGCTTCGACTATCAGCGACTAGAGTCGTCCGCTATGTCGTGAGACAGATGTCCGCGATCACCCGAGACACGACAACAGTGAGCCAGGAGGGATTCGAACCCACGACCAAGGGATTAAGAGTCCCCTGCTCTACCGCTGAGCTACTGGCCCACTCGATTTTACCGAGTCGGGGCCGCGCGCGTCAGCGGACAGGCATCAACAACGTGGATAAGTCGGTTACGTGGCGCCGATCTTGTACATCTTCGTGCCGCACACCGAGCAGACCCCCTGGATGGCGGGCCGGCCCTTCTTCGTCGTGACCTGCTGCGGGTCCTTGATCTCGCGTGGGACCCGGCATTTCATGCAATAGCCGCTCGGCATCAGCTCTCCTCCGGTCCGCGGGCTGCTCGGCATCGTACCCTAGGCCTCCCGAGCTATCGAACCGCAGGGAGCCATGGGGAGACGGAATTGCGCGCCGAGATCCTGTCCATCGGGACCGAGCTGCTCCTGGGCCAGATCGTCGACACGAACGCCCACTACCTGGCCGGGCGTCTGGCCGATCTCGGGATCGACTGCCTCTTCATCTCGACCGTGGGCGACAACCTCGCGCGGTGCACCGAGACGATCGAGCGCGCGCTCGGCCGATCGGACCTCGTCATCACGACCGGCGGTCTCGGCCCGACGGAGGATGACCTCACGCGCGAGGCGATCGCGGCGGCGCTGAAGGAGACGCCCTCCGTGGACGCGCACCTCGAACAGGAGCTGCGCACGTGGTTCTCCGGTCGCGGCCAGCCGATGCCCGAGCGCAACCGCAAGCAGGCCTGGCTCATCCCCTCGGCGCGCGCGATCTCCAATCCGAACGGCACCGCGCCGGGGTGGGACACGCGCACGGGCGGCAAGCGGATCGTGTCGATGCCGGGCGTCCCACGCGAGATGACCTACATGTGGGAGCGGCACATCGAGCCCACGCTGCGCTCCGGCGCGGACGCCGTCCTGCGCTCCCGCACGCTCAAGCTGCTCGGCATCGGTGAGTCGCAGGCCGAGGAGACCCTGGGCGAGCTCGTGCGCTCGACCGCGCCGACGGTGGTGACGAAGGCGAAGGACGATGGCCTGCACGTGCGCATCACCGACAAGGACGCCGACGCTGCCACGATGGATGCGCGCATCGCGGCGATGGAGCTGAAGGTCCGCGAACGCCTCGGGAAATACGTCTGGGGCACCGACAACGACACGCTCGCGAGCGTCATCGGCGACGGGCTGCTCGCGCGCGGCTGGCGCCTGGCCACCGCCGAGTCGCTCTCCGCGGGCGATCTCGCCCGCGCGCTCGCCGGCGCACCGGGCGCGAGCGAGTGGTACACCCGCGGCGTGGTGTGGCCGCACGCCGACGCCGCGACGCTCGAGCGCGCGATCGAGGCGAGCGACGCGCAGGTCCGGCTCATCCTCCCCCACGGCGAGACGAGCGCGGAGCTCGTCGCGACGACCCCCGAGGGCACGAGACGGTCGACCATCCGGTTCACGAGCGAGCGCGAGGGTCGCCGCCGGGCGCTCCTGGGTGGGCTCGATCTGCTCCGGCGGGCCGTCGGCCCCAGGTCGGACGGACCGGAGGCACGGTGACGCTCGAGCTCTCGATCGTCATGCCCTGCCTGGATGAGGCGAAGACGGTCGGCCAATGCGTGACGCGAGCGCGGGCTGCGCTGCAGCGCCTGGGGATCGCGGGCGAGGTCATCGTCGCGGACAACGGCAGCAGCGATGGGTCGCCGGCCATCGCCGAGCGCGCCGGTGCGCGCGTCGTGCCGGTCGCGGCGCGCGGGTACGGCGCCGCGCTCGCCGCGGGCATCGCCGCGGCGCGCGGCACGTACGTGCTCATGGGCGACGCAGACCTCACGTACGACTTCGACGCGATCGACCCGTTCGTGGAGCGGCTGCGCGCCGGCGACGAGCTGGTCATGGGGAACCGCTTCAAGGGCGGTATCTCCAAAGGCGCGATGCCGTTCCTCCACCGCTGGATCGGCAACCCGGT
>JBGQFO010000182.1:0-3202 GCA_041496945.1 Candidatus Limnocylindria bacterium | reverse complement strand
TGGACGACGAGGCCACGCCGACACAGCGGACCGTGCTCATCGAGAAGGGGATCCTGAGGACCTATCTGTCCGACCGCAGGCACGCGGAAAAGCTCGGCATCCGCCGCAGCGGCAACGCGCGGCGCGAGAGCTTCCGGCACCTGCCGATCTGCCGGATGACGAACACGATGATCGTCTCCGGCGAATCCGACCCCGAAGAGATCGTGCGCTCGGTCAAGGACGGCATCTTCGTGAAGAAGATGGGCGGCGGGCAGGTCGACGTCGTGAGCGGCAACTTCGCATTCGAGGTCACTGAGTGCTACCGCATCCGCGACGGCAAGCTCGCCGAGCCGCTGCGCGGCGCGACGCTCGTCGGCCAGGGTCCGAAGCTCATGAGCGAGATCGACCTGGTCGGATCGGACCTCGGCTACTCGACCGGCACGTGCGGCAAGGATGGCCAGAGCGCGCCGGTCGCCGACGCGCAGCCGACGCTTCGCATCCCGTCGGTCGTCATCGGTGGAAAGGTCCAGTGACCACGAGGTTGTCGAACGACGAGGTCATCGATCGCGCGCTCGAAGCGCTGCGCGCCGGCCGCGTCGGCACGGCGGAGGTCCTGGTCCGCGATGCGCTGTCGGGATCGGTCGAAACGAAGGATGCGGCGCTCGAGGTCGTGACCGCACGCGGCGAGCGCGGGCTCGGCGTGCGCGTGCTCGACGGGCAGCGCATCGGCTTCGCGCACACGAGTGACCTCGCGCTCCCCGGCATCGAGGCCTGTGTGGATCAGGCACGGCGCATGGCGACGATCACGCAACCCGACGATGACCTCCGGATCGCCTCGACGCCGCTCGACCCGGTCGATCTCGACATCTACGAGCCCGGCCTCGAGGACCGGCCGCTCGCGGACCGCGGCGCCATCGCGCTGGCCGTGGAACGCGCGGCGCGAGCCGTTGACCCGCGCATCACGCATTTCCGCAAGACGAGCTACACCGACGCTGACGTCACGACCGTGATCGCGACGACGCAGGGCGTCCGGGCGTCCTACCGCGAGAGCTTCTGCGGCGCGATGACGAGCGCGGTGGCGACGCAGGGCGGGGAGCGCCAGATCGGGTATCACGGCGAGGGTGCGCGGCGGATCGCGGAGCTCGATCCAGAGAGCGTCGGCGCGCGCGCCGCGCAACGCGCGCTCGAAAAGCTCGGAGCAAGGCCCTTCCCGACGCAGAAGCTCCCGGTCGTCCTCGACCCGTGGATGGCGATGTCGCTCCTCGGCGCGATCTCGCCGCTCTTCTCGGCCGACAACGTCCTCAAGGGTCGGTCGCTGTTCGCGGGGAAGGTGGGCGAGCGGGTGGCGAACGAACGCGTGACCATCGTCGACGACGCTCGACGGAGAGGCGGGCTGCGCAGCGCGCCGTTCGACGGCGAAGGCGTGGCCACCACGACGCGGATCCTCGTGGAGCGCGGTGTCCTGCGCGGCTACCTGGTGAACCTGAAGACCGCGCGCAAGCTGAACGGCGCGCCGATGGGCAACGCGCGTCGCGGCTCGTACGCGTCTCCCAGCCGCATCGGTCCGTCGAACTTCTACATCGAAGCCGGCGCGGACGATCCCGGTGCGCTCGTCCGCGGTCTGGGTCGCGCGCTCGCGGTCACTTCGCTGCTCAACCTGCACACCATCGATCCCGTTTCGGGCGAGTTCTCGCTCGGCGCGACCGCCACGTACCTGGAGAAGGGCGCGCCGATGCACGCGGTACAGGGCATCACGATCGCGGGCAATCTGACGCATCTGCTGTCGTCGATCAGCGGCGTGGGCACGGATCTCACGTTCGGCGCGGGCGGGATCGGCAGCCCGACCCTGGTCATCGCCGAGCTGTCGGTGGGCGGCACGTGATGTCGTGGCAGGCGCTCCTGCACGAGGACCCCGTCCCCTGGCTCCTCGAAAAGGGTGACCCGGCGGTGCGGGCGCTCACGCTGCGGCAGGTGCTCGACCGTGGTCCGCGTGACGCCGAGCTGCGCGAGGCGCAGCAACGGGCGATGTCGAGCCCACCGCTCTCGACGATCCTGCGTCAGCAGCGGACGGACGGAAGCTGGCCGGGGCCGCATCTGTACGGACCGAAATACCAGTCGACCCACTGGTCGAACCTCTTGCTCGTCGAGTACGGCGTCGACCCGGGTGACCCGCGCGTGCGACGTGCCGCACGCCGCGTGCTCGAGGACCTCACGTCGCCCGAGCAGGGGGGCCTGGCCTGGGTGTTCGGCCGGGACCACGGCGCCTCGTGCATCGTGGGCAGCATCGTCCGTTATGTGTCGCTCGCCGGGTACGGCACCGACCCGCGCCTCGAGCCGCTGGTGCAGCGTCTCGTCCGGGAGTCCAAGAAGTTCGACGCGGCGTGTTGGATCAACAACGAAGAGCCGTGCGCCTGGGGTTACGCGCGTCTGGTCTGGGGTCTCGCCGCGCTGCCCGAGGCCGCGCGCACGCGCGAGGTCGAGCGCACGCTGCGCCGCGGCGTCGAGTTCCTCCTCTCGTATCGCATGACGCGCGGCGCGTACCCGACCGGCACCGAGCCGAGCTACCTGTGGCGTCAGATCTCGTTCCCGCTCTTCTACCAGGCGGACATCCTGTTCGTGCTGCGCGCGATCGACGCGGCCGGCGCGATCGAAGATCCGCGCGCGCAGATCGCGATCGGCTGGCTCCTGTCGCGTCAGGACTCGCACGGACGGTGGGCCGGTCGCTCCCCGTACGCCGACCGCATGGCCTCAAAGGTCAACGCCAGCAAGTGGGCGACGCTCCACGCGCTCACGGTCCTCAAGCACGCCTTCCCCGAGAACGGCGCGTAAGGCGCTCGTATCGCCCCACGCAAACGCGTCCTCAAGGACATTCCGCCCCTGCGCTTCGGCGAGGGGCGCGACTGCACGCTTCCGGCGTGCATCGCGGTCGCGACCGGACAGGAGTACGAGTGGGTGATGGGCGCGTCCGGTGCCGCGTTCACGACCGCGATCGACGTCGACGGTTGGGACCCCATCGCCGCGGCCCCGCTCGACGAGGCGACGCTCTCGCGCGCCACGCGTGGGACGGGCATGCGCGCCGACCCGGTCGCGTCGCCGTTCGACGAGGAGATGAAGGCGCTCGTCCTCGACCGCGTCCTCGAGGCGCTCGAGGCGAAGCTGCCGCCGCTCGCGCGCGGCCTCGTCGGTCCGTCGGAGTACGGGCTCGTCGTGGGCTGCGATGAGG
>JBGQFO010000181.1:0-3234 GCA_041496945.1 Candidatus Limnocylindria bacterium | reverse complement strand
TCGGCTAAAAGCCTTCGCGCTACCGGTTCGCATGACGATCATACGGCCGCGACTTCGGCCTCCCGGACCATTCCAAGTTCGCGTCGGACGCGATCTTCGATCGTCTTGTAGATCTCCGGATTCTCCTTGAGGAACTGCTTGGCGTTCTCGCGACCCTGTCCCAGGCGCGACTTTCCGTAGTTGATCCAGGCGCCGGACTTGTCGATGACGCCCGTGACGAGGCCCATGTCGATGAGCCCGCCCTCGCGCGAGATGCCCTCGGTCGCGAGGATCTCGATCTCGGCGATCTTGAACGGCGGCGCCACCTTGTTCTTGACGATCTTCACCCGGACGCGCCGTCCGATGATGTCCGTGCCGTTCTTGATGGGCTCGATCGGGCGCACGTCGATGCGGATCGAGGCGTAGAACTTCAGCGCGCGCCCGCCGGGCTGCGTCTCGGGGTTCCCATACATGATCCCGATCTTCTCCCGCAGCTGGTTGATGAAGACCACGGTGGTCTTCGTCTTCGAGATGCTGCCGGTCAGCTTTCGCAGCGCCTGGCTCATGAGCCGGGCCTGCAGACCGACGTGCGAGTCGCCCATCTCGCCCTCGATCTCGGCGCGCGGCACGAGCGCGGCGACCGAGTCGACGACGATGATGTCGACCGCGCCGGAGCGCACCAGTGTGTCGGTGATCTCGAGCGCCTGCTCGGCGTTGTCGGGTTGCGAGATGAGGAGCTCGTCGACGTTGACCCCGCAGATCTTGGCCCACTGCGAGTCGAGCGCATGTTCGGCGTCGATGAACGCGGCGGTGCCGCCGCTCTTCTGTAGTGCGGCGACCGCGTGCAGCGCCAAAGTGGTCTTGCCCGAGGCCTCCGGCCCGAAGATCTCGACGACGCGTCCGCGCGGATAGCCGCCGATGCCAAGGGCGAGGTCGATGGCGATGGAGCCGCTCGGGATCGCGTCGACCTTCTCGCCGCCCGAGGCGCCGAGCTTCATGATCGAGCCTTTGCCGAACTGCTTCTCGATCTGAAGGATCGCCTGATCGATCGCCTTGGTCTTCTCTGTCACTGCCATTCCGTCCTCACAAGTCGCATCCGAACACCAAACGGCGCCGGCTTGCTCACATCGGCGCCTTGAAAGCTGTTACTGCGTGGGCGAAGCCCGCAGCAGGACGGTCACCCGACCTCGTCGGGTGACCACCTACCAGTCGACCTTTTCTTTGCGCTTCGGCTTGACCAGCTCGATGGTCATGGGCTGCACGGGAGCCATGCTGCCCTTCCTCTTGAGCTCGCGCTCGAGCTCCTCTCTTGACTTCTTCTTCTTGTTCTTGTCCTTGGCCTCGCCACGACCGCTCGGCACTGTCGTCCTCCTGTCCGGGGGAAGCATCCGGACGCATCGAGCATAGCGCCGTAGCGCCGCACGCGGCCTATCCTTCGGCCGTGCCCGCCCCTCGGCCCGCAAGCGCGCGCGTGACGACCCGGACCGGTGACGGCGGCGAGACGAGCCTGTTCGGCAAGGAACGGGTGCGCAAGACGGATCCGCGCATCGAGGCGCTCGGCGATCTCGACGAGGCGCAGTCCGCGATCGGTGTGGCGCGAGCGTTCGCGCCGAAGTCGACGCTCGGACGCGAGCTCCTCGACCTCCAGCGCGGCTTGTATCTGGCGATGTCCGAGGTGGCCACGCCGGCCGAGGACCGATCGCGCCTGGCGCAACGACTCGACGCGGCGGCGGTCGAGGATCTCGACCGCGTGCTGGATGCGGTGCGGAAGATCTCGCGCATCGAGGGCCAGTTCGTCATCCCTGGGGAGAACGCGATCTCCGCGTCGCTCGATCAGGCCCGGACCGTGTCGCGCCGCGCCGAACGGCGCGTCGTCGAGTGCGTCGACTCCGGCCAGGTCTCCGGCGAGGTGCTGCTCCCGTGGCTCAATCGCCTCTCCGACGTGCTCTTCGTGCTCGCGCGCAGCGTCGACAAGAGCGCGACGAAGGCCAAGAAGACGCCACGCGCCAAGACGACCGCCAAGGCCACCCGCCGCCCCAAGCGGTGACCGTCGCGGACCGCCTGGCGCGCAGCGCGCGGGAGGTCGCCGCGGACTGGGGCCTCACCCTCGGTGCTCCCTTCCCTGCGAGCTACTCGTTCGTGGCGCCCGCAGGCGACGACGCTGTCCTAAAGCTGCAGCCCGAAGAGGACGACGAGTCCACGCACGAGCCTGACGCGCTCACGTTCTGGAATGGCGACGGCGCGCCCCGGCTGCTGCGTCACGATCCGGCGAGGCGCGCGATGCTCATCGAGCGGGCCCGCCCGGGTCAGGACGCGTCGAGTCTGGGCGATGATGAGGCGATCGGGGTTGCGCTCGGCGTCGGGCGACGCCTCTGGCGACCCGCGGAGCGCGGGCGGCCCTATGAGTCGGTCGGGGATCGCGTGCCGCTGTGGCTGGAGCACGCCGGCGCGCACGCGCTCGTCGACGCCGCGAAAGCGCTCTACGCCACGCTCCGTCCTCGCGCGGACGTACTGGTACACGGCGACCTGCACCATCACAACCTGCTGCGTCACGGCGAACGCTGGATCGCGATAGACCCGAAGCCGATCATCGGCGAGCGCGAATACGACGTCGCGACCTTGCTCTGGAATCCGATCGGACGGCTTCCCACGCGCGCGACGATCGAGCGTCGCATCGGGCTGTTCGCCGCGGCCGGCCTGGATGAGCGACGCATCCGCGCCTGGGCGGTCGTCCGCGGCGCGTACCTCGGCTTCCCACTCTCGGCAGAGACCGAGGAAGCCTCGCCGCAGCTCGTTGTCGCGCGAGCGCTGCTTTAGAGTCCTGCCGATGCCCGTGAAGATCGAGACGCTCACGCAAGGTCAGGGCGACGGCGCCAAGGATGGCGACACGCTCGTCGTGCACTACACCGGCACGCTGCCGGACGGGAAGAAGTTCGACTCGAGCCTGGATCGGAACGAGCCATTCCCCGTCACGCTCGGCCAGCGACGCGTCATCGCCGGCTGGGAGCAGGGTCTCCAGGGTATGAAGGCTGGTGAGAAGCGACGCCTGACGATCCCGCCGGAGCTCGGGTACGGATCGCGCGGCGCGGGTGGTGTCATCCCGCCGGATGCGACGCTCGTGTTCGAGGTCGAGCTGCTCGAGATCCGCCGCCGCTAGACGGGGTCCCCTCGCGACCTGAGCTTCAGGCCTAGCGAAGCCAGGGCGGCGCCTGCCAGGCGTCCGGGAGCACGGTGACCTTCACCGGCATCTCCGCG
>JBGQFO010000180.1:0-3284 GCA_041496945.1 Candidatus Limnocylindria bacterium | reverse complement strand
CGGGTAGGGGATGGCGGTGTAGTCCTGCAGCCACTCCACCGATCGGACATGCGCGTCGCGGGCGAAGATGGCCTGTGACGCGAGCCCGGGCGGCAGCCACACCCGCACCGGGATCTTCGACGGCGTGAGCGCCTCCGGCGTCGACTCGTACGGTCCGACGGTGAACGCGACGAGGTAGGAGGAGATCTTCGGCGTCTCGCGGAAACGTGCCCGGGTCCGGTCGTTCCCGAGCTCCTCCGTCGATGTCACCGGCATGTTCGCGATCGCGGCGTTGCCGGTCGGGTAGGTGAGCTCCAACGCGAACGTCGCCTTGAACTCGGGCTCGTCGAAGCAGGGGAAGGCGCGGCGCGCATCCGCCGCCTCGAACTGCGTGGCCGCGTAGCGCTCCTCGCCCCGCACCGAGCGATAGAGGCCGCGCAGGGACTCGCGGATGCCCCCGCTCCAGCGGATCTCGAGCGTGTGCTGCCCGACCGCGATGTCCTTCGCAAAGCGGAGCACCGCGACCTGCGCCTCGTCCTCGAGGCGGACGCTCTCGAGCGCGTTGGCGCCGTCGATCGTGGCTTCGCCGATCGTCAGCTCGACCGCGTGCAGCACGATCTCGCGCGTGGGCTTCGCGGCCGCGAGCGTGATCCGCTCCCAGCCGGCCGATGCCCAGTGGTCGAGATCCAGGTCAAAGCGCAGCTCGTAGCGGGACGGCAGCACGTCCTTGGGCAGGCGGAAGTCGCGATCGAACCCGCTCACGCGTCCCTCCCCGATGTCGTCGGCCAAGCCTATCGAATCCTGCCGGACCCCCTCCACGGCGGGCTGGTACGGTGTTCGGATGCCCCCGCAGTTCATCTTCACGATGTACCAGCTCAAGAAGGTCGTCCCGCCGAATCGGGAGATCCTGCGCGGGATCACCCTGGCCTTCTACCCGGACGCGAAGATCGGCGTGCTCGGCCCGAACGGAGCGGGGAAGTCGACGCTCCTTCGGATCATGGCAGGCGTCGACACGGAGTTCGTCGGCGACGCCCGCATCGCGGAGGGCTATCGCGCGGGGCTGCTCGCCCAGGAGCCCCAGCTCGATCCGGCAAAGGACGTCCGTGGCAATGTCGAAGAGGGTGTCGCGACGCAGCGCGCGGTGCTGCGGCGCTACGAGGAGCTCTCCGCGAAGTTCGCGGAGGATCTCTCGCCGGAGGAGATGGAGAAGGTCTCCGACGAGTTCCAGAAGGCGCAGGACGAGATCGAAGCGAAGGGCCTCTGGGATCTCGACAGCAACGTCGAGCACGCGATGGACGCCCTGCGGCTGCCGCCAGGCGACGCCGACGTCACGAAGCTGTCGGGCGGCGAGCGTCGCCGGGTCGCGCTGTGCCGTCTCCTGCTGTCGCATCCCGATCTCCTGCTCCTTGACGAGCCGACGAACCACCTGGATGCGGAGTCCGTGGCCTGGCTCGAGCGATTCCTCAAGGAGTACAGCGGCTGCGTCGTCGCCGTGACCCACGACCGGTACTTCCTCGACAACGCGGCCGGCTGGATCCTCGAGCTCGACAAGGGCTTCGGCATCCCGTACGAGGGCAATTACTCCTCATGGCTGGAGCAGAAGCGCAAGCGTCTGGCGGACGAGGAGAAGCAGGAGTCCGCGCGGCAGCGCACCCTCGCGCGCGAGCTCGAATGGGTGCGGGCCTCACCGCGCGCGCGTCAGGCGAAGAGCAAGGCGCGCATCGAGGCGTACGACCGGCTGCTCGCAGAGGCGCCGGAGGAGCGCGAGCGTCAGCTCGAGATCGCGATCCCCGCGCCCGCGCGTCTCGGCGACGTCGTCATCGAGGCCGACAAGCTGCGCAAGGGCTACGGCGAACGCCTGCTCTTCGACGACCTCACCTTCAAGCTGCCGCGCGGTGGGATCGTCGGCGTCATCGGGCCGAACGGCGCCGGCAAGACCACGCTGTTCCGCCTCATCGCCGGCGAGGAGAAGGCCGATGCCGGGTCGCTTCGCGTCGGCGAGACCGTGCAGCTCGCGTATGTGTCGCAGTCGCGCGACACCCTCGACCCGAAGAAGACGCTCTGGGAGGAGATCAGCGGCGGTCAGGAGCAGATCGCGATCGGCGGTCAGCTCCGCAACAGCCGCGCCTACGTCGCGTCCTTCAACTTCCGCGGGCCCGATCAGAACAAGAAGGTCGGCGACCTCTCCGGCGGCGAGCGAAACCGCGCGCACCTGGCGAAGCTGCTGAAGTCGGGCGGGAACGTCCTCCTCCTGGACGAGCCGACGAACGACCTCGACATCGACACGCTCCGCGCGCTCGAGGACGCGCTCCTCGACTTCGCGGGCTGCGTGGTCGTGATCAGCCACGACCGCTGGTTCCTCGACCGGATCGCGACGCACATGCTCGTGTTCGAGGGTGACAGCCGGGTCCGCTGGCTCGAGGGCAACTACCAGGCGTACGAGGAGCAGATGCGCAAAGAGCACGGCACGGACTGGGAGCCGCACCGCATCAAGTACCGGCCGCTCATGCGTGCCTAGGACGGGGTGGTGGCGCCGATGAGGAGCAGGGCGATCACCGCGCCGCTGACGCTGCGGATCGGCTGATAGAACTGATCGAAGAGCGACTGCCGCTCTGACCCGTCGTCGGCACGCCAGCGGCCGGGGACGTTCTCGTAGGTCAGGGGCAGCCCCGTCGCAAACGCGCGGTCGAGCGTGGCGATGTACTCCTCGCGCATGGCGGGGAACACGTCCCTGACCGTTCGCCCGATGAGCCGCGCGCGGCTGAGGCCGGTGACCTCCTCGAACCTGCGGTTCACGTAGGCGTAGTGGTGCTCCGGTCCGTGAAGGACCTGGACGATGAACGGTGCGCTGTCGTAGACGGCGTACTCGACCGCGGCGCTGGCGCCCGCCTGTGGACCTGAGAGGACATTCGCGATGAGCGCCGCGCGATTCCGGACGCCGAACTTCTCGAGAAGGATGGAGACGTGCGCCTTGATGGCGCGCTCCGAGACGCTCAGGGCGGTCGCGATCTGCTTGTTCGTGCTGCCGCGCGCCAGGAGGCGCATGACCTCGATCTGACGCGGCGTGAGATGCGGCCCGTTATCGGTCGTTGGGGCCGAGTCCGAGATCGGCGATGGCCTTTGCGACGTCGGGCGCGCCGTATTGCTCGCAGAGCTCGAGCCCGTGGAGGGACGCCGCAGCGATGTTCTCCGCATCCACTTCGAAGTACCGTCGCAGGGCCTGCCGAGTGTCGGAGCGTCCGAAACCGTCGGTCCCGAGCGGGATGAAGGGCTGCGCGACCCACCGTGAGACCTGGTCGGGGATG
>JBGQFO010000179.1:0-3309 GCA_041496945.1 Candidatus Limnocylindria bacterium | reverse complement strand
CGTGTTCGTCCTCGTCATGGAGAACACCGGCCTTGGTAGGGCGCTCGGCTCGCAACCGATCGCGCGCCTCGCTTCGGCGAACGCGCTCGCGACCAACTATCGAGCGGTCGCGCGACCCAGCCTTCCGAACTACCTCGCGCTCACCTCAGGCAGCACCTGGGGCATCGTCGACAACGACTACCACGCGCTGCCCGTGGCGGACCTCGGCACGCAGCTCACGACCGCCGGCGTCAGCTGGCGCGCCTACATGGAGGGGCTGACGACCGACGCGGGCTGCATGCGCAGCCCGTACCCGTACGCGCTCAAGCACAACCCATTCGCGTATTACGGTGGCGCGTGCCCATCGAACGTCGTGCCGATCGAGGCGCTCGACGCTGACCTCGCAGGCGTGACGCCCGACTTCGTGTGGATCACACCGGGCCTCTGCCACGACGGTCACGACTGCACTCTCGACGTCGCGGGCGCTTGGCTCGACGACACCGTCTCACGGATCGTGTCTTCCGATGCCTGGCGTTCCAGTGGGGTGCTGTTCATCGTGTGGGACGAGGGCGACGGCGGCGACAGCAACCTCGTGCCGCTCATCGTGCTCACGAAGGACACGACAGCGACGCGCGTCGAGTCGCAGTACGACCATTACTCGCTGCTGGCGACGATCGAGGACCTCTACAGGTTGCCGCGGCTCGGCGCGGCCACGACGGCGCGGCCGCTCACGCCGCTGCTCCCCGTCGGGAGCCCCTGAGCCGTTAGGAGCCGCGCGACTCCAGCTTGACGACCCGCCCATCCGGATCGCGGACTGCCATCTCGCGCGTTCCCCAGTGCGTCGCGGCGAACGGCGCGACCACCTCAGCTGGACGCTGCGGGACCGCTTCGTCAGTCGCGGACAGGTACAGCTCGACGGCAGGTTTGCGATCGGCGGGAACTTCCGCGAGGTAGATGTAGGGCCCGCCACCGCTCGGCCGAAGCATCCCCGACGTCGCACGGTCGTCGTCCAGCTGGAACCCGAGCGCGCGCCAGAAGGCGACGCTCTTCCCCCAGTTGTGGGTCTCGATGTAGATGTGGTGGATCGAGTCGGCGGCCATCGCTATCTCCCCTTCTTGCGCTTCTCTCGGTCGAGGTACTCGCGCAGCGCCGCGGCGACGAGTGCGGACAGGCCCATCTCCCGGTCGATCGCGACGTGCTTCAAGGCTGCCCTCCCGGCAGCGCGAGACGCGGTCCGAGCACGATGACGCCCACGATGACGGAGGCGATCACCGCGATGAGGACCATCGCCGCCGAGACATCCTTCGCTGCCTTCGCCAACGGATGAGGCTCGGGCGAAGCGATTGTGACCGCCAACTCGATCGCCGTGTTCAGCGCCTCCAACACGAGCACGAGCGCCATGGCGAGCACGAGGACCGCCCATTCGATGCTGGTGATGCGGACCCTGGCCGCGAGCAGCAAGACCGCGAACCCGATCGCGAGCTCGATGCGCGCGTTGCGCTGCGTACGTATCAGGTACGAGACGCCTTCTAGCGCGAAACGGAATGAGCGCAGCAGTCCCACACTGCGAGTGTGGCGGACATCGGGATCCTCCCGCGAGACGCGGTGGCGCGCCGGCTCAACCGCGAGCTGTTCGTCGCTCTCGGCAGCACGGCCGCGGTCCTGCTCCAGGCCGCGCATCCGCTCGTCGCAGCCGGCATCGATCAGCATTCCGCGTTTCGGAGAGATCCCTTCGCGCGGTTCCATCGGACGGCCAACACCTCGCTCGGCGCGGTCTTCGGCGACACGCGGCAAGCGCGACGCTCGCTGCGCCGTATTGACGCACGACATGTCGGCGTGAAAGGCACCGCGCATGATGGACGCGGTTACCGCGCGCGCGATCCCGAGCTGCTGTTGTGGGTGCAGGCGACGCTCGTCCTCACTTCACTGCGGTGGTATGAGCTCGTCGCCGGACGGCTCCCGCCTTTGGACCGCCAGCGCTACTGGGACGAGGGCAAAGTCTTCGCGCGCGAGCTCGGTGTCCCGGACGAGCTCTTCCCGCCAACGATCGGCGATCTCGAGCGGTACGAGCACGACATGCTCCGGACGACGGTCGTGCCGGATGTCACCAGCCGGATCGTCGCTCGGACGGTCGTCCATCCATTCGCTGTGGTGCCTGACGGCCTCTATTGGCCGACCGACGTCATCGCAGCCGGCCTGCTCCCCCCTTCGCTTCGCGCGGATTTCGGTCTGCGCTGGGGCACGCCCGAGCGGCTCTTCTTCCGCTTCGTCATCGGTGCGATGCGCATCTGGCGTGCCCTGGCGCCAAAATGGCTCGCGACCGTTCCGCACGCGCGGCTGTACGACCAGCGCATTCGCGGCTAGATAGGGAACTCCTCCAGGGTCGCAAGCTCCGTGGCCGTCTCACGCACGAACGGAATTGTCGCGCGTCGCCGTCAGCAGCCTCGCGGAATGCGGCCCGAGCGTGACGTCGTACCCCTCGCTGCGCCGGCCGATCTCCTGGCGCTCCCAGAGATCGCGCACGACCGCCGTGTCCGAACGCGAGCCACCGACGAGATCCCAGGTGACTTCGGCGCGCGCTGCGGCCTCGCCGCGGTTCAGGAGCACGACCGCGCGGCCACCGCGATCGAGGGGGCGCACCCAGACGTCCACATCGTTCTCCTGCCGCACGCGCCGACCCTGGCGCCCCAGGGGGTCCTGATCGACCGCGATCACCTCGGGCGCGGTGAGGATCAGGCGCGTCGCGTCACTCATCGCGCGCACGTCGTTGCCCGCCATGAGCGGCGCGGCCAGGATCGCCCACAACGAGAAGTGCGCGCGGTATTCAGCGTCTGTCATCCCGCCGTTCCCGACCTCGAGCATGTCCGGGTCGTTCCAGTGATCGGGCCCCGCGAACTGCGCGAGCGCCTCCTGCCGATCGAGGATGTCCATCACGCTGACCCAGCGGTCGGCGATGTCGTGCGACGTCCGCCAGAGATGGCCGACGCTGCTGGCCCACTCCCACGGACGGTTGCGCCCCCACTCGCAGATCGAGAGCACCATCGGCCGCCCGGTCGCGCGTATGGCTTCCGACCACGTCGCGTACGCGACGCGCGCGTCGAGGCCGCCGGTGTTGCACCAGTCGATCTTCATGAAGTCGACGTCCCAGCCGGCGAAGCGCCGCGCATCGATGAACTCGCGGCCGCGGCTGCCGGGATAGCCCTGGCAGGTGCGGTCGCCGGCGCAGGTATAGAGGCCGAAGCGCAGGCCGCGGTCGTGGATGTGCGCTGCGAGGTCGCGCATGTCGGGGAAGCGCCAGAGATTCGGCTCGAGATGCCCGTCGTCACCGCG
>JBGQFO010000178.1:0-3378 GCA_041496945.1 Candidatus Limnocylindria bacterium | reverse complement strand
TGCGGTCGCGGTGAAGCTCTGAGCGATGCTGTCGAGCGGATGTTGATTGGGCCACAGCGTCGGCAGCAGCACATATATGCGGTCGCTCGCGTGAAAGATGTACATGGCCGTGTCGTTCTGGGGTGGTCCCGTGAGCGAGACCGCGTCTTGCCCGTTGATCGTCCAGGGGTGGATCGTGCGCAGATTGCTCTCAGGCCGCGAGGCGATCCAATCCCGCGCCGAGACGCCGCCAGGGTTGCGATACGCGGAGACCATGAGGAACGCGGCATCGAACGGCGTTGGGAGGTCGCCCCTGTCCTCCATGCAGTCGGCGCGCTCCTGCGCCTCGGTCGCGGACGTGTAGGTGTCATTGCCCAGCAGCTCGGGCTGGCCACGGACGATCTGCGATCGCGAGAGCCGGTAGTTCAGTGGAAGCGTGATGCGGTAGCCCAGGAACCTGTTCTCGAACGTGCCCGGCAGCAGAGGCGATGCGGTCGCTGGCACGGCAGCCACGGTCCCGGTCGGCGACGCGGGTGGACTCGCGGCCGGAGCCTGCGTGCACGCGACGATGAGGACCGCGAGCGTCGTCGCGCGCGCTGCCATCGTGATCAATGCGCCGCCGCGGTCTCCTCGGATTGCTCTTCGTGCGCCACGATGACCTTCTGCGCGATGTGCGTGGGGCACTGCTCGTAGTTCAGGAACCGCGAGCTGAAGGTGCCGCGGCCGCCGGTCATCGACCGTAGGTCCGTGGCGTAGCGGAAGATCTCCGCCAGCGGGATGTGCGCCCGGATGCGCTGGTAGCCCGCGCCCGTCGATTCCATGCCGAGCACGCGACCGCGACGGCTGTTCAGGTCGGCCAGGACGTCGCCCATCTGCTCCTCGGGAACGAGGACCTCGAGCTCGTGGATCGGCTCGAGGAGGTAGGCGTCCGCCTCCTTCACGCAGGCCTGCAGCGCGAGCGACCCCGCGATGCGAAAGCTCATCTCGTTGCTGTCGACGGCGTGGAACGAGCCGTCGGTGAGCGTCGCGCGGAAGTCCGAGAGCGGGTACCCCGCGATGACGCCCTTCTCGGCGGCCTCGCGCACGCCCTTCTCGACCGCCGGCCAGAAGTTCCGCGGCACCGAGCCGCCGACGATGCGCGTCGCGAACTCGACGCCGCTGCCCGGCGTGAGCGGCTCGATCTCGAGCCAGCAGTCGCCGAACATGCCATGGCCGCCGGTCTGCCTCTTGTAGCGCCCCTGGGCCGACGTCTTGCGGCGGATCGACTCCTTGTACGGGACGCGCGGCGTCTTCGTGGTCACCTGGACGCCGAACTTCTCCTTGAGGTGGTGCACCGCGGTGTCGATCGCGGACTCGCCGATCCCCGAGAGGATCGTCTCGTGCGTCGCGTCGTCGCGCCGGACGTGCAGCGAGGGATCCTCGTCGGTGAGCTTGTGCAGCGCGGAGCCGAGCTTGTCGAGGTCGGCCTTCGACTGCGGCTCGATCGCGACCGAGAAGCTCGGCGGTGGGAAGTCGATGCCGGCGTAGGACAGCGGCGCGTCCTTGTCGCACAGGGTCGCGTTCGTCGACGTCGCGGTGAGCTTGGGGATCGCGCAGATGTCACCGGCGACGACGGCGTCCGTCGCGTCCTGCTCCTTGCCCCGGAGGTAGAAGATCTGTCCGACGCGCTCCGTCTCGTTCTTGGCCGCGTCGAAGATCGGCGTGTTGTGGTGCAGCGTGCCCGAGTAGACGCGCACGTAGGAGAGCTTCCCGACGAACGGGTCGGCGAGCGTCTTGAACACGAAGGCGGACAGCTTCTCTGCGGGATCGACCTTGCGCGCCACCTCGTCGCCGGACGCCGAGCGGCCGATGACCGAGCCCGCCTCGAGCGGGGAGGGGAGCATCTCGCGCATCGTCTGGAGCAGCGCGGCGTACCCCACGTTCTTGGTGGCCGAGGTCGCGAGGACCGGGATGACGGCGCCCTCGCGCACCGCGCTATGTAGCGCGTCGCGGAGCTCGTCGTACGAGAGCTCCTTGCCGTCGAGGTAACGCGTGAGCAGCTCCTCGTTCGTCTCCACGATCGCCTCGACCAGCTGCTGCCGGTACTGGCCGACGCGGTCCCTGTCGGCGGCGTCCATCTCGGCCGGCTTGTCCTTCGGTCCCTTCAGGACCGTGCCGTGGAGGAGGTCGATCGTCGCCGACAGGCTCTGCTGCTTGCCGACGGGGACGTGCAGCGGGACGACGCGGATGCCGTAGGCCTCGCGCAGCTGCGCGAGGACGCGATCGAAGTCGGCGTTCTCACGGTCGAGCCTGCCCACGACGACGATGCGGGGCATCTTCGCGCGCTCGAGGTCGCTCCAGACCAGCTGGGTGCCGACCTGGATGCCCGCGGACGCGTCGACGACGACGACCGCGGCGTCGGCCACCCGCAGCGCGGCGCGCTGGTCGCCGGCGAAGTCCGCGAACCCGGGCGTGTCGAGGAGATTGAACTTCACGCCATCGGCGATGAAGGATGCGATGGCGACATTGATGGTGATGCGTCGTTTGTGCTCTTCGGGATCGGTGTCCAGGATGCTCGTGCCGTCGTCGACCTTGCCCAACCGGCTCGTCGCCCCGACGGCGTGCAGCAGGCTCTCGACGAGCGTGGTCTTGCCGGAGCCGCCGTGGCCGACGACGGCGATGTTTCGGATCTTGTCGGGTGCGACCCTGTCCATGACTCTCCCCTAACGCTGTATCCAATGCGGGTCTCCGACATACTATTCAGACGATGTCCGGTCACTCAAAGTGGTCAACGATCAAGCGCCAGAAGGGCGCGGCGGACGTCAAGCGGGGCGTCGTCTTCACCAAGATGACCCGCGAGATCATGCTCGCCGCGCGCGAGGGCGGGCCCAGTCCCGAGGCGAATTTCCGGCTCCGCCTGGCCGTCGACCGCGCCCGCGCGGTGAACATGCCCCACGCCAACATCGACCGCGCCATCGAGCGCGCGACCGGCGGCGGCGACGGCGCGCAGATCGAGAGCGTGGTCTACGAGGGCTACGGTCACGGCGGCGTCTCCATCCTGGTCGAGGCGGCCACCGACAACCGGAACCGCACCGCGTCGGAGGTCCGCGCGACATTCGCGAAGAACGGCGGCAAGCTCGGGGAATCCGGGTCGGTGCAATGGATCTTCGAGCAGAAGGGCGTCATCGAGATCGACAGCGCGGGGCGCTCGACCGACGACGTGCAGCTCGTCGCGATCGACGCGGGAGCGGAGGACGTGGAGGTCGACGGCTCGCTCATCGTCGTGTACACGACCCCGACGGCGTTCGAGCGCGTGAAGAAGGCCGTCGAGGCGGCCGGGATCCCTGTCGCCTCGGCCGAGATCAGCATGCGCCCGTCGAACACCGTGCGCCTCGAGGGCGAAAGGGCGCAGCAGGTCCT
>JBGQFO010000177.1:0-3458 GCA_041496945.1 Candidatus Limnocylindria bacterium | reverse complement strand
GCGCTGCTCCTCGCGGGGATCGCCGGCGTGACCGGGACGACGGGGATCGTGATCCTCCTCGCCTTCGTCGTGGGGCTGCTGCTCTCGAACACGCTCGTCGCGGTCCTGAGCGCGAGCGGCTTCATCGGCGCGCAGCGCATGCGAACGCTGTACGTCGTCGTGGGCGGGACCGCGGGCGTCGCGAGCCTGGTCATCGGCACGCTCTTCATCGTGGGCCTTGGGAACGCGCTGCCCGACCTGCAACAGCTCCTCTTCGGCGGCGGGAGCTAGAAGCCGGCGAGGATCTCCTGACCTTCAGCGGTCTTGATGAAGTCGAAGAACGCCGCCACCGCGGGCTTCAGCCGGGTACGGTCGGGATGCACCGTGAGGATGATCGGCCGGCGCACCGGATAGACGCCGCTGTTGACGGTGCGCGTCGTCGCGGCGATGCCGTCCAGTGCGAGCAGTCGGAGGGTCGCGTCCTCCGCCGTGGTCTTCTGGATCGTGATCATCGCGATCGCGCCCCTGAAGTCGCGCACCGCCTGGTAGGTCGGGCCGGATCCGACGAGCTCGATGACGTTCTTGCCGTACGTCGGCTTGCCGCCGAAGAAGTGCGCCTCGAAGCTCGCGCGTGTGGAGCTGCCGCTCGCGCGCACGAGCGCTCGTATGCCGCCGGGCTGGCCACCGACCTGCGACCAGTCCGTGATCTCGCCCGAGTAGATCCTGCGGACCTGCTCCGTCGTGAGTGCGCCGATCGAGTTGAGTGGGTTCACCGCGAGGCCCGTGCCGGTACCCGCGTAGGGGATCGACTTCAGCTTGGTCTGCTCTTCGGGCTTGAGATCGCGGCTCAGGAAGCCGAAGTCGGCAGCGCCGTTGGCCACCAGCGCGACGCTCGTGTCGGCGCCGACATCCTCGAGCCTGATCGTGACACCGGGGTGCAGCGCCTGAAAGCGCGCCGCAAGGGCGGTCAGGGACTCGAGGGCGGCGCCCGTGCCGGTACCGCGGTAGTCCCCGGCGGGCACGCTGGTCCCCGATGGCGCCAGCGCGGCGCCGCCGCAGGCGACGAGCGCGGTCGCGAGCAGGGCAGCGAAATAGACGTTACGTCGCATCATGCCAGCGCATTGTCCGTCATGGCGGCGTAAACACGGAGGATCGAACCGATATCGGGCGGCGTGACCTAGAGCGCCGCTCGTTCGCGGCGGCAGCGCGCGCAGAGACCGTAGAAGTCGAGACGCTCGTGGTCGACCTGGAAAGCGTGCCGATCGCGGATCCCGCGGAGGACGGGGCGCAGGATCGTCTCGTCGACGTCCTCGACCCGCTGGCAGCTGGTGCACACGAGGTGATGGTGGTGCTCGGAGACGCAGGCGACGTACGCCGACACGTGCCCGGGCCGCTCGAGCCGCGTCGCCATTCCGGCTTCCACCTGCGCCTCGAGGGCGCGGTACACGGTGGCGAGGCCCAGGCGCGGGTGGCCGCGGTGCAGGCGTTCGTAGAGCTCCTGCGCTGAGACGGCCTGCCGCTCTGCGGCGATCGCCTGTGCGACGATGACCCGCTGCTTCGTAAGCCTTCTGCCGCGCGAGGTGATCCGCTTCGCGAGAGCCGCTCGAGTTGCCGCTCGTGCCACGGTGAGCAGCATAGCGCGCCCTCGGAAGTTTTCGAGTACGATTCTCTTAAGTTTATTGAGACTCATTCTCGTCAAGGGGAAGAGAGACTGCGATGCCTAAGCACCTGGCCACGCTCGTGCTCCTCTTCGTCGCGGCGCCTTTCGCTGGATGCGGCGCGGTCGGGAGCGGCAGCGTGCAGGTCCTGACGACGACGACGATCCTCGCGGATATGGCGAAGCAGGTCGCGGGCAACCGCATGACGGTCGGCTCGATCGTGCCCGCCGGGGCCCATGTCGAGGAGTACGAGCCGCGGCCGGACGACGCGAAACGCATGTCGCAGGCGAGCCTGGTCATCACGAACGGCCGGGACCTCGACAAATGGGTCGCGCCGTTGCTGCGCAACGCGAAGAGCGGTACGCCGGTCGTCGTCGTGACCGACGGCCTGCGTGACATCGACGGAAACCCGCACATGTGGTTCGACCCGGCCCTCGCACGGGCCTACGTGGAAAAGATCCGCGACGCGTTCATCGTGCGAGATCCGCAGGGCAAGGAGCTCTATACGGTCAGCGCGCTGAAGTACTCGAGCGAGCTCCTCACCCTGGAGGTGGAGCTCAAAGCGAAGGTCGCCACGATCCCCCCGGACCGCCGGAGGCTCGTGACGTCGCACGACGCGTTCCCGTATTTCGCCAGGGCTTTCGGCTTCGAGATCGTTGGCTTCGCGCAGCCCGAGCCGGGCAAGATGCCGTCGGCCGGTGAGCTCGCCGACCTCGTCGACAAGGTGAAGACGGCCAAGGTGGCAGCCGTCTTCTCGGAGGCCGGTGCCTCGCCGCAGCTCGCTGAAACGATCGCGACGGAGACGGGGGCGAAGGTCGTCACGGATCTGCCCACGGACAGCGTGCTCGACCCGCCCGCCGACACGTATGTCGGGCTCATGCGACTGGTCGTCGACAAGATCGTCGCCGTCCTGAAATAGCGGAAGGAATGCCGACGCCGGCTCGCGTATCGTCGCTGGGCGTGAGCGAACCCGCGGTCATCGAGCTGCGCGGCGTCCGCGCCGGCTACGACGGACGAACGGTCATCGATGGCGTCGATCTCACCGTCCGCCGCGGCGAGCTGGTCGCACTCGTCGGCGCGAACGGCGCCGGGAAATCGACGCTGCTGAAGGTCATCGTCGGTCTGCTGCGGCCGTATCAGGGAAGCGTGAACGTCCTCGGGTCCGTGCCGGGCGCGAGCGCGCGCCGCCTGGCCTACCTGCCGCAGGCCGAGACCGTGCACTGGGACTACCCGCTCCGCGTCGAGGACGTCGTCCTGATGGGACGCGCCGCGCACACCGCGCCTGGACGCGGGCCGTCGACGTCGGACCGCGATGCCGCGCGCGCCGCGCTCGGGCGCGTCGAGGCGGGAGACCTCGCGCGCCGCCCGATCCAGGCCCTGTCGGGTGGACAGCGTCAACGAGTGCTGCTCGCGCGCACCATCGCGTCCGATCCCGAGCTCCTGCTGCTCGACGAGCCGGCGACCGGAGTTGACCCGACGACGGAGGAGCAGCTGATGGCGATCCTCGCCGAGCTCGCGGCGAATGGCCGCACGGTCCTCGTCGCCACGCATGATCTCGCGGGCGTGATCGCGCACTTCCCGCGCGTGCTCGCGATGAACGGCGGCATCGTCGCCGACGGCGATGCGTCGATCCTGCGTGACGATGCGATCCTGCGACGCACCTACGGCGGCCACCTGACCGCCTCGCCGCAGCTCGTCGCGGACCAACACCATGCCTGATCTTTTCGAACCGCTCCAGTACGCATTCGTGCAACGCGCGCTGCTCGCCGCGATCCTCGTCGCGCTGGTGTGCGCGAGCGTCGGCGTATTCGTGGTGCTGCG
>JBGQFO010000176.1:0-3465 GCA_041496945.1 Candidatus Limnocylindria bacterium | reverse complement strand
CGCGATGTCGACCACCGAGCCGAGGAACGACGCACTTGCGAGCACGTGCTCGTTGCCGAGATCGATCGCGAGGACGCCGTTCGCGGTGCCGACGTAGAGCGCCTCCTCACGCGGCGAGACCGCGATGGCCGTGGCCTCGCTGTCGATCGTGATGCGCTGCACGACCGCGTACTGCTCCGTGTCCACGACGTCGATCACGTTCCTGCCACGTATCGCGGTATAGATGCGCGTGCCCGACCCGTTCATCGACATCGCGCCCGCCGGTCCATCGAGCGGGATCGTGTAGGGAGTGCGGCCGCCGAGGTTGAGGTAGAGGAGATCGATCCCGCGCGGGGTCGCGACGAAGATGTGATTGTGCTTGTAGCTCGGTGCCAGCTCCTGCGGCGTGCTGGAGTAGGCGAAGAACTCTTGCTGACCGGTCGTCAGGTCGATCTGCTGCGCGCCGCGTGAACCGACGATGAGCGCGGACACGCCGTCGCGATTCGCGCCGACGATGCCGTCATCGATCGCGACCGTGCGCGTGCTCGGCTCACCGCCGGTGAGATCCCAGGCAGTCAGCGTCTTCCCGTCCAGCGCGAGCAGCGTGCGGCCGTCGGTCTGAATGGCCACGGAGGAGGCGCGCACGGAAGACGCCGCGAGCGCGCTGTCGTGCGGCCGGCCGATGCCCACGGTGCCGCCGGACACGACCACGAGGCGTACCTCGCGGGCCGGGCGCGCGAGCGGTGGCTGGTAGTGGTCGATCGTCGACCCCGTCTTCTTCTTCCAGCCGTCGCGCTCGACGAACGGATACGCGTCGACGGCGCCACCAGGTCCGAGGATGCCATAGGGCGTGTCGCCGACGTGGTCGTGGTCGGCATCCGTCCCCTTGTAGTCGGCCCACCAGTTCCCTTCCTTCTTATCGGCGTCGTACCAGTGGTTGGAATCGGGGTTGTTGTCGCTCACCTGAGGCGAGTTGCCGGAAACGTTGTTGTGGAAGATCGAGTTGCCCTTGGCGTCGCTGAACCAGATGCCCCAGTTCACGTTGTTCTCGATGGTGTTCTCGACGATGCGGTTGCCGGTACTGCGGTAGAGATAGATGCCAAAGCCTCCGGGGCTGTTGTACGTCTGCCGGATGAGATCGTTGCCCTCGATGATGTTGTCGTTCGAATCCTGCAGGTGCAGGCCGTAGACGTTGCCGACGACGGTCGAGCGGCGGATCGCGTTCCCCCTCGAGGCGTGGATGTAGAAGCCGAAGCGGTTGCGCTCGCTCGTCACGTCCTCGATGCGTGACTTCTCCATGTCGACGAAGTAGATCCCGGTGGAGAACTGGCTGATCGTTCCGTTGCGGATCGTCACGTTCGCGTGTCCGCCGGTGCGCACGCCGACGGTGTCGAGCTGCGGCAGCGGCCACGTCTGCGGGCCCATGCCCGGGCCGGTGAGGGTGTGGCCGCCGAGGTCGAGCGTGACGTTGTCGGCGTTGATGACGAAGGCGTCGGTCGCGCAGGTCATGTCGCTCGCCAGCACGAAGTCCGCGGTGACCCGCTGGCCGCACTGCCCGGTCTGGGGCGCGGCGCTGATCGATGGGGTCGGCGTCGCCACTGCCGTTGCCGACGGGCCGGCCACCGCCGCCGAGGCGGACGCGGGCGGTGAGGCCTCCGCGATCGGGCGGGTCGTGGCCTGGCAAGCCACGGCAGTGACGAGCAGCAGTGCGATGCCAGCGGCCCCGACGCGCATCTCGGAAGCCTATACAGCGGCGCCGCGCGCAGGTTCCCGCGACACTCTCGTCATGCGGGAGGAAGCGCAGCGCATCGACGGCCGGCTGGAGGGCACGCTGCGCGTGCCCGACGCGCAGGCGCGCGCGATCGTCGTGATCGCGCATCCGCTGCCGACGCACGGTGGCGAGATGCGCAATCCCCTCGTCGCCGGCATCGCGCGCGCGTGTGCCGAGCGTGGCTGGTACGCGCTGCGGTTCAACTTCCGAAGTGTCGGGAACAGCGGTGGAACATGGACCGGTGGACGGGAGGAGGCGGACGACATCGGCGCCGCGGCCGCGCACGCGCGAGCCGTCGCGCCGACGCTCCCGGTGGGTCTCGTGGGTTACAGCTTCGGCGCGCTCATGTCCCTGCGCTGGCTCGCACGCGGTGGGCGGACGGACGCGCTCGTGCTCGTCGGCCTGCCCCTCCGTTCGGTCACCGGACGCGACAACGACCTGCCGCCCGTGCCCGACGGGACGTCCATCGTCGCGGCCGAGCTCGACCAGTTCGGCACCGCGGCGGAGCTGCGCGAACGCTTCCCGCTGACGCGGATCGCCGAGGTGCGCGGCGCCGATCATTTCTTCGTCGGACACCAGGGTGAGCTGCAGCGACTGGTGACCGATGAGCTCGCCCGCACGTTAGGATGACGGTCCCATGACCGCGGAAGTGAGCATTCCGAAGACCGCGCCTGCGGCCAAGCAGACGCGAAAGCGCATCCTGACGGGCGATCGGCCCACGGGCCGACTGCACGTCGGCAACTACGTCGGGACGCTCGCGAACCGGGTGAAGCTCCAGGACACATACGACACGTTCCTGCTCGTCGCGGACCACCACATGCTCACCACGAAGCTCGACGGTCTGAGCGAGATCGCGCAGAACATCCGCGACGACGTCATCGACAACCTCGCGGTCGGCGTCGATCCCGAGAAGGTCAACTACTTCCTGCAGTCGCTCGTGCCGCAGATCCCCGAGCTGCATCTGTACTTCTCGATGCTCGTGTCGGTCCCGCGCGTACAGCGGATCCCGACACTGAAGGACCAGTTGCGCGATCACGGCCTCGCGCAGCCGACCTACGGGCTCCTCGGTTATCCGGTGCTGCAGGCGGCGGACATCCTCATCGTCAAGGGCGACCTCGTCCCCGTCGGTCGCGACCAGGAGTCGCACATCGAGCTCACGCGTGAGATCGCGCGGCGCTTCAACGAGCTCTTCGCGCCGGTCTTTCCCCTCCCGGAGTCGCTGATCCCCGACCTGGGGCTTCTCCCTGGGATCGACGGCAGGGAGAAGATGGGGAAGAGCCTGGACAACGCCATCTATCTCGGCGACGACGCGAAGACGGTGGAGAAGAAGGTCATGTCGATGTACACCGACCCGAACCGCGTGCGCGCGGACACACCCGGCCGCGTCGAGGGGAATCCGGTCTTCGTGTACCACGACGCGTTCAACCCGGACAAGGCCGAGGTCGACGATCTCAAGATGCGCTATCGCGAGGGGAAGGTCGGCGATGTCGAGGTGAAGCGGAGGCTGCTCGCCGCGATGGAGAGGTTCCTCGCGCCGATCCGCGAGCGTCGCGCGGAGCTCGCCGCACGTCCGAATCTCGTCGACGAGATCCTGGCGGCCGGCAGCGAGCGCGCGCGCCGCGAGGCGGCGACGACTCTCCATGAGGTCCGGCAGGCGATGCGTCTCGACTACTTCGGGCGCTAGCCGATTTGCCCCGTCTCTATGCGCTGATCCT
>JBGQFO010000175.1:0-3483 GCA_041496945.1 Candidatus Limnocylindria bacterium | reverse complement strand
GACCTACGAGGACGAGGTCTTCCGCCGCATCCCGGATCTCAAAGAGACGCCGCTCGTCGAGCAGAACTCGTTCGAGCGCGACATCGATCCACTGCTCGAGGCGATGCGCTAGCGCCCTACTGCCCCACCCCGCCAGGCAGGACCTTTCCGCTCAGCGTCGCCATCGTTTCGGCGAACCCCTGCTGCAGATCGATGTGCCGCGCCTCGCGGCCATTCGACCAGAACGCGAATTGCCCTTGCGCGAGGAGGCCGCCGACAGGGATCTCCTTGATCCGGTCGCCCGCTGGGAACGAGACGTAGCGCAGTGAGGATCGCAGCTCGCTGATGCCAAGGGCGAGATCCGTCGTTAGCAATGCGACCGCGAAGCTCTGCGCGTCAGGTGCCGCGATGCCGTCCGGCGCGAGGCGCGCGGGACGGAACGGCTCGACCTTCTCCGGCGTGACAGTCGTGGGTCGGATGCGCGCGAGGGTGCCGTCTTCGCGTCCGACGAGCGTGGTGCCATCGCTGCTCATCGCGGCCGCGACGAGCGTGCCCAGGTCGGCATTCACGACCTTCGGGTCACTGGCGCCGTCCCTGATGACGAGCGAGCCCTCAGCAAAGCAGGACACGACGACACGTTCCGCCGCCGCGAGCAGCCGGTCGCCACAGCTCGATTCGAGACGAGTTCCGAGGGGCCGCAGCGAGTACGGCTCGTAGGCCTCGACGACGCGCCGGTCGCCGTCCGCATACAGCGCGAGCAGACGATTCGTGGTCGGCTCGACGGCCATCGCGCCGTGCCCGATACCGGTGGCGACGAGCTTGCGCCCGGGTTCGCTCCCCGTCGCGAGCACCGTGCCGTTCGCCTGATCGACCCAGCGCAGGCGCGTCCCGCCTGCGGCCTTGTCTGCAATGTAGATCTGGCCGTTGCCGGCCGCGACCTGGGTCGCGCCGCTCGTGGGGACCGTGTACTTCGTCGCATGGTTGAGCAGCGCGATGGCCTTGACCCCATCGTCCGTGACGACGAAGAACGTCGCAGCGGGGAACACACCCATCATGTCGGTGACGTCGATCGTCGCGGTCGGCGCCACTGCCGACGTCCGCGTCGGCGTGGAGTGCGAGAGAGCGGGGAGCGTGGCCCCTCCACCGCACGCAAGGATGAGGAGGACCGCTCCGAGGAAAGGCCGCCGCACTAGACCGTCCGCATCCGGGGCTGCCGGCGTGCCATGACGAGCGCGACCGCGGACCAGAAGCCGATGGCGATCAGGAAGAACGGAACCGCGCCGATCGTGTAGCTGAGCGTCTCGCCGACGGCCCGTTCGGGCGCGGCGACAGGCAGATCGTTCGTCGCGATCGGCGAGGTGGCGGCCACCGCGTTCACATCGATCGTCACGTCGAACTTGAAGTCACCGAGCTGCACGAGACCCGAGTAGACGGCCGCGCGGAACGGATAGAACACGCCGGCGTAGAGCGCGCCGTCGCCCGACTGGCTCACGAGCTTGAGCGGGACGTCGAGGCACTTCGTGCGCTCGCGGTCGGTCTGCATGATCACCGCGAGGCCGCTCGTCAGGAACGCCGCGCCCGGGTCCCCACGTCGCGCCGACACGACCAGGGTCACCGGCTTGCCCTCGGACCACGGCTGCCCGTCGGGTGTCTGCACCGAGACGCCATCGAGGCAGGTCAGGCACTTCGCCGCGGCCGGCGCGGCGAAGGACGCCAGTGTCAGAAGCGAAATGGCGGACGCAAGCAGGATCCGTCGCATGGGTCACCTCCGGTCGCCGGGTCTGCCCTCTGTACAACAGCCCTGCCGGAGCGGTTCCCGCCTGTCAGGCCTGCGGCGGTGTCGTGCCGAGGTGCTTCGCGACGAAGGCGATCTCCATCGCGACCTGCTTGATGCGCTCGTCGACGACGAGCGAGCCGTGCCCCGCGTCGTACCGGTACTCCTCGAACGGCTTTCCGAGCGCCCGCAGGCGATCGCGGTACACATCGACGCTGCGTGACGGACAGCGCGGATCGTTCTGACCCACGAGCAGGAGCATGGGGGCGCGCACGCGGTCGACGTAGGTGATGGGATTCGCGATGCGGTACCGATCCGGCACCTCGGTCGGCGTCCCGCCGAAGAGCGCCGCGTCGTACTTCTTGAGCGGCTCCATCTCGTCCTCGTACGCGGCGATGTAGTCGCCGATCGGCACGATGCCGATGCCGAGCGCCCAGCGGCCGGCTTGCGTCCCCAAGCCGAGCAACGTCAGATAGCCGCCCCAGGAGCCGCCACCGAGCACCGCTCGCGCCGGATCGGTCAAGCCGGTCGTGACCGCCCAGTCATGGACCCTGCCGATGTCTTCGAGCTCGGTGAGACCGGGACGGCCGACGATCGCGTCCCGCCAGGCCTTGCCGTACCCACTCGAGCCGCGGTAGTTCACGCAGACGACGGCGAAGCCGTGGTCGACCCAGGCCTGAACGGTCGGCGAGAAGGTGTCGCGATCGGCGGCCTCGGGCCCGCCGTGGATGAAGAAGAACGTCGGGTGCGGGTGCGGACCGAGCGGCTCTGCGATGAACACGTGCACGCCGTCCACGTCCGCCTCGCGATAGCTCACGCCCCGCGGCGCGTCGCTTCCGGCGAGCACGACGCCGCCACCGACCTCGCGGACCGCCGCCGGCTCGGACGAGCGGTCGAGCATGTACCAGACCTCGCCGTCGGGGCGGACGCGCGCCGCCCCGATCGTTCCCGGCTCCGTCGCGAGCGGCTCCAGCGCCGCGTTCGCGAGGTCGTAGCGGTACAGCTCGGTGCGACCGCGGTGATCGTGGCCGATCAGCAGCGAGCGCGCGTCCGGATACCAGTCGGCGAACGTCTCCCCTGGTAGATCGAGCCGGATCTCGGTGGACGTGCCCGCCTTCGCGTCGAAGATGAGCGGCCGCTCGAGATCCTCGCGGTCGTGGACCGCGAGATAGCGTGCATCGCCCACGACGGGCGACCACCCACCCGCGGGCGAAAGGCCGTGGCCCGGACCGTGCGACAGCTCGGCGACGCACCTGCCGTCGAGATCGAGGATCCGCAGCACACGGTTGCGGCTGTCGCCGTGTTCGGAGTGGAACAGGGCAACGAGCGCGCCGTCACGCGAGAGGCCGTCGATGAACGCGCTCTGCTCGTGCGCGTAGATCCGTCGCGGTGCTGTGCCATCGGCGACCACGTAGACGGTCGAACCTTCGTGAGAACGCGACCGCGCGATGACCGCGAAGCCGCTGTCGATGGCAGTACCGCCGCTGTGGATCGCGATCCGGCCGCTGTACGCCGGGGCGAGCTGCGGCGCGATCGTTTCGCGGGGCCCACCCTGCCACGGCTCCCGCACCCACCGACCGAGCTCGTTGCCCTTCTCGTCGTCGAACCACCAGATCCACTCCCCCCGCGGATCGAGCCGGCTCGACACGCGGTAGCCGGTGCCTTCGGTGCGGTCGGTGACCTGACGCCGCTCACCGGTGTCTGTGTCCCAGGCGTAGACCTCGAACTTG
>JBGQFO010000174.1:0-3564 GCA_041496945.1 Candidatus Limnocylindria bacterium | reverse complement strand
GGCATCATCCGCCGCGGCGCAGACGTTCGACGACAAGGTCAACACGCTCCAGAAGGCCGCCGACGAGGCGAAGAAGACCGGCAAGGCGCAGGCCGTCGAGGTCTCGTTCACCGAAGAGGAGCTCACCAGCAAGGCCGCACAGGCCGCGCAGTCGGCGACGTCGGGGATCGCGGCGCAGGACACCCAGATCCACCTTTCGGGTAGCCAGATCATCGCCACGTCCACGGTCACGGTGAGTGGGGTGAGCGTGAACCTCGGCGTCGTGGCCGAGCCGATCGTGGTCAACGGTCAGACGCAGATCGTGATCAAGGAAGTCCAGACGGGCGCGCTCGGGCTCCCCGACGCCATCAAGGATCAGATCAACGCGCAGATCGGCAAGGCGATCGACCCGTCGAAGCTCGGCCTCCCGATCGACGTGAGCCAGCTCTCCATCGTCGACGGCAAGCTCGTCATCAAGGGGACTGCGAAGCCCTAGGGCGGCCCTGCTCCTGGCGTGGTGGCTCGGCCTCTACCAGCCGCCCGACCGCGTCGCCCTTGCCGCGATCTGGCGCTCGCTCGTCCGCGATGACCCCGCCTTCCGCGTCCTCTTCGTCGGCGTCCGCGCGTACACGTGGCGCCTCACCCGCTCACTGCGGCACGCCTTGGTCGTGACCGTCGACCGCGATCCCCGGATGCGCTTCTTCGGGACGCGTCGGCATCACGTCGTCGCCTTGGAGGACCTCCCGACGACGGGCGAAGCGGCCTTCGACCTTGCGGTGGTGAACGGAGTGCTGGGCTGGGGCATCGACTCGGTCGCCGCCGCCGAGCCCGCCCTTCGCGCTCTCCACGAGGCGCTGCGGCCTGGCGGCGTGCTCGTGCTCGGCATCAACGAGGAGCGGACGCAGACACCGGACCTGGGACGCATCCCGGCGCTCGGATCGTTTGCCCCGATCGCGCCGCCGCCGTTCGGCGTGCACCGGCATGTCGTGCCCAGCCCTTTGGAGGGGACGCACACGTTCCTCTTCTTCGAGCGGCCCTGAGCATCTGCGCCTCGCCCGCGCGCGTGTCGCAGCTGGCGTCGTGACGCGCAAGCCCGCGCCGATCAGCGTTAGGGGTGACCAGAGCGCGGCCGCGCTACCTGTACCGCGTCGTGAAGTCGGAGCAGCCCGACGAGACCGCGTTCTCTTCACCCGCAAGGCAGGGCAGGCGGCTGCAGCCGCCGATCACGCCGGAGGTGCTCGGGGCGTGGCGCTCAGTGAGTTTCTGGGATACCCCAGAGGCGGCCGAGGAGCTGGCACGCGCGTACCCCAAGCTCGGACAGTGGATCGCGACGGTCGAGCTCCCGCCGGAGATCGCCCCGGTACCGTACGGCCGCCTGGACACTGGGACGTTGAGGCCGACCCGACCGACCTGCTGCGAGCGCTGGTACGGGTCGTACCCGTTCGGTAGAGTGACCGTGAGATGACGTACGAGATCTGGGACACGACGAGCCGCAACCTGCTCGCGCGCTTCGACCGGTACGGCGAGGCGCTCGACTTCCTGCGTGACCAGATCGCTCGACTCGGGACCTCCTGGGTCGACGGGATCACCCTCTTTGAGATCGCCGACCGCGGGCGCTCCCGCCAGCTCGTCGCGGAGGACCGTTCCCTCCTCCCACTTCTCCGCGTCCGGGCCGGTAGTCCGGCCTAACGCGTCGGACGCCATGGGCTACGAGGTTTGGGACCGGGACGAGCGCGCCCTGATCGCCGATTTCGACGACCAGAACCGGGCGCTCGATTTCCTTCGTGAGATGGTCCGACCGATGAACGTCGAGGTTGCTGCTCGCGCGCTCGACAGTATGCAACTCGTGCGCGTTACGAATGACGGCAACACCACCGAGGTCATCTCGGCGGGCATCGACCTGCTGACCTTGATCTTCGCCCCAGCGGTCGCTCACTAGCGTCAGTTCTTCAGCGAGGCCGTACCTCTCGATCGCAGAATCCGCGTCGACGCTCTAGGAGCGGCGGAACACGAGCACGGAGTTGTGGCCGCCGAATCCGAAGGCCGAGGACATCGCCACCTCGATCGCGCGCTCGCGCGCGACGTTCGCGACGCAGTCGATCGCGCAGTCGGGGTCCGCCACGTCCTGATTGATCGTCGGCGGCAGCGTGCCCGTCCGAAGCGCTTGGATCGTGAAGATGGCTTCCGCCGAGCCGGCCGCGCCGAGCATGTGGCCGGTCATCGACTTCGTCGAGCTCAGCGGCGGGATGGCGTCGCCGAACGCCGCGCGGTACGCGCGGATCTCGAACGGGTCTCCGAGCGGGGTGCTCGTCGCGTGGGCATTGATGTACCCCACGTCGGTCGGCCCGACGCCGGCGGTCGCCAGCGCGCGTGTCACGGCGCGCGCCTGCTGGCGCGCGTCCGGGTCGGGCGCGGTGATGTGCGACGCGTCGGAGGTGACCGCGTAGGCGACGAGCTCCGCGAGCGGCAGCGCATTTCGGCGAAGCGCGTGGCCGAGCTCCTCGAGGACGATGACCGCGGCGCCCTCCGAGAGGACGAACCCGTCGCGGCCCTTGTCGAACGGCCGGCTGGCCTTCTCCGGCTCGTCGTTGCGCCGCGAAAGCGCGCGGAGATTGTCGAAGCCGCCGATGCCGAGCGGATGGACCGCCGCCTCGGTGCCGCCGGCGACCATGACCTCGGCATGGCCGGTGCGGATGAGCTCGAACGACGTCCCGATCGCGTCGGCGCCGGTCGAGCACGCCGATGTGACCGCGAAGTTCGGACCGTGGAACCCGTAGCGGATGCCGATCGCGACGCCCGACGAGTCGATCACCTCGGCCGGGATGAGGAATGGATTCATCCGGCCCGGCCCCTTGTCCAGGAGCGTGCGGTACGCGTCGGCGTACGTCTCGATGCCGCCGGAGCCGCAGCCCACCAGGACGCCGATGTCGTCGCCGGCGAGCGTCGTGAGGCAGGACTGCTTCACCGCCTCATCGGCGGCGGCCAACGCGAGCTGGGTCGTGCGGTCGACCCGTCGCGCGTCCTTCGGGCTCATATAGTTCGCCGGATCGAAGCCCCACGCTTCCCCGGCGATCTTGACCTTCCACTCGTCGCCCGAAACGTCGAAACGGGTGATCCGGCGGATGCCCGACCGGCCGTGGACCAGCGCATCCCAGGCCGTCGGGACGTCGAGGCCGACCGGCGAGACGATGCCCATCCCCGTGACCACGACCCGGCGCTCCGGCACGCGGTAACGCTAGCGGCTCTGGACGGGGCGCCTACTTTCTTGGGGCCGGCACGCGCCGGCACGGAGGACAGTAGCCATGTCGAAGCAGCAGCTCGCCTACGCGCTCGTGGTCGTCGCCGTCCTGTTCATCGTGTACGCCGCCCTGAGCTTCGGGATCGATGCCGGGAACAAGAAAGCCTTGCTTGCCGTCGCCCTGGCCGGCGCCTCCACCACGGCCGCGGCGTGGTTCTGGCCTCGGTCCGCGGCCACCTAGCGAGGGCGACGCGCCGTCGCCGCCACCGCGCACGCTTCGATCCGCGCGGCTAGCGCGGGCCGCGGAAGGGCCGAAGGGTCGCTCGGCCACAATGAGCGCGTGATCG
>JBGQFO010000173.1:0-3581 GCA_041496945.1 Candidatus Limnocylindria bacterium | reverse complement strand
GTCACGACTCCGCCGCGGCGAGCGCTCCGTAGCTGATGACCAGGTCGGCGCCGGCGCGGCGCGCCGCCACGAGCCCCTCGTGCTCGAGCGCCGCGGCCTCGGGGAGCGCCTCATTGGTCGTGAAGAGCGCGTGCTCGTCGGCGGTGAAGAAGGAGAGGACCGGTCGATCGGCGGCCGCCGCGATGCGCGCGACGTGATCGAGCGACGCGAGACCGGGCTTCACGACGACCGCGTCCGCCCCGGCCGCCACGTCGCGGAGGGCGCGCACGCGCGCCGCGTCCGGATCGTCGGCCGGGAGGAGCGGCACGGCCCGCTCGGCTACCGGCACCGCCTCGACCGCGCGGCGGTGCGACGCGTAGGACTTTGTGTCGAGCTTGGCCATCGCCGCGACCGGGACGGAACCGTGACCGACTGCGGAGAGCGCCGTGCGCAGCGCTTGGACGCCGCCCTCGAGCATGCCGGAGGGGATGAGCAGGTCGGCGCCGGCATCGGCGTGCACGACCGCGATCTCCACCAGGCGCGTGAGCGTGCCCTCGACATCGGCACCGCCGTCCTTGAACAGCACGCACTGGCCGTGCGTCGTGTACGCGCAGACGCAGACGTCCGTGGCGATCGCGAGATCGGGCGCCGCGTCCTTCACGGCGTGGATCGCGCGCGTGACCACGTGGTCGCGCTCCGAGGCGAGCATGGCGCGCTCGTCCTTGCGGTCGGACATCCCGAAGATGAGCAGCCCAGCGATCCCGGCGGAGGACGCCGATCGGGCATCCCGCACGAGCTCGGTGATCGAAAGACGCTCGAGCCAGGGCGCCTCGGGAACGCGTTCGCGGTCCTCGACCCGCGCCGAGACGATAACCGGCTGTATCAGACGCCCGACCAGAGTGGGCGCGGCCAGCGCCCGCGACCACAGCGGATGGTCGGCGAGGCGGCCCCGGATCAGCGTTGCCTGGCGCACCGCTCCCGATGGTACGAGCCGCGGCTTCCGCCTGAGGCGGCGGCTCGCTAGTCTCTCCGAGGATGAGGGCTCGGGCGCCGCTTCTCACCGGCGGTCTGGTGGTGGTCCTGCTCGCTGGGAGCGGCTTCGGCCTGCGCTCGGCATCGCCCGCGGCGGCGAGCGTCCCGGCGGACGACCCCGGCCCGACGGCCGCGAGCGTCGCGTACGCAGCGGAGCCCGCCGTCGCGACCGCTGCCGCGGAGCCCGCACCCGCTCCGGCTGAATACGGATCGCCCGCCGGCGGACCGCTCGCGTCCGATCTTCCGACCCCGAAGGACGCGCCGGGCGCGGCGGTCTTCGACGACATGAAGCACGTCTGGCAGTCCCTGAACAACTGCGGCCCGGCCGCGGTGGTCATGGCGCTCTCGACCTTCGGCGTCGACGCGAATCAGGAGGTCGCCCGCCTCGCGCTGCGTGGTCCCGACGTGCGGCGCGGCATGGGCCCGCAAGGCGTCGATCCGTGGGTGAAGGAGAACTGGGGCCTGCGTTCGACGTGGCGAAACGATGGGACCAATGACTTGCTCAAGCGCTTGGTGGCGAACGGCTTCGTGCCGATGGTGACGCAGTGGATGCAGGACCCGACCGTCTCCCGCATCGCGCACTGGCGCACCGTCCGCGGCTACGACGACGCGCAGGGCGTGTTCTTCGTGAACGACTCGATGCTCGGGAACATGGTCGCGCTCTCGTACGACTGGTTCGGCCGCAACTGGCAGTCCTTCCAGTACCGCTACATGGTCATCTACCGTCCTGAGCAGGAGCCCCTGCTGCACGCGGTCATCGGCAAGGACTGGTCCGAGCCGGCCATGCGCCAATCGCTCTACGAGCGCGCGAAGACCGAGGCGATCGCGCAGAACACGAACTTCGCGTGGCTCGCATACGGCGAAGCCGCATATGCCAACGGCGTCTTCGAGGAGGCCGTCGCGGCGTTCGAGCACGGATTCAACACCGGCTCCGCGGCAGGAGTCTTCGGCGTGCGCAACTCGTACCCGCAGGCGCTCAGGGCGCTCGGCCGGAGGCAGGAGGCCGACATCGTCGCGCAGAAGATCAACGGCGTCACGCCGGTCCCATCGACCGTCGCACCGGCGCCGGACTCGTACGCCGTGTTCCTGGCGATCCGCCGCAGCACGCCCTTCGAAGCGCTCCCGACCGAGTGACGACCGTCCGCTTCCTCGGAAGCGGCGACTCCTTCGGCGACGGCGGACGCTTCCAAGCCTGCATCCTCGTCGAGCATGACGGCTTCCGCGCGCTGCTCGACTGCGGCGCGACGAGCCTCGTCGCTCTGAAGCGTGCCGGTGTCGACCCGAACACTATTGACGCGATCCTGCTCACGCACTTCCATGGCGACCACGCCGGCGGCGTCCCCTATCTCATCCTCGACGGGCAGTTCCGCAAGCGCGAACGGCCACTCGTCGTCGCGGGCCCGCCCGGGCTGCGCGAGCGCATGACGGCGATCTTCGAGGCGGCGCTGCCGACCTCTTCGGCAACACGTCAGCGGTTCGACGTCACGTACGCCGAGCTCGGCGAGGCGCCCACGCGGATCGGGCCGCTCGAGGCGATCGCGCTCCCGGTCGCGCATCTGCCGGCCACCGAGCCGCGTGGCCTTCGGGTCGCCGTCGGCGGCCAGGTGATCGTCGGGTACACCGGCGATACCGAGTGGTGTGAGGCGCTCCCGCGCCTCGCGGATGGCGCGGACCTCTTCATCGCCGAGTGCTACTCCTTCGAGAAGGCCATCCCGCAGCACCTCTCGCATGCGGCGCTCGTCGCGCACCGCCACGAGCTGCGTGCGAAGCGGATCGTGCTCACCCACCCCGGCCCGGAGACGCTCGCCCGCCGGTCCGACCTGGCGTGGCCGCTGGCCGACGACGGGACCGAGATCGCGCTCTAGCGGCGCGCCGCGAGCTCCTTCGTCCGTGCGAGCCGTTCGGCCGCGGCGTTCAGGACATCGTGCGTCTTGCAGAAGGTGAAGCGGATCAGGTGGCGGCCAAGCTCCGGCCGCGAATAGAAGGAGGAGCCGGGCACGCCGGCGACGCCGACGGTCCCCACGAGCCAGCGCGCGAATTCGGTGTCGTCGTCGAAGCCGAACGGTGTGATGTCGCAGAGGATGTAGTACGCGCCCTCGGGGAGGCGCGGCGCGAAGCCTGCCGTCCGGAGTGCCGCCATGAGGATGTCGCGCCGCGCGCGATATTCGCCGCCGAGCGTGTCGTAGTACGGGCGGCCGAGCGCAAGACCCTCCGCGACCGCCTCCTGGAGCGGCGCGGGCGCGCCGACGGTCACGAAGTCGTGGACCTTCCGGATCCCGCTGGTGAGCTCCGGTGCCGCGACGATCCACCCGACGCGCCAGCCGGTGACCGAGAAGGTCTTCGACGCACCGGAGATCGTGACCGTCCGATCGGCCATCCCGTCGAGCGTCGCGATCGGGATGTGCGGGCCGCCGTATCGGATGTGCTCGTAGATCTCGTCGGTGACCGCGATCGCGTCGTACTCGCGGCACAGCCCGGCGATGAACTCGAGCTCGTCCTGCGTGAAGATCCGGCCGGTCGGGTTGTTCGGGGTGTTCACGATGATCGCCTTCGTGCGCGCGGTGAACGCG
>JBGQFO010000172.1:0-3658 GCA_041496945.1 Candidatus Limnocylindria bacterium | reverse complement strand
GTGCGCGACGTCCACGCGGAACCCGTCCACGCCGCGGTCGAGCCAGAAGCGCATCACGTCGTCGATGGCCCGGCGCACGTCTTCGTTCCACCAGTTCAGATCGGGCTGCTCCGGCAGGAAGTGATGGAGGTAGTACTGGCCGCTCGCGGGGTCGAGCGTCCACGCCGCGCGCTTTCGCCCGAAGACGGCGCGCCAGTTGTTCGGCGGGCCGCCGCCGCGACGCGGATCGGACCAGACGAACCAGTCGCGCATGGCGCTCATCCGCGACGAGCGCGCGTCGACGAACCAGGGGTGCTGGTCGGAGGTGTGGTTCGGCACGAGGTCGACGATCACGCGGATCCCGCGGCGATGCGCCTCCTCGAGCAGGCGATCGAAGTCGTCGAGCGTTCCGAAGACCGGATCGACGCCCTGATAGTCGGAGACGTCGTAGCCGAAGTCGGCCATCGGCGATCGGTAGAAGGGGGAGAGCCAGATCGCGTCGATACCGAGCGACCCCTCGCTCCCGTTCAGATGGTCGAGCCGCCGCGTGATGCCCGGCAGGTCGCCGATCCCGTCGCCGTTCGAATCCTGGAATGACCGTGGGTAGATCTGGTAGAAGACGCCCTCGCGCCACCACGATCCGCCCACGTGCCAGAGCCTAGCGGCGCTCGCGGCATGTCCCGTGCAGACGTCTCACGCAAGGGGGTCGTGATCATGGATAAGCAAAGCCCGCCCAACCAAGAGGGTCAGCCGCCGACGCACGAGCCGAAGGTGACCGCGAAGCCGCTCGAGCAGAAGGCCGACAAGCAAGAGGCCGACAAGCAAGAGGGCGACGCGAACGACGCGCCGGTGCGCTTCGGCGGCTAGCGCCGCCTAACGCCGTCTAACGACTAACCTCGTCGGATGGCCAACGACGAGTCGCTCCAAGATCGCTACGCGCCGAATGGCACGTGCTTTGGCTGCGGCCCGCGCAACGACAAGGGCCTGCGCGTGAAGAGCCGAGCACGTGGCGACGAGGTGGTCGCGTCGTGGCGCGCTGAGAAGTTCCACGAGGCGTACGACGGCGCCCTGTCCGGTGGCGTCATCGGCACGCTCATGGATTGCCATTCGAACTGGACCGCGGCGTACCAGCTCATGAAACGGGCGGGCGCCGATGCGCCGCCGTGCACGGTCACCGCCGAGTACACGGTCACGCTGAGGCGCCCCACGCCGACCGACGGCGAGATCGAGATCGTCGCGCGCCCGGTCGACGTCTCCGAGGATCGCGCGACCGTCGAGGCGGAGCTGCGTGCGGGTGGCAAGGTGTGCGCGACGTCGCGCGGGTTGTTCGTGGCCGTGAAGCCGGGCCATCCCGCGTATCACCGCTGGTGATCAGCGCGTCTCCAGCCGCGCGCGCGTAGGAGGCGGAACACGAAGTACCCGACGAAGACGACGGGGATCAGGATCACGACGTACCCGACATACGCCGGCGCGACGAAGTCTTCGATCGCGGGTCCAAGGAACGCGCCGAGGAGCACCCAGCCGGTCCAGTAGAGGGTGGCCGCCACGAAGACCCCTGCCGAGAACTGCTGGATCGGAACTCCCGCCGTACCGGCGATGAGCGACATCGCGACGCGCAGACCCGGGATGAGCCGGCCGATGAACACCGCGCGGAAGCCGCCGCGCCTCACGCGTTCGATCCATTCGTCCGCGCGCTTCGGGTCGACGTCGATCCAGCCCGCGAGCTTGTGGGTGACGGGCAGACCGAAGCGCCGCGCGACGGCGTAGGGGACGAGCGTTCCGGCGGTCGAGGCCGCGGCGCAGACGAGGATGACCTGCACGAGCTCGTACGGGTCGCCGTGCGCTCGGTGGCCGTAGAAGGCGATGACGAGATCGCCGGGCGCGGGGAGCGGGACGCCCGCCTCCTCGACCGCGATGATGAAGAACAGCAGGACGTACTGATGCGCCGCGACCACTCCGAGCGCCCAGCGGATGGCGTCTCTGAAGAACGCGAACAACGATCAGCTCAGCGTTCGAGCGCGACCAGCTGCCAGATCAGCCCGCGGCGCTGCTCGGCGGGTCGCATCCCGCGACCCTGCGCCGCCGACAGGACGGTGCGCGTCGTGTGCACGTAACCGCGGAAGGTGCTGCCACGGACGGCGAGCAGCGCGTTCGCTGCCGCGAGGCCGGCGCGGATCCACCACCGGTCGACGGGGAACGTCATCACGAGATAACGCTGCGCGTGGTCGGCGGCGGCCCCGACGAGCGCGTCGGCGTCCGGATAACAGCACACGACGCGATTCATCACGACCACGTCGGCGGCGGGGATCGCCGCGGCCTCGCGCACGAAGTCGCCAAGACGCCGTTCCACCCGGTCGCCGAACCCCCGTTCATCGATCAGCTCTGAGGCAACGGTCTCGTACTGCGTCGCGAGCTCGACGTTGAGGGCGCGCGCCGCACCGTCGCGCAGCAGCTCGAGCTGTATCTCACCGATGCCACCGCCGACCTCGAGCACGCTGTAGCCGGGTGACAACCTGCTGCGCACCATGTCGACGATGCGTCTTGTATCACCGGTCACGCCCTTGCGCGCATACGTGCGCGCCTTGGACCGGGCGTTCTTCTCGTCGAAGATCTTGTCGTAGTCGCCGGGGCGGCAGCATCCGCCCATGGGTCGACCTCAGCGCACGGTCGCGTCGTCGCGCGACGCCCGACGTCGCCAGACGAGGCCAACGACGATCAGAACGACCGCACCTGTGATGAGCATCTCGAGCGCGCCGCTACCAAAGTCGGGGTCGATGCCGAAGATTTGCTCGATCCAGTCCACCGGAGCCCTCCCGCGCGATGTGCGCTTACGCGCCTGCTCGCAAAAGGCTACGCGCTTCGCGACCTTCGCGTTCGCAAACGCTTAGGCTCGGCCCGGACGCTCTTCGTGGGGAGGACTCGACATGCCCGCTCGCCGACGCACCAGCGCGTCTCGCACCGCGATCATTCCGAACTTCCTCGACAAGCTCGAGTGGCGTAACGCCGGGCCGTTCCGCGGTGGTCGCGTCGGCGCGGTCGCCGGCGATCCTCGCGATCGGAACACCTTCTACATGGGCTCCACCGGCGGCGGCGTGTGGAAGACGGGCGACGGCGGACAGTACTGGGAGAACGTGTCGGATGGCTTCTTCAAGCGCGCTTCGGTGGGCGCGATCGCGGTCTCGCGGTCCGACCCCAACGTGATCTACGCCGGCATGGGCGAGAGCTGCATCCGCGGGAACGTCTCTCACGGCGACGGCGTGTACCGCTCGACCGACGCGGGCAAGACCTGGTCGCACCTCGGACTCGAGAACACGCGCAACATCGGCAAGGTCCGCGTCCATCCTGACGATCCCGACACCGTGTACGTCGCGGCGCTCGGACACGCGCACGGATCGAACACCGAGCGCGGCGTCTACCGCTCGCGCGACGGCGGCAAGACCTGGAAGCGCGTGCTCTACCGGAGCGAGCGCGCCGGCGCGATCGACATCTCGCTGGACCCGAACAACCCGCGCAACCTGTACGCGACGATCTGGGAGGCGGTGCGCCGCCCGCATGAGCTCGTGTCGGGCGGGCCGGGCAGCGGGATCTTCCGCTCGACCGATGCCGGCGACACCTGGACCGACATCAGCCACGCGCGCGGCCTGCCGAAGGGCACGCTGGGAAAGATCGGCATCGCCGC
>JBGQFO010000171.1:0-3742 GCA_041496945.1 Candidatus Limnocylindria bacterium | reverse complement strand
GCTCCCATCCCCGTCGCCGACCGCCACTCCATTGCCTACTGCATCCCCCAGCGGATCGCCGGCCGGGTCGCCCTCGCCGTCGGCCTCGCCCACACCCAGCCCGAGCCCCTAGCCCGGCACAGTCCTCGTATCGTGGCTCTTGCTTTGAAACGCTTCCTGTTCGCGGTGACCCTGTGCGGCGGCGCAGCGTGCCTCGTCGCGTCCGCGCCGGTCGCCCGAGCGGCTGAGCCCACAGCGGCGTGTACGTCGAGCGTGGGTCCAGGCATTCCTCCACCGACGAGCCTGCCGTCAGGCCTTCCGGGTTTCCACGCGGCCTGGTACGGCCAGTCCGGATACCCGACGCTCTGCCCCGGCGAGAGATCCACCGCGACCGTCGCCTACTACAACTCGGGCTCGTCGGGCTGGGTGCGCGGCCGCCTGGGCGAGACGGCGTTGCTCGGTACCTCCGACCCCATCCCCGGCCACGATGGCTTCAGTCAGCTCGGAGGCGGATCCGGCGCTTTCCCCGGCTCCTTCTCGCCCGATACGGGATGGCCCAGCAACAACCGCGTCGCTGTGCAGCCCGCGGACTACGTCGGACCGGGTCAGGTCGCGTGGTTCCAGTTCACGATCCAGGCGCCGAACGCGCCCGGGACGTATCTCCTGTACATCCGACCGGTCATCGAAGGCGCCACCTGGATGGAGGACTACGGCGTTTACTGGCAGGTGACGGTGAAGCAGGCGGATGTCGTTGGCTCGATCGCCGTCGCGCCCACGGCCGCGGGGACGGCCGAGATCGGCGGGAACCGCACGTACACCGCGACTGTGAACGGTGGGCCCGGTTGCGTCGACCTCGCCCTCATCGATGACGCGTCGTATCCGGCGACCTTCGAGGGCGGTCTCGCTGACGCGGACGCCAACGGCAGGGCCGATCTCTCGACCGCGGCGGTGTTCACGATCGTGAACGGAGCGGGCAACGGCACGAGCTACGTGGACTGCGTGGCGCTGCCCGCGGATCAGACCGTCACCTTCGTCGTGAGCTCCGTGACACCGAATACGAACGTCCGGCCCGTGGTGTTCCGGGATGAGAACAACAACAACGCCGTCGATGTCAGCGCCATCTACGTGCCCAGCGAGCCGTGGGGTCTGGGCGGCACGGTGCACTTCGTCCCGATCGAGGCGACCACCGGCTCGCACGCCGTCACCGTGTTCGCGGTGAATACGGCCGAGGACTACTTCACCGACACCGGCGCGACGGCCACGTATCACTACGACAGCAACGACACCTTCCAGCGCTCGGGCGCCGCGCTGGGGCTCGCGCAGTTCGAGCAGCTGATCTCACGCGGAGACGCGCTCTCCGTGAGCTACCAGGCCGATGACACCAACTCATCGATCTTCAACATCACGATCGACCTGGGGCACGACGTGCCCGCGGTCGACGCCACCGTCGACAGCTGGGACGGGGGACCGACGCAGAACGACATTGGCCTCCTGATCACCGAGCCTGCGACGAACGCCGACGGCGTCGCGTACGACATCGAGCGCGCTCTGACCGGCGTCGGCACGGGTTGCGACCCAGGAGCCGCGTACGCGCAGCTCACGCTGCGCGCGATCGCCAGTGGCAGTAACTCGATGATCTACATCGACCCCAACCTCGCGGTCGGCGTGTATTGCTATCGCGTCGGCGCCACCGATCCCGTGACGCTGGCCACGGCCTTCGCGTACAGCCAGCGCGTGATCATCAACAATCCGCCGACGCCAGTGGCGCCGCCGCGAGCGCTGGACGCCCGGGTGACGACCAGCGCGGGCTCGCTGTCGGCTCTCGACACGGGCGACGTCGTGAAGATCGCATTCGACAAGGCGATGCGCTCGCCGTTCGGCAGCGAGCTGCGCGCGCAGGACGCGAACGGGACGATCGCCGACATCCGCTGCTTCACCTTCGAGCAGACGTGCACGCTCAATTCAGCGGCCGAGACGCTGGGTGGTACGGCGTATCCGGCCAACACGCTGCTCACGATCGTGATGCGCACCGAGCCCCACGTCGTCGCCGCCGGCGCGACTGCCGGACTTCAGCTCAATGTCACGGTGACGAGCAGCAACTTCATGGACGTCGCGGGCAACCCGTGGGATGTCAATGCGTCGGACGATGTCACGCTGGGCGCGCCCGACTAGCGACCGTCGCCTCTAACGATCGTCAGCGTCACGCGCGAACGCGACGACCGCATCGGCGAGCTCCAGTGGACGATCGAGCGCGACGTTGTGGCCGGCGTCGAGCTCGAGCAAACGACCATTCGCAAGCGTCTTGACCATGCGCTGCGCGACCTCGGCTGACAGAACGTTCGAACGCGTCCCCCGCACGACCAGCACCGGGCACCGGATCGCCCGTAGCGCGTGCCAGAGGTCGTCACGACGCGCGCCGGACATGATCGACGCGAGCGCGTCGCGGCTCGAGCGCCATACCAGACCGCCGGTCTCTTCGCGGAACAGCCAGCGCATCCGATTCGCGTAGACCTCGTTCGGGTAGCCGGGCGAGGTCCGATGCAGATACGCCAGCGCCTCGGCGGCGTTCGCGAAACGCTCGGGGCGCCCGAGCGAGAGGCGCCGCGCGCGCTCGGAGCCCGCGGGTATCGGCTCGGGTCCGGCATCGACGACGACGAGACGCGTGACGCGGTCCGGATGCTCGGCGGCGAGGCGGATCGCGTGCGTGCCGCCCATCGAGTGCCCAACGACGACGGCGCGTTCGATCGCGAGCGCGTCGAGCACCGCGAGCGCGTCGGCGACGAACTCCTGCGGCGCGTAGTCGCCGGCCGGCCGCCCGCTATTGCCGTGACCGCGCGCATCCGTCGCGATCAGGCGCAGCCGGCCCGCGACAGCGTCGGCGAAGAAGTCCCAGTAGCGGCCGTAGTTGCCGATCCCATGAAGCAAGAGCGTTGCGGGCGCGTTCCCGGGCCACTCCCACGCGCGGAGCCCGACCCCGCCTCTGCCGAACGTATGCGCCGTCGGTGATGCAGTCATTCCTACTCCGTCCGGCGCGATGCCCGCTCATATACGTGCTTCCGGTGCAGGATCGCGAGGATCAACACCTGTGCTGAGCTGATCTTGAAGACCACGCGATAGTCGCCGACCCGTAGCTTCCAGTACCCGCGCAGCGAAGGGGTGAGTGGGACGCCGTAGCGCTCAGGTGCCGTCGTCAGGCGAGCATCGATCGATCGCGCGATGCGTCTGCGCGTCTCAGCGGGGATCGTCTTCAGGTCTTGATCGGCCACCCTCGGGTGATAGCGGAGGGTGTACGGCACTCAGCGCCGTTTCGATCTGGCCCTGCTGCGCCATACGGCGTCGTGGGTCAGCGTCTTGGTCCGGTCCAGGGTCCGCTCGCGCTCCGCCGCGATCTCTGCGAGCCCGAGGTCCTCATGTGTCTCAAGCGCGTCGCGCAGGAGGTCGCGCGCTTTCGTCGAAAGCGATGCGCCGTCACGCCGCGCAAGCCGCCCCAAGGCGTCGTACAGCGGACGCTCCAGGACGACATTCACGCGCGGGTTCTTCGCTGGCATCGCTCGGTGATCAGTGTACCACTAGTGACGCACCAGCGCCGGCGCGCGAACCAGAGCCAGCGGACGTCCGAGTCCTGGGTCGCGGAGCATACTCGCGCCGTGATCGCGGACCTCGGCGCGCTCATCGAACGGCGCGAGCTCCTCGGCGACTTCGCGTGGCGCCAGCTTCGCTCGCGCTACAAGGGATCGGTCCTCGGGTTCGGCTGGAATTTCCT
>JBGQFO010000170.1:0-3787 GCA_041496945.1 Candidatus Limnocylindria bacterium | reverse complement strand
GTCGTCGTCGGCAGGCCGAGCCGCTCCTGCAGGATGCAGGCGGTGGTCGGTAGGAAGTAGTCGGGGCTCTGCGTGCAGTACACGAGCAGATCGACCGTCGACCGGTCGAGACCGGTCCGGGCGATGAGCTTTTCCGCGGCGGCGACGCCGAGGTCTGACGCGAACTCGTCCGGGCCGACGATCCGGCGCTCCCGGATGCCGGTCTTGTCGAAGATCTTCTCGGCCGACCAGTCGGGATAGAGCTTCGCGAGCTCTTCGTTCGTGAGCCGCCGCTCCGGAAGGTGGTGCTCGAGCGCCTGTATCGCCGCGACGCGCACCGGCGGAGTTTAGGCCGGTCGGTCGCCGGCGCCGATGCCGCGTTCGACCGCCTGTTCGTACAGGTCCTGGAGCCGCACCGGGCGTCGACCGCCGCTGATCGCGTACGCGAAGAGCTCCTCGAGCAGCGTTCGCGTGCCCTTTCCCGGGTGCGCCTCGGCGCGCGCGTCAACGTCGACCGCGGAGCCGAGCCGCCGCTGTGAGTCGTGAAAGCCCTCGTCGGGGACGTTGAGCGCGACGCGCAGTGGATGGACGTTGACGATCTTCAGCCCGGGGTCATCGAACGCCGCCCGCAGGGCGCCCATCTCCCAGGGCAGCCCGACGCCCGAGTGCACATCGTCCTCCCAGAACACCGGGAGCCGCACCGTCCCCGCGACGGTGCGCACGGGCGCGAGCATCGGCTGCAGGAACGCGAACAGGTTCGAGTCGTAGCGGAAGCCGGCCTCGGCCATCTTCCGCAGCATCCGCGTGTCGTCGTAGAAGCAGTGCGAGCGGAATGAGACCGCGTCGGGCCAGAGCGCCCGCATGGTCGCGATCACGGCGTCGACGCTCGCGCCGTGCGTGCTGCCGGGAAGGAAGTTGGGATGCACACCAACGTCCGCGGCGTTGTCCTTCATCAGCCGGCGCACGAGGTACTCCGACCGATGCGTGAGGAACGGAGTGAGGGGCACGCCGTACCGGTCGGCGAGCTCGAAGAGATCACGGATCGCCCAATCGGGCGCCCACTCGATGTCTGTGGTGAAGCAGAGCGGCGAGGTCTCGAGCGTGTACGCGCGCACCGCGGCGAGCGGCGTCGGCTGGAACACGCGCGAATGCTACGGGTACAGTGCGCGGGGTGAGGCTGAGCGACGTCGCGGCGCGCGCGCCGCTTCGTTTTGTGCGCGACGCCGACTTCGACGACCTCGCGCTCCTCGGCCAGGGCGCGGGTCGCGTCCTCGTCTACGCCGGCGACGCGCGCGCGCTCGACCGCCTCGCGAAGACCGGAGCGGCGACCGCGGTCGTCACGACCGCTGAGCTCGCCGGCGCCGTGCCGTCGTCGCTCGGTCTCGCGGTCGCGGAGCGCCCCGAGGCCGCGTTCTACGACCTGCATCGCTGGCTGCACGCCTCGAGCGACTTCTACTGGCGGGACTTCGCGAGCGTGGTCGATCCGAGCGCGCGCGTTCACGAGCGGGCGTTCGTCGCGCCGCGGAACGTCCGCATCGGCGCGCGCGTCGTCGTCGAGCCCAACGCGACGATCCTCGAGCGCGTCGCGATCGGCGACGACACGATCGTGCGCGCGGGCGTGGTGCTCGGCTCGGAGGGATTCGAGTTCAAGGGACCGGCGATGCGCCAGGGCCGCGCGACGCGCGCGCAGTGGGACTACGGCACCACGAACATCGCGATCCCGCATGCCGGCTCGGTCGAGATCGGCGCGCGCGTCGAGATCCAGGCGAACTCGACCGTCGACCGCAGTCTCTTTCGATCGCCGACGCGCATCGGTGACGACACGAAGATCGACAACCTCGTGCACGTCGCTCACTCGGTCCGCATCGGGGCACGGTGCCTCATCGCGGCCGGAGCCACGCTCGCGGGCAGCGTCGATATCGGTGACGAGGTGTGGATCGGGCCGGGTGCCGTGATCTCGAGCGGCGTTCGACTGGGCGACCGTTCGGCCATCGTGATCGGCTCGACCATCACGAAGGACGTCGCGCCGGGCGAGCGCTTGGCCAGCGACCTGAAGGTGTACCGCTTACCCTGAGCCGCACCCACACCACCGGCAGGAGGTCCCCCTGAGCCATACGGTCGTGCTCGGCGGCGGCATCTGCGGGCTCGCCACCGGCTTCACGCTCGCCGAGCACGGCGAACGGGTGACGCTGCTCGAGGCGCAGGACTTTCTCGGCGGCCTCGCGACGACGCTGCGCGGAGCGACCGATGCGGGCTTCGACTTCGGACCGCACGCCTATCACGCGCGCAATCAGCGTGTGCTCGACATGTTCAAGGAGATCGCGTCGGACGGCTTCACGGCGCAGGCCAAGAACGTGCGTATCAAGTTCCGCGGCAAGTACTACAAGTACCCGCTCGAAGCGATGGACATCGCGCGCAGCATGTCGCCGTTCGTCGCGGCACGCGCCTTCTTCGACTACTTCGTGGAGGTCGTGCGCAAGCGGGTCCGGCCGCGAAAGATCGTGTCGGCCGAGGACTGGGTCATCCAGGGCATGGGCGAGACGCTGTATGGGATGTTCTTCGGGCCGTACACGCAGAAGGTCTGGGGCATGCCGCCCTCACGGCTCGCGGCGTCGTTCGCGCAGCATCGTATCCCGCAGATCAACCTCTGGAAGGTCGCCGTGAGCTCCTTCCGGAAAGGCCTCGACAAGATCACCGAGGGCGAGCACGAGTACGCGCCCCTCGTCGTCCAGCTCTACTACCCACCCAAGGGCGCCGGCCTCATCTCCGCGCGGATGGCCGACCGCATCCGCGCCGCGTCGCCGGACAACCGCGTGCTCACTCGCGCTCTGGTCACTGGCCTCGAGGTCGCCGGCGATCGCATCACCGCCATTCGCTATCGCCCGGTCGCGTCGACGGCGCGGGACGGGCAGCTGTGCCTGATCGCGTCCGGCACCGAGCCGGGGCTCGAGGCATACCGTTTCGAAGGTCCGGAGGAGCGCGTCGAGTGCGACCGCGTGGTGAACACCCTGCCGCTCCCAGCGCTGTTCGCGTTGCTCGGCGACGGCGTCTCGCCCGCCGCGCGTCAGGCGGCGCGCCAGCTCCGCTTCCGCGCGCTCACCGTCGTCGGCCTGCGCTTCCGGAAGACGAAGGTGCTCCCGGCGCAGTCGCTGTACTTCCAGGACAAGACGTTCAACCGGGCGTCGGAGACGCGGAACTACGGCGGCACCGAGATCTGCCCGCCCGACGAGACGGTCGTCCTCTGCGACATCACGTGCGAGACGGGTGACGCGGTCTGGACCGCGTCCGCCGAGGAGCTCGGGCGCCGCTGCGCGCAGGACCTCGCCGCCGAGGGCTTCTGCCGCGTGGAGGACGTCGCCGAGAGCGTCGTCCTCCGCGCGACCACGGGTTATCCCGTCTACATGGTCGGCTTCGAGGCCGCGATGCAGACGCTGATGGACGAGCTGATGCGCTTCGATGGCCTTCTGACCGGCGGCCGACAGGGCCTGTACAAGTACGTCGACATGGACATCGCTTCGGAGATGGGCATCACGATGGCCGAGCACCTCCTGTCCGGACGTTCGAAGCGCGAGGCGATCGGCGCCGTCCCCTACGAGGACCGGACCTTCGCGTGAGACGCAGTCAGGCCGTCACGAAACGGTCGCATCGGACGTTCTGGCGCTTGTGAGGCTCCTCACTCTTTTCCTGACGCTCGTGCTGTCGCTGACCCTCGTCCCGGGGGTCGGTCCCGGCGGCGGGAACGCCGCGGGGCAGACCCTCGCCAACGGCTTCACCCTCGTCGGGGACTTCCGGGGTGACGGCGCGCAGC
>JBGQFO010000169.1:0-3822 GCA_041496945.1 Candidatus Limnocylindria bacterium | reverse complement strand
GACCAAGCTGCGCTCGTCGCCACGGTCGACCATGGCGCCACGATCGCCGCGGCGGTCGCATCAGACGGCATGCTGGGCCTGCAGTTCCATCCGGAGAAGAGCGGCGCGATGGGCCTCCGCGCCCTCGCCGGCTTCGTGCGCGCGACGGCGGCGTGACGCGATGCTCGCGAAGCGCATCATCCCGTGCCTCGACGTGAAGGACGGGCGGGTTGTCAAGGGCACTCGCTTCGTCGAGTTGCGCGATGCCGGCGACGCGACCGTGCTTGCCGCGCGCTATGACCGCGAGGGCGCGGACGAGCTGGTGTTCCTCGACATCACCGCCTCGGCCGAGAGGCGACGCACGTTCGTCGAGCTCGCCGGCAGCGTCGCCGAGGCGCTCTCGATCCCGTTCTGTGTCGGCGGAGGCATCGACTCGGCGGACCTCGCCGCGGCGATCCTGCGTGCCGGAGCGGACAAGGTCGCGGTGAACACCGCGGCGGTTCGGCGGCCCGCACTGCTCGGCGAGATCGCGGCTCGCGCCGGCGCGCAGGCGGCGGTGCTCGCGATCGACGCCAAGCGGCGAGCGGACGGCTCCTATGAGGTCGTGGTCGAAGGTGGGCGCACGCTCACCGGACTCGACGCCGTCGAGTGGGCGCGTCGCGGTGTCGAGGCCGGCGCCGGTGAGATCCTTCTGACCTCGATCGACCGCGATGGGACACGCGACGGTTTCGAGCTCGAGCTCACCGCGCGCATATCCGAGGCAGTGCGCGTGCCGGTGATCGCGTCTGGTGGTGCGGGCAGCGCTGCGCATTTCGCGGAGCTGTTCGCGCGCACGGGCGCCGACGCGGGCCTCGCCGCCTCCATCTTCCATTCGGGCGAGATCGTCGTATCGGCGCTCAAGGACGAGCTCGCACGACGCGGCGTCCAGATCCGCCCGAGTGGAGAGGCCGCGTGACAGCGGAGATCCGTTTCGACGAACGAGGCCTGGTCCCGGCGATCGTGCAGGACGCGGCGACCGGAGCGGTCCTCATGCTCGCGTATATGGACCGCGAAGCGCTCGACGCGACGCTGCGCACGCGCGAGGTCCACTTCCACAGCCGCTCGCGCGGGAAGCTGTGGCATAAGGGCGAGACCAGCGGCAACGTGATGCATCTGGTCGAGCTCACCCCCGACTGCGACGCGGACGCGCTGCTCCTCAAGGTCCACCCGGCCGGTCCCGCGTGTCACACCGGCAACGCCACGTGTTTCGGACCGGTCAACGCGCAGGACCTGGGCCGCTTCCTCTCCGAGCTGGCCGCGATGCTGCGCCAGCGCCGCCGCGATCTTCCCGCCGGCTCGTACTCCGCGGGCCTGTTCAAAGCGGGGCCGGACGCGATCGCAGCGAAGCTCGTCGAGGAGGCGACCGAGACCGCAGCGGCGCTACGCACTGAAGGCCGCGAGCGCACGATCAGCGAGCTGACCGATCTCCTGTACGTGATGCTCGTGCTCGCCACGCACGTCGAGGCCACCGCGGACGAGATCAGGGAGAGTCTCGAGGAGAAGCGCCGGCAGGCGCCATCCCGGCGAGGGCCGGCCGGATCTCGCTGAGCGCGCTTACGCGCGCGTCCGGCACCGCATCGTCGGCGAGCGGCCGCGCCTCTGCTCGGTCGATCCAGATCGCACGCAGTCCGGCGCGGTGCGCGCCCGCGACGTCGCGTGGCAGGCTGTCGCCGATCATCACCGCGTCATCGGGCGTCACACCGATCGCCTCGAGCGCGATCTCGAAGATCCGCGGGTCGGGCTTCCCGAAGCCGACCTCCGCGGAGATGACGATCGCGCCGAAGTACTGCACGAGAGTCGTGCGGCCGAGCTTCTCGCGCTGCACATCGGGAGCGCCGTTGGTCACCAGCGCGCAGCGATGGTCGCGCCCGAGATCGCCCAGGACCGCAGCGGCCTCCGGATCGACGAGCTCACCCGCGCGCCGCGCGCCGCGGTAGGCATCGATCAGCTCGCCGACCAAGGCAGCATCGTCGGCGCCGCACGCCTCCAGCGCGTCGCGCCACACCGCGCGCCGGAAGTTGGGCGCGTACTCGCGGACCGCGCGGAGTCCCGCGCCGTGTCCATGGAACTCGCCCCACAGCCCTTCGCCCCACCAGAGACCCATCGCGTCGGCGTACGCAAACGTGGGCGCGGCGCGCCAATGCTGATCAGCGATCCGGAGCGTCGTCGCGAACAGCTCGTCGATATCGGCGCGCCCGCGTGCACGCTCACACGCTGCGCGCACCGCGCGAAAGGTGACCTCGTCCTCGAAGAGGAGCGTGTTGTCGAGGTCGAACAGCAGCGCCCGCGTCGTCACCAGCGGAGTCTAGGAATTTCTGGTCGGCTGATGGCGACGCGCTGGAACGCGGGAATGACCTGCCGAGTGAGCCGCCGGTACTAGCGACGCTGATAGTAAGGAGGTCATGCGCAGGGTGATCTTTCCTTCGCTCCCGCGTCCGCGAAGACGCGGGGCAAGAGCCCTCGAGATTCGATGACCGGAATTCACGGCCGGCTGCGATCTGCGCGACTGAACACCAGCGTTAGCCGGCCAGCCGGAGCCATCCGCGCTCGTCACGGACGAGCCGGGTTGTTACCACTTCCGCGTCTTTGACCCCCGCGTTTCCGCGATCCTCTCCGCGACCCTGGCCGCGGTAACAATCGGCCACTGTTATCACATTTGAGCGTTGCTGCGCGGTGGAGGCCTGGCAGTTTCTTAGGCTCATCCTCGTTTACGGCATGCACTCGCTTACGCCGGATCTGGTCGGGTAGGACATTGCTTTTCATGTGCTAACAGAGCAGCAGTTTCGTAACTTCTTGCGTTCGATCATGGCGACTCGTACGAAAGACACTCGAACAACACTCGGGATCGGCGCAACGAGGGCGGCAGGCACCGCACCCGTCACACCGAACTGTTGTGCAGACCTCTCGGATCCGATGAAGTGATCGGGTACGAGCTCGGCGTTTCGGTCGCAACGGTCAAGACGTTCGCTCAGTGCACGTATCGCAAGCTCGGGCTCGCGAGCGCGGCCGACGTTGTGCGCGGCTCGTCGGTCACGACTATCGCGGCGGCGCGGCATGAAGCCGCTACGTGGTTCCGTACGGGAACCCGCGGAGTCAGCTCGCGACCACGGTACGCAGGTTCGCGGGCCTGCTCTAATATATGAACGATGGTGCAGATATGGAACTGACGGCCGACCGGTGCGAGGTCGAGTGCCTGCATCCCGAACACGTCGCGCCGCTGCTGGACAAGATCGTCCGCGGGGACGAGGCGGAGTCGTTCGCGGCGACCTTCGAGTTGCTCGCTGATCCAACCAGGGCGCGTTTGCTCCATGCGCTCTCCTTGTCAAAGGAGCTGTGCGTTTGCGATCTTGCGCTCCTGCTTGGCCGCAGCGAGTCCGCGCTGTCGCACCAACTGCGACTGCTGCGGGACCGCCGGGTGGTGACGCGGCGCAAGGTCGGTCGAATCGTGTACTACCGCCTCGCGGACACCCACATCCGTCACGTGCTCGCCGATGGCCTTCGGCATGTCCGGGAGGCTGTGCCGCAGCGGGACCGGCGCACCGGTTGATGGGTCGCCGGCACAGCGCGGCGGAGGCCAGTCGCGGCCGGCTCGTGGTCGTACTGGGGATCAGCGCCGTGATCTTCGTCGCCGAGCTGGTGGTGGGTCTGCTCTCGAACAGCTTGGCGCTGCTTGCCGACGCCGGTCACGTCTTCGCCGATGTCGTGGGCACCGCGCTCGCCCTCGGCGCAATCCAGCTCGCATCGCGTCCCGCGACCGGCAAGCGCACCTTCGGCTTCTACCGCTTCGAGATCCTCGCCGCCGTG
>JBGQFO010000168.1:0-3883 GCA_041496945.1 Candidatus Limnocylindria bacterium | reverse complement strand
GACCTCGTCGGCGTCGGGCTGGGTCTCACGATGAACATCGACATCTTCAAGGGCACAGCACTCGACACGCAGGTCGGCGTTCTGACGAATGAGTTCCTCGAAACGAACGTGCCGGACGTGTGGGCCGCGGGCGACGTCGCCGAGTTCTACGACGTCGTGTCGCAGCGTCACCACCGCATGGGCACCTGGGACAACTCGCTGAACCACGGACGGCACGTCGCGAAGAACATGCTCGGCGCGAAACAGCCGTACGTCGAAGTCCCGACCTACGCCTCGGGGATGTTCAACTCGAACATCTCAGTCATGGGCGTGACGACCGAAGAAGAGCCCGACGCCGAGTCCTTGTACGAGGTCGACTACGACGCTCGCAACTACAAACGTCTCTTCTTCCTCGGGGACAAGCTCGTCGGTGCGATCCTCATCGGGAAGATGAAGGGCCGCAAGAAGGTGCTCGAGCTCATCAGCTCGCGCACGCCGATCGGGGAGCGTCCGAGCGTGTTCGGGCTGCTCGCGATGCCGGACCCCGTGAAGCCTGCCGCCGCCGATTGACACTGCAGCGCGTCTCGTTCGTCGTGCCGGGCGGCGAGCTCGAGGGCACGTTGCATCTTCCAGAGACGCGCGCTGTCGGCGGTGTCGCGGTGCTGCATGGGTTCGGTGGACATCCCGATCAGCCGCACATCGTCGCGGCGTGCGAGGCGCTCGCGACCGCGGGCGTGGCGGCCGTCCGTTTCGCCTACCGCGATCACGAACCACCGCGCATGACCCTTGCGAGCGGCCTCGCCGATGCGAGCGGGGCCATCCGCCTCCTGAAGGCGCATCCGGATATTCCCGAGGCGATGGGCGTCGTCGGCTTCTCTTTCGGCGGGGCGGTCGCCGCGCTCGTCGCCGGACGTGATTCGCGCATCCGCGCCGCGGTCCTCGCCGCAGCGCCCGCGCGCTTCGGCGACGACGACAAGCTCAAGCCGCTCGCCGAGGTGACGCGCAGCCGTGCGCGCCTGCTCCTCATCTGGGGCAGCCGCGACACCGCGGTGCCGTTCGCGAACGCGGAGCGGTATGCATCTGTGTTGTCACAGGCCCGCGTGACACATCGGACAGTGATCATCGAGGGTGGCGACCACGACTTCGCACCAGCCGGACCGCGCCAGATGATGGCGGAGCGGGTCGCCGAGTGGTGCCGGGAGAGCCTCGCCACATGACCGCCGGGGTGCTCGTCCTTCACCCATGGTGGGGGCTGAACGACGACGTGCGCGCGTACGCCGAGCGGCTGCGCGGCCAGGGCTATCAGGTCGCGACCCCCGACCTGTATCACGGCCGTGTCGCGACGACCATCGACGCGGCGAAGGCGCTGCAGGGGCCGCTGAGCGAGGACTGGAAACGCGCGATGAGCGAGATAGAGGAAGCGCACACGAAACTCAGCGCACAGGCCGACCGCGTTGCGCCGCTCGCCTGGAGCATGGGCGTGTGGCTCAGTTGGCAGCTCGCGCAGGCGCGCCCAAACCAGGTCCACGGTCTTGTGTCGTACTACGGCTTGGGTGAGACCGAAGCCGGCAAGGCGTTGCCACCGATCCTCGGTCACTTCGCCGAGGACGACGAGTTCGAGTCCCTCGCCGACGTGCGAAGCACGGAGCAGAAGCTGGTCGAGAGCGGAGCCGTCGCGCAGTTCCATGTCTACCCCGGCACGAAGCACTGGTTCGATGAGCCGTCGCGACCGGAGTTCGACAAGGCCGCCAGCGAACTGGCGTGGCAGCGGACCCTGGCTTTCCTCGCGCAGCACCTGCGCCGCTGACTTCGGCGTTCGCCGACGCGCCGAATGGGTCGCGGTTAGCAGTTCGCGAGGCGTGACAGCGGTACCGTCGATGCATGGCGCCATTCGAACGGCTGGGCGACGAGAGCGTCTGTTACCTGACGACCGTCGGTCGGCGAAGTGGCAAGCGGCACACGATCGAGATCTGGTTCGCGCTCCGCGACGGCACGCTCTACCTGCTGTCGGGCGGGGGCGACTCCTCGGACTGGGTGCGACCTTCGCAAGACACGCGCCGTTCGCGTGCGTGTGGGTTCCCGGACGGTCGACGCAAAGGCCCGCGAAGTGACGGCCCCGGCGGAAGACGCGCTCGCGCGCCGATTGCTCGACGAGAAGTACATGGGCTGGAAGGCGGGCAAGCGTCTGAGCTCATGGGCGCGGAACGCATTGCCGGTCGCCATCGATCTCTAGTCCCACGCGGCACGCTCGGCTACGGTCTTGCGGTGCCGCTCGAGTACGTCGACGACCTCTCAGCAGCCGCGTGGATCGCAGATCGACTGCATCCGTTCGCGCAGGACGCCGGCGCGACCATTCCGCCGGGCTTCGAAGCGTACGCGCGCATCTTTCACCCGGCGGCGAGGTGGAGCGTTGGTCAAAAGGAGCGTCCAGTCACGTGGCGGGAGATCGCCGATGCGAACCTGCGCATCTACCACTCGGAGATGCAATTCGGCGCACTCGTCACGCTCGTCGGCACGTCGGCCGTCGCCGCCCGACAGCCGCAGCCCGGGCTTTTCGATAGCTGGCCAAAGACCGGCTCGCTGCCGCTCGACCTCGCGCGCGCTCTGGTCGGCGTGTTGGGGGGTCATACCTCGACACCCGAACGCTGCTGGTTTGCGGCGTGGGAGGGCTGGACATTTCTCGACAGGCCGAAGGTGCGGCCGACCTTCACGCTCCCCCACCGCGGTTACTACCTCGCCAAAGGTCCGCTCGCCGCGGCGCTCGATACGGACTATGGCGCCACGTTGGCCTACCAGTCGGCGAGCATCTGGTGGCCGGACGACCGGGCTTGGTGCGTGGCGACCGAGGTCGACTTCGACTGGACGTACGTCGGCGGCTCGGCCGAGTGCATCGCTGCCGTCCTAGCCAACCCCGAGCTCGAGGCGCTTCCCGCTCGCCTGAGCGACGGCGTCACGTGGGTCAGCGATCGGATCAACCCGACGCCGCGCTAACGCTTCAGCGGCCAGAACACCTCGGTCCGCATCTTGTCGCGCGGCGTTATCGCCTCGTCATCGACATACGACTCCCACGGACCTTCGCCCGCGCGTTTGCCCTCATCGGTGAGCCACGCCTCGATGCGGCGGTACTCCTGTGACAGCGTGTCGTACGGACCGATGTGAACGGTCTTCGCCGCGCGGCCACCAGGTAGCGTCGTGACGCGCGCGCCGCTCGACGCGGTGACCGATCCGGTGAATGGGATGCCGGCCTCAGTGTCGAAGGCCGCGGGATCGCCGTTGTGGTAGCGGGCGAACGGTGGGCCCGCGGGCATCGCCCCCTGCGCGACGATCGCCGTGCGCAGCATCGGGAAGATCTCCATGAAGAACGCGCCGAGCCCGCTCTGAGGGACGGTGCGACGGATGGTCAACGCGCGCCGCGGCGCCAGCTCGACGACCTCGATCGGCTCGCTCATACGACGCTAGGGAAGTCGCCGTGCGCGCGCAGGTAGGCGACGACGCCACCCGCGGACAGGATCTCGTGCGCAAACGGCGCGAGCGGACGCACCGCGGCCGCGCCGCTTGGCGCGCGCAGCACGCCGGCGGCGACGTCGAGCGTGACGTCGTCGCCGTCGCGGACGACCAGCGCGGCATCCGCGGACTCAATGGCTGGGATGCCGAGGTTGATGCAATTGCGGAAGAAGATGCGCGCGAAGCTCTTCGCGACGACCGCGCCGACGCCGAGCTTCTTCAGCGCGGCGACCGCGTACTCGCGCGACGAGCCGCAGCCGAAGTTCTCCCCGCCAACAAGAACGTCGCCGGGTCGCACCTCTTTCGCAAAGCCCGGGCGCGCGTCGCAGAACGCATACAGGTGGAACTTGTCCTGGCCGACCATGAACGGCGCGTAGCGTCCCGGCACCATCTGGTCGGT
>JBGQFO010000167.1:0-3883 GCA_041496945.1 Candidatus Limnocylindria bacterium | reverse complement strand
GTTGGTGTAGACGTTCCAGATGTAGCCATTCTTCTGCGCACCTTCGTTGGCGCTGTTGAGGTAGGCGATCACCTTGCCGATCGCCTCGCGGCCCATCGGTAAGCGAGCGCATTACCTCCGGTCGGATCCCGATGCCATCGAACCAGCCGGCCGCCGTCGCGTCCCGGACCGCGGTGTCGTAAGAGGCCTGGTCCCAGCGTGGTCTCGTCCCCGAGGCCGCCGCGAAAGAACCGGTCGCGTCCCGGGATGGCGACCCAGGTCACGTTCTTGAAGATCTTGTTGACGCTGATGCCCGTGCCGGAGTCCGGCGCGAAGAGATCTGTCTCGTGCGCCACCAGGCGCAGGCGCGGGTAACCCGCGCCTGCCTCGAGCTCGGCACCATTCACGAAGAGCGTCGCGTGTCCGCCCCAGCCTCCCGCCGCTGTGGCTCTGTGGTGGTACTGCGTGACGACGCAGACCTCGGCGTAGTAGGGGACAAGCGCGTTGTAGACGCGTTGCGATGTCGAGTTCATCTCGAGACGCCGGAAGACAAGGTCCGCTGCTCTTAGAGGAGCACGCGCGCCAGCAGCTTGGGGAGCTTGAGCCAGCTCGGGCTCGCCTCCATCTCAGCCATCGCTGGACCAGCCGCGGCGGCCTTCGGGTTGTCGAAGAACCACAGCGGATACGGCCACGAGGTCAGCGGGCCGCGCACGACCGTCTTGTCGACGCCCTCGAGCATGAAGGTGTTGTGGACCCAGCCTCGACCGCTCTGGACGTTCTCCAGAGTGGCGCCGGGGTGGCCACCCCACGGTGGCGTGCCCAACACGTAGCCAAGTGCCGGCCAGTGATTGATACCGACCGTCCCGTACCGGAGCTCGACGACCGCGCGATCGACCGCCGCGGCAACGGTCGCGTCGCGTTCGAGCTTCGGGTGGACGAACAGCATCGCGTTGAGCGTGCCCCAGAGCCTGTCGTTCATGAAGCGCGTGGCCGCGGCGAGGAACTCGACCGGATCGGATGAGCCGACGCTCGTCTCCGAAAGGATCCCGCAGAACGGCTCGGTGCGGAACAGCGCCTCATCCTTCGATGCGTCGAGACCACGGATGAGCGTCCACGGCAGCTCCCCGTCGCTGGCATCGCCGAAGGTCTCGACCCTTTGGCCGCTCGTCAGCGCGCCGTAGCGATCGTGGGCTCCCGGGTAGTACGCCTTCCGTGTCGCCGCTTCGGCGAGGCCACGGGAGACGAGCTCGAGAAAGCGATCGCGTTGCGGCCAGCCCTTCGGCGTCACCAGCATCTTCGCCGCGTTGCAGTTGAACGAGCCGTTGTTGACGACCATCGTCACGACGTTCCGAGACATGAACCACAGCTCCTTCTCGCTGTACTGGTACGGCACGACGGCGACTGGGCTGACGTTGCCGAGCTCAGAGCTGATCGGGATGCGAAGCAACGGGTCGTGCTCGTGTCGTCGGCGCTCGCGCTCCGCGCCGGCCGGCCCGAACACGATCAGATCGTGCGTGCGGTCGGAGCCGGTGATATGGATGTCGTCCGCGAGTGGATGGTGGGTGAGGTACGAGCCGACCTCGGCCGCTCCATACACGATCCGCAGATAGCCGCGGCTCACAAGGGGCTGCAGCCCGCGCTCCAGGAAGGGGCCGACCCACTCGTTGACGGGGTTCATCTTGAGGATGCAGACGAAACCCTCGATGAACATCTTCGTCGCGATATCCATCGGCGGGATGCTCGAGACGTTGCCCGCACCGAGGATGACCGAGACGCCGCCGTCAGGATCGCGGCGGCGGTAGAAGCTGGCCTGACGATCGCGCGCGCCGGCCTCGTCCACGCCGGCCTCCATCAGCGCGTGGGCGCTGAAGCCCAGGTAGCTCATTGCGTCGATGCCGCTGGCAGGGAAGAGCTCGATCTCCAGGCGACCGTCGGGGCGCGTACGGACGCCGCGGCCGAGCGGCGGTCTTCCGCTCTGCGCGATGACGTCGAGGCTCTCCGCCAGCAGGCGGAACATGCGGATCGTCCAGATCGGACCGGCGAGCCACTCTTCGCCCGGGCCGGCGCCGCGGGCGCGTGCACCCTTGTCGACCCACGCGGGCGCCTCGGCGAGGAGGCGGGGCAGGCACGCGCGCAGCAGGCCGGCTTTTGCGCTCGGCGTAAGGCGGGCGAATTCGCGGGCGCGCTCCTTCAACGCGAGGAGGGCTTCGTCGAGCTGGCGCTCGGCGGTGGTGCGCCCGCTCGTTGCGCCCGCGCTCATCTCGAGCGAGGAGCTCGTGACCGCTTTGCTCAGCACGTTCCCTCCCCCGGACGCGTCGATTGCGTGCGCATCATGTTCCATCGGATGGTCGCATGAGGCGGTCGAGCTCGCGGCGCTCGCGCTTCGTCGGTCGGCCGGTGCCTCGCTCGCGAACGAAGACCCGTGGCTGTCGCTTCACTGCCACGACTGGCGGGCTGTGGTCGACCAGGCACGTCGCCGCGACGGGTGCCCCGACCCGCTTGTCGATGACGACCGCGACCTCGAGGATGCGCTCGCGCTCCACGAACGCCTCGACGCGGTCGCCGACCTTCACTTTGGTCGACGCCTTCGCGGCTGCACGGTTCACGCGGACGTGGCCGCCGCGGCATGCGGCCGTCGCCGCCGAACGGGTCTTGTAAAGCCGGACGGCCCACAGCCAGACGTCCACCCGGGTCGCTTCGGTCGTCGCCAACGCTCAGCCGGCCTTTTCGACTTCGGCGATCCGAGCCTTCACGATCTTCGTGACGAGCCGGACGGGGATCGGCTCATCCGCGGGAAACCGGATCGTGCCCTTGCTCAGGACGTACCCCTTGAGCTCGGCGGCGTGTGTCTTGATGAAGCTGCCGCCCGCCGCGTACAGGCCCAGATGGGTGTTCCAATACCCGAAGTACACAAGGGGCTGCCCGTCCTGCTTGAGGACCACGATGCCGTAGCTCATCCCCTCGATCGCCTTCGGCGCCGCCGCCTTGACCGTCCTCCGGAGTATTGCGAGCGCGGAGCGCTTGTCCTTCGGCGCCCCGGCGAGGTAGCCGTCGACGGTCTTCGGGTGCGTCGTCTTTCCGGCTGGCTTCTTCGTGGTCGAGAATTGTGTCGTACGCCCGACGCCTTGCCCTAGTTTTCGTCGGCCTCGGAGGGGTGGCTGGCAGGCATTCCGGAATCTGGCACCAAGGTATCGGCAAAGGCTCGTCGCATGCGAATACCCGACACGGCCCTCTCCTTCGCCTTCGTGCGCGGTGGTAGCCTCGGTTCGGCGCCAAAGCGGCGCGAAAGGAGGCCCTCAGGGCGGGAAGTCGACTAGCGCCGTAGAACTGGCCGAATCCTCGTGCGGCGGAGGAGCGGGGGACGTCGAAGCTACCCGGGCGAAGGAGCTTGCTCCTGGGCACCTCACGGCTCAAGCCCATCAACTAACCCCGCAGGCGACCGGGAGGAAGAATATGTCTCTGCATGCGCCCCGCGGCCCCATCGACGCGGCCGCAGCCGAGCAGACCCCCGTCAACGAGCACTGCGCGCTGGCGAAGGAGGTCGTGCTCCTGAAGACTGCGGCCGACGCCATCGCCCGTAACTCTCACCACGACGTCCTGGATCACGTCGAACGCGCGCTCATCCTGCTGGAGCGAATCGCGTCGCACGTGCGGGCGGAGCACGAGTTCCGCTGCCGCGTCGCCTTCCGGGATCATCGGCCCTGCCGCACGGAGCTTGACCGCGTCGAGGCCGAGCGCCTTACCCGACGGCTCGGGGAGCTCAAGACCCTCTGCGCGAGAGACGATGCAGCGAGCGCGCTGCAGGAGATCCGGGAGGTTCTCTACGAGCTCTACGCGCTGACGCGGCTTCACTTCGCCCGCGAGTTCGTCGACGCCGCGGGCGGCGGCTCGATCGCAGTGGACG
>JBGQFO010000166.1:0-3925 GCA_041496945.1 Candidatus Limnocylindria bacterium | reverse complement strand
CGCGAGCGTCGACTTCCCCGAGCCGTTCGGCCCGCCCAGGGCCAGCGCTTCGCCGGCGCGGACGGCGAGGTCGACGCCGTCGAGCGCCCAGGCCTCGCTCGCCGGATAGCGGAACGCGAGACCCGTGCCGGTGGCGAGGACTCGCCCGACCGTGCCCGACCGCGGGGGCGCGGTCGGCGCGGGCCCCGGCACCCACACGCCCAGCGCTGCGAGCCGCGGGCCCTCGCGCGCGAACACGTCGGCGGGCGTGCCGTCCGCGACCACCCCGCCGCCGGCCGCGATCACGACGACGCGATCGACGAGCGCGAGCGACTCGGCCACGCGATGCTCGACGAGCACGAGCGTCCGAGCGCGATCGGCCGTCAGGAGCGCGATGAGCGCGCGGACGTCGGCGGCGCCGTCCGGGTCGAGGTTCGCGGTGGGCTCGTCCAGCAGCAGGAGGCGTGGCGAGAGCGCGAGCGCGCCCGCGATGGCCAGACGCTGCTGCTCGCCGCCGGAGAGCGCGTCGGTCCGACGATCGTCGGGATACGGGAACGCGACCGCGGCGAGCGCGGCGTGGACCGCGGGCCAGATGCGTTCCGTGGGGACGCAGCGGTTCTCGAGGCCGAACGCGACGTCGTCGCCGGCGCGCGCCATGACGAGCTGCGTCTCGGGATCCTGGAACACGACCCCGGTCTCGTCTCGCGCGGCCTGCGGCGATCGGCCGCGCACGAGCAGCTCGCCCTCCGATCCGCCGCCACCGCTCGGGTCGAGCAGGCCCGCGAGCCCCAGGAGCAGCGTGCTCTTGCCCGCGCCCGACGCGCCGAGCAGGAGGACGCGCTCGCCCTCCTCGATGCGCAGGTCGAGACCGCGCACCGCCCACGCCTTTCGTCCGGCGTGCCGCCAGCCCCAGCCGCGGGCCTCGATCACACCCGCGTTTGCGTTCGACCCGACGGGAATTGCGCCAGGACGCCCGACTGCACCAGCGCGCGAGTGAGCCACCACGAGCCGTAGCCCGCGATGATTACCGCGCCGACGATCATGAAGATCCCGATCACGAGCTGGTCGCCGAGCGCGAGCTCCCCATAGAAGACGGGCATGTCGTGGAGCCACGCGCCGATCGCGGCGAGGACCGCGGAGAGCAGCGTCGCGATCACGTCCCACCGTTGATAGCGGAAGACCGCGAACGCGATCTCGACCGCGAATCCCTGGATCGCCCCGGACGCGAGCGTGTCGAGACCCCACTGCCCGCCGAGGAGAGCCTCGATGCTCGCCGCGACGAGCTCGGCGAAGAGCGCCGCGCCGGGTTTGCGGACGACGAGCGCCGCGACGATCGCGGCCATGAACCACACGCCGTATAGGACGTTCTGCGCCGGCGGCAGCGCGATGAAGACGGGCGTGGTCGCGGTCCACACCAGTCCCCAGGCCCAAAAAACAACTCCGAACGCAACGGCAATGGCCGCTGTGACGACGATGTCGACCGTGCGCCAGGACGCATTCACGACGGTACGCGGGGAATCGCTCATGTTGTTCCTCCGCTCATTTCTTCGATGACGAGCAGGACGCCGTGTTCCAGCGAGACTGAGGCGGGAAGGGTGACGACCACGTTGGAGAGACCACGCGAGCGCCCGAAGTGGAGCGTCTCCGCCTCGAGCGGGTAGCGCAGGCCGACCGTGCGCACGCCGGTGGCGTCGCCGCGCACCGGCAGGAGCGTCACCGTCGCGCCGACCGGACTCGCGAGCGTCAGGGTGTCACCGCCGTGCGCGGCGCGGACGTGCGTGCCGGCCTGTACCGCGCGCAGGCCGAGGCCGCGGTACGCCGGATCGGCCAGGAGCATCGCGTTCGCGAGCGCGTGGTCGATACGCCGGCCGCCGAAGATCCCGAGGAGGACGATGTCGTCGGCCCCGCTCTCGATGGCATGGCTGAGCGCGAGCTCGAGGTCGGATTGGTCCTTCGCCGCCGGGTACGGGATGACCTTCGCGCCGCGCTTTCGAAGGGCCTCGGCGCGCGCCGTGCCCAGCGAGTCGAGGTCGCCGACGACGAGGTGGGGGACGATGCCCCAGCGTGCGAGGACCTGCGCGCCGGCGTCGGCGGCGACGACCAGCTCCGCGCCCACGACGAGGTCGCGATCGGACGAGGCGACATCACCCTGCGCGACCACGACCGCCCTCAAACAAAGATGCGGCGCCTCTCAGCGCCGCCTCGGGATCCCATGCCTACCGACTCCCTACGCTGATATGACTCAGATCAGGTTCAGGGGTCTGCGGTCCACCGCACTCTCAGCGCCCCACTGCCGGGCGCTCCCCCGTCGTATTCAGTTGTCCGGTCGATTGTAGCGCCGGCGGGACGCCTAGGCCGCCCGATCCACCTCGCGCGCGGGCATCGCGGCCGTCCTGGTTGGAGCGACGAGCCACGCGACGACGAGGACCGCAAAGGATACGAAGGCCAGGATCTCCATGGTCGCCTCCTTCTAGATCTGGTACGCCTGCTCGCGGTGCTGCGACGCGTCGAGACCGAGGACCTCCTCGTGCTCGGGCACGCGCAGTCCGACGAAGAGATCGATCACCTTGAGGATCGCGAACGTCATGACCGCCGAGTACGACACCGAGGCGAGGACCGCGATGGCCTGGATACCGAGCTGCGCGAGGTTGCCATAGGCCGCGCCATCGGCACCGGCCGCGTTCACCGCGACCGTGGCGAAGATGCCGGTGGCGAGGGCCCCCCACATCCCGCCGATGCCGTGGACACCGAACACGTCGAGCGCGTCGTCGACGCGGAGGCGCTTCGTGAGCTGGATCCCCACGTAGCAGAAGACGCCGGCGCCGAGACCGATGAGGATCGCGGCCGAGACGTCCACGAATCCAGACGCCGGCGTGATCGCCACGAGCCCCGCGACCGCGCCCGCGGCCGCGCCGAGCACGCTCGGCGCGCCCTTGTGCAGCCACGAGACCGTCATCCAGGTGAGCGCGGCCATCGCCGCGGCGGTGTTCGTCACCACGAAGGCATTGGCGGCGAGCCCGCCGGAGGTGAGGGCGCTGCCGGCGTTGAAGCCGAACCAGCCGAACCACAGGAGCGACGCGCCGAGCACGGTCATCGTGGCGTCGTGCGGCTCGAGCGCGTCGCGGCCGTAGCCGAAGCGCCGGCCGAGCACGAGCGCAGCGACGAGCGCGGAGACGCCACTGGTGATGTGCACCACCGTGCCGCCCGCGAAGTCGAGCGTCCCGAGCGTCCGGAGCCAGCCGCCCGTGCCCCAGACCCAGTGCGCCACCGGGTCGTACACCAGGGTGGCCCAGAGGAGCGTGAAGACGACGAACGCCTTGAAGCGCTTGCGCTCGGCGAACGCACCGGTGATGAGCGCGGGTGTGATGACCGCGAACATCATCTGGAACACCATGAACGCGAGCGCGGGGACCGTCGGCGCGTAGTCCGGGTTCGGCGCCTGGCCGACGCCACGGAGCGTGAGCCAGTCGAGCCCGCCGATGATCCCGCCGTGATCGGGTCCGAACGCCAGTGAGTAGCCCCACAGCACCCACTGCACGCTGATGAGACACAGGATGAAGAAGCTGTGCATGATCGTCGCGAGCACGTTCTTCCGGCGGACCAGGCCGCCGTAGAAGAAGCCGAGGGCCGGCGTCATGAGCATGACCAGGGCGGCGGACGCGAGCAGCCAGGCGGTGTCGCCGGTGTCGATCTTTTCCATGCCCGCGAAGACTGCGGGTCCGCAGACGTGATGTCAGTCGCGAGAGGGGCGCCGACCGTTGCGGTTCGGTGCCTGGCCGAACGCCGTCGCGTGACACCGTGTGAACACCCAATCCGCACCCCGCACCAATTAACCCGCGCGTGGCGTCAGCGGATGCTCGCTACCACATCACAAGGAGGCGCCATGACCGAGGTGACCCGCTGGCGCGGCGAGGGCGCGAAGATTCGGCACTTCCACCTGCCCTTG
>JBGQFO010000165.1:0-3931 GCA_041496945.1 Candidatus Limnocylindria bacterium | reverse complement strand
TACGCGGACGGTGTGAGCGACCTCCCGAATGTTCCACCCCAGGTCAGTAGCGACCTTCCGCAGCGCCGCGTCAACGCCCGCGGCCGCCCACGGGGTCGTCTCGCGGAGCGCGGCAGCGCTGCGCTCGAGCGCGAGCGCGGCGCCGACGGCGTCCTTCTTCTTCGGCACCTGCGTCGCCGCGTCGAGCGGGAACTCGTCGGTGAACAGGAAGCGCACCAGCTCGCGACCCTCCGCGAGCGTGCGCATGCGCTCGCGCATGAGCGGCAGCGCGCGCCCGATCACGTTCCGGTCCCACTCCGCCGGCAGGAATGGATCGAGTCGGCCGAGGAGATCCTGCTCCGAGAGGCGGCGGATCCACACGCCGTTGAACCAGTCCAGGCGGTCGCGATCCCACTTGCCACCGGCCTTTTGTACCTGGTCGATGCGCCACTTCGCGATGAGACCGTCGACGCCGAAGATCTCCTCTTCCGTCCCCGGCGACCAGCCGATGAGCGCGAGGTAGTTGGCCATCGCCTCGGGCAGGTAGCCGTCCGCGCGGAACTGCTCGACCTTCGTCGCGCCGTGCCGCTTCGCGAGCTTCTTCCCGTCAGCCCCGAGCACGTTCGGGAAGTGCGCGATCGGCGGCACGGGCCAGCCGAACGCCTGGAACACCAACAGATGCTTCGGCGTCGATGGCAGCCAATCCTCGCCGCGGAAGATGTGCGTGATCCCCATAAGGTGGTCATCCACCACGACCGCGAGGTGGTACGTGGGGAAGCCGTCGGACTTGAGGAGCACCTGGTCCTCGATCGTCTCGATCGGCCATTCGACCCGTCCGTAGACGAGGTCATCGACCCCGATGACGCCCTGGTCCGGGACCTTGAGGCGCACGACGTGCGTCTCGGTCCTCGCGCGCTCGGCGGCTTCCTTCGGTTCGATGCTCCGGCAGTGACGGTCGTAGCGGGTGATCTCCTTGCGCTGCTGCTGCTGCGCGCGCATCGCGGCGAGCCGCTCCTTCGAGCAGAAGCAGAAGTACGCGGCGCCAGAGTCGACGAGATCCTGCGCGGCCTTCTGGAATAGCGGCAACCGCTCGGACTGGATGTACGGCGCGTGCGGCCCGCCCTCACGCGGGCCCTCGTCCCACGTGACGCCCATCCAGTGGAGGCCGTCGTAGATGGAATCGACCGCGCCGGCGACGAGGCGGTCCTGATCGGTGTCCTCGACGCGCAGGACGAGCGTGCCCTTGTTCTGCTTCGCGAAGAAGTAGTTGTACAGGGTCGTGCGCACGCTTCCGATATGCAGCGACCCGGTGGGTGAGGGCGCGAAGCGGACGCGGACCGTCACACGCGCAAGTCTAGGTGGGTATCCTTGGTGAGCAGATGACCGTCACGACGCGCCGCGAGCGGCGCCAGCAGAAGCGGCGCCAAGAGCAGCGGCGTTCCGGTGGGAGCGGCGGGGGCGGCGGCGCGCGCGGGATCGGCCAGGTCTGGGTCATCGCCGTCGTCGTCGTCGCGATCGTCGCCCTCATCCTCATCGGACGCGCGGCGGGCGTGTTCGAGCCGCCGGCGGGTGCCCTCGACGTGAACTCTCCGCAGTTCGACCCGGCCGGTCAGACGATCGGCGTGCATCAGGACGAGATCGGCAAGGGGCACGTGAATGCCGGTCAGGCTGTCGCCTACCCGTCGCTGCCGCCGACGTCGGGCGACCACTGGTCGCAGTCCGGGGTCGCGCCGGCACCGTGGGGCGTGAAGACCGCTTCCATCCCGTTCGAGGTCACCACGCACAACCTCGAGCATGGCGGCGTCGTGATCCTCTACGCGAGCGATCTCTCCACCGCGCAGGTGGATACGCTGCGTGGGATCGTCCGCGACCTGGGCGCCGCGGGGTTCCCGAAGATCATCCTCGAGCCCTGGCCGGCGATGAAGGACGCGAAGGTGATCCTCACGTCCTGGAATTGGATCCTGAAGCTGCCGGGGATCGACCAGACGCAGATCGTGAAGTTCGTGCGGATCCACCACGCGAGCTCCGAGGCGCCGGAGCCGACCGTACCCTAGTCGCCCCAGTACCGCTCCTGCTTCCAGGGATCACCGCGGTTGTTGTACCCGTTGCGCTCCCAGAACCCGGGCTTGTCTACCGCGCTGAACTCGATGCCCCGCAGCCACTTCGCGCTCTTCCACGCGTACAGGCGCGGCACGACCAGGCGCGCTGGAGAGCCATGCTCCGGCGTGAGCGGCTCCCCGTTCGCGCGAAGCGCGATGAGGCAGTCGTCGCGCAGGCAGAACTCGATGGGTGTGTTCGCGGTGAAGCCGTACTCACTGTGCGCGATCACGAACTGGGCGTCGGGCGTGGGCTTCGCGAGCTCGACGATCTTCGCGAACGGGAAGCCCTCCCACTTCTGATCGAGCCGCGACCAGGTCGTGACGCAGTGCATGTCCGCCTGGACCATGATCTGGTCCAGCTTCTTGAACTCGTCCCAGTTCATCTTCAACTCGTGCTCGACCTTGCCGAAGACCCGGAAGTCCCAGCTCTTTGGATCGAAGCGCGGCACCGTGCCGTAATGGAGGACCGGCCATTTCTCGGTGAGGTACTGCCCGGGTGGCACGCGCTCGGCGATCCCGGGCGGGAGGTCCGGCTTGCTCTTGAAGAGCTTCATCGCACCCAGCCTACTGCGAGAGCCGAAGGCGAAGCAGCATGAGGGCGCGCGGAGCGCGACCTCTCACGCGAGGCTTGCGGCCTGACGCAGCAGCTTGAACGTGTAGATGCCGGTGTCGTGGCCGTCGCCCCACGCGGGGGAGACGCCGTAGCGGCCGACCGGATAGACGGTCACGAGCGTCTGCTCCGCGTCGCTGAAAACGGTCGCGTCATTGACGTTGCCGGCGTACGAGCCCTCGCCATGGCAGTGCGCGCATGGGCAGGCGCGACGGAGCGGCTCCCAGTCGTATTCGCTCACCCTCCCGTCGTCCCAGGTGACGCGGAGCACGCGACGGTCCGCGACGATCTCCCAGTCCGTTGCGCGGTGGAACACATCGGCCATGCGCCCGATGATAGGGACGTGGCCACGCTGGACGACTTCAAGAAGATCGAGATGCGCGTCGGTCGGGTGACGGCGGTCGACGACTTCCCGGAGGCGCGCAACCCGTCGTACAAGCTGACCATCGATCTCGGCGCGTTCGGGACACGGCGCTCGTCCGCCGCGGTGCGGCGCTGGTACGAGAAGGCCGATCTGCTCGGCCGACTCGTCGTGTGCGTGACGAACCTCCCGCCGAGGCGCATCGCGACGTTCGACTCGGAGGTGCTCACGCTCGGCGCGGTGGAGGCGGACGGTCGTGTGGTCCTGCTGAAGCCCGACAGCGACGCGGAGCTCGGGAGCCTGATCGCGTAGCCAGGATGCGCGTGCCTATCCCGTGATCGGCGTCACCACTCGAAGAAGATCAGCCGATCGAGCGGCCAGAACCGCAGGATGACCTTGCCGATGACGCGGCTGTCCGGCTGCGGGCCGAAGCTCCGCGAGTCCGACGAGGCCTCGCGGTTGTCACCCATCGCGAAGAAGTAGCCGTCCGGGATGCGCAGCGGGTACTTCACGTCGGGGCTCTGGGCGACGGTGGCGCCGTGAGCGCCAACGAAGTCGCGCGGCTCGCCGTTGACGAAGAGACGGCCGCTCCGAAGCTCCACGACCTCGCCCGCGACCGCGACCACGCGCTTCACGTAGGGGATCTGCACGTCGGTGGTCGGATTGAAGACCACGATGTCGCCGGGTCGCGGCCCGTCGAAGCGGTAGTCGACCTTCGAGACGAGGACGCGGTCGCTCTGCAGGAGCGTGACCTCCATGCTGCGCTGGCGCACCTCGGTGACCTGGACGATGAAGAGGTTCAGGACGACCGAGATGACGACCGCGAGCGCGAGCGCCTGCACGATCTCGAGCAGCGCGCGCCAGGAGAAGGGGGCTTCCGGT
>JBGQFO010000164.1:0-3949 GCA_041496945.1 Candidatus Limnocylindria bacterium | reverse complement strand
GACCGCCCGCCGCGCGGTGTCGCCGAGCCCGGCGAGAACGGTGTCCTTCCACTCCGGGTAGTCCGAGAGCCGGCCGAGCGCGAGCTGCTGGAGGTGCCCGAGGTACGCGAGCTTCGCGCCGGTGATGCTCGGGTCGTGGATCGCGACGTCGATGAGGGCGAACTGCTGCACCAGACCGGCGGGGTCGTTCGCCGCGACGGGGAGCTCGTCGTAATTCGGCGCCGGGGCGGGCGTCGGGGTCGCCTCGGTGTCCATGCCCGTCATCGGTACGGAGGTCCCGGTAGTCGTCGCCGTCGGGGCCGGCGCGAACGTCTCGGCGCGCGCTGCCCCGCTGGCGCGCGGCGCATCGACCGCGGCGGCGCCGGACTCCGCGACCGAGCAGGCGGCGGCCATCACGCCGGCGAGGACGAGAGCGAACGCTCGAGCGGCGAGCGCGTTGCGCACCCGGGGACGATACGCGGTGCTACCCGATGGCAACACGCGGGCTCTTCGCGAGCAGGAACAGCGCCGCGCACACCGCGAGCGCCGCGAGCGCGCTCCACTCGAGCGACGCGTGGATCCCGACGACGGTGCCAAGGAGGCCCACGGTCACGCCGCTGCCGACGCGCAGTCCGTTCTGCGCCATCGAGAAGAGCCCGACGACGCGGCCGCGGCGATCCGGCGGCGCCTCGAGCTGAACGATCGTCTGCGCGAGCGCGGTGAAGCCGAGGTTGAGGAAGCCGGCGGCGAACAGCGCCACGACGGCGAGGAGGTAGCTCGACGTGAGCGCGAACGCGAGGATCGCGAGCGCCCAGGCGATGCCCATGGCGATCGCCGGACTGACGCGCGGACGACGCAGCCAGCTCGACCACTCGAGCGCAAAGCCGCCGACGACCGCGCCCGCCGCGCTCGCCGTGAGCAGCACCGCGTAGCCGAGCTCGCCACCGGCGCCCGGGATGTCCGTCGCGAACTCGGGCATCTGCGCCTGGTACGCGTTGCCGACGAGAAGGCTCGTCGCGCCGCCGAGCACGACCATCGCGAGGATCACCGGGTGATGCGCGACGCCGCTCAGGGTGCGCCACGCGTCGGCGAGCGAGAGGCTCGATTGCGCCGCGCGCTGCGCGCCGTGGTGCACGTGTCCGGTGAAACGCGTGCGGCTGAGCCAGATGATGAGCGGGAGGTAGAGGAGGCAGTTCACGAGCAGCCCGGTCGCGGGGCCGAGCGCGAGCAGCAGCCCGCCACCGACGGCCGGGCCGAAGAGGATGCCGAGCTGGCGCGAGGTCGCGTTCAGCCGCACCGCGCTCTGCAGCTCCGCCGGACCGACGACGTCATAGAAGAAGAGCTGCGATGCCGGCGACCACAGCGCGCCGGCGAATCCGTGGACGACGAGGAGGATCACCGCGTGCCACGCCTGCAGCGTGCCGGTGAGGAAGAGGATCGCCCACGAGAACGACGCGAGGATGAAGAGGCCCTGGCCCACCTGGATGATGCGGCGGCAGTCGTACCGGTCGGCGAGCGCGCCGAAGGTGATGCCGAAGAAGAGGAACGGCGCCCAGTGGCTGATGACCGCAAAGCCCGCGAGCGCGGGCGAGTGGAACTGCTCGAAGATCAGCCAATAGGTGATGACGTGCTCGACGTTGTCGGCCATCATCGCGACGAGGCCGGTCCCGAAGTACGCGCGGAAGTCCGAGTGCCGGAGAGCGGCGAACGCCTCGCCTTGAGGCGCTACGGATGCGGTCAGCGCACCTTCTCGTCAGCGGTCGCCGGCGTCCGGCTCGACCCGCGGCGCCGAGCGACGACCGCACCGACGATCACGAGCACGATGGCGCCCGCGATAAGGATCTCGAGCGAACCGCTGCCCATGTCCGGGTCGATGCCGAAGAGCTGTTCGATCCAGTCCACCAGGAAACCTCCCCGATCGCGAGTGGCTAGAAGTGGATTCTAGTCGGCCTTCCACCGCGGAACCAGAGGCGCCCAGGTTGCCCTGGGCGCCCTTGGATCGATGACGCTGTGACGGCGAGCTAGCAGACCACCGCGATCGTGAAGGCGTTGTTGAGCTGTGAGGGACTTCCAAAGACGTCGTAACCCCGCCAGAGCCTGACGAGCATTTCCGCGTTGTTGCTTGCGTTCGGGTTCTCGACCTCCACCGACACCGCGGTGCCGTTGAGGGCGGTGGCGACGATGGCGCAACCGGTGACGTCCCTCGAGGCGACCAACGCATACCAACCAGTGCCACAAGCGGAAGGTCCGCAGCGGACCCCGATGCCGTTCGCCGCGGCGACGCTGCCATTGGCGTTGATCCGCGCCCACAGCGACGCACCTCCTGTCGGCCCCTGCGGGCCTTGAATGCCCTGAGGACCTTGCGCGCCGGCCGCGCCGGTGTTGCCCTGTGGGCCCGCTGGCCCGGTCGCACCAGTGATTCCCTGCGGACCCTGCGCACCAGCCGCTCCCGTCGCGCCGGGACTTCCGGCCGCGCCGGTGTTGCCCTGCGGGCCCGCTGGCCCGGTCGCACCGGTGTTGCCCTGCGGACCCTGCGCACCAGCCGCTCCAGTCGCGCCGGGACTTCCGGCCGCGCCGGTGGTGCCCTGCGGACCCGCTGGCCCGGTCGGGCCGACTTCGCCGGTGGCGCCCGTCGCGCCGACGCTGCCCTGTGGTCCGGTCGGTCCGGTCGGCCCCTGCGTCCCAGGGACGCCCTGGATGTTCCAGGTGAGGAGCGTCTCGTTCTTCGTACAGCCGTTGAGAGAGCGCTCATCGTCCCGTTCGCGGCCGGCTGTCGCGCCGGGCACGAGGATGCGAACAGTGCCGCTGGATCTGTTCACGCACGCCGATATGAGCCCGGTGGACGCCGCGCCGGCGACACCAATCGCCGTCGTCCCCACGATCGCGACGACCAACATGAGCACCAAGCTGGGCCTGCTACCGAAGAGCGCGCGCACACGTGAACGCAATGAACGCATAGATCCCACCATCCCTTACTTCTGCCGAGGCGGAATCACAGCGCCGCGCGCCTGCTCGCCCCGTGGCGGACTGTATCCCCTTCTCTACCCCGCGAGATGTAGCGGTCTTCGCCATGCAACGGCGTGACGTTGGCGGCCGAGGGTGATAGCGTCGCTCGCCGGGTGGGGGTCCGGGGTCTAAGGAATAGGGGAGGCTCGGCATGTCGCTAGCTCGACATCGGCGAACGTTCGTCACGCTCCTCGCGGTCATCGCGCTGCTCGCATCCGCGAACCTCGCGTTCGCGCAGGGCGGCAAGTCATCGGGACGCAGCATCGATTCGAACAACGACGCCGCGACGTTCCGCGATGAGGCCAGCCGCGCCTCTGTCGAGTACGCGGCCGCTCGGGTGGCGCCCGGCACCGACGTGCCCGCGGGCGCGTTCGGGGCGGCCCGCACCACCGCACTCGCGCTTCCGATCGTCGGGGGCGCCTGGAGCGAGGTGACCAGCAAGCAGTACGACTCCGACGCGCACGGCTACCGCGATCCGGTCTTCAGCAACTCCGGCGGTGGCGCCGGTCTGGTGACCGGCCGGATGAGCGCGCTGGGCGTGCAGGCGAACGGCACGCTCTGGGCGGGCGGCGCGGACGGCGGTGTGTGGAGGTCCGCCAACAGCGGTCTGACCTGGACGCCGACCTTCGACTCGCAGGCGAGCCTCTCGATCGGCGCGATCGGCGTCGACCCGGCGAATGACTCGGTCTGGGTCGGCACCGGTGAGAACAACACGGCCTTCGAGAACTATCGCGGCGCGGGCGTCTTCCGCACGACGGATGGCTCCAGCTGGACGCTCGTCGGCGACGCGGCGCTCGATGGCACCACCATCGGCAGGCTCGCGTTCGACGGGAACGGCACCGTCTTCGCGGCGACGAGCCGCGGCCTCTTCAAGCACTCGACCGCGGACCTCGGCGCGGCGTGGACAAAGGTGTTCGACGCGGCGACCTTCGGCTACGCGGCGATCCCGTATGGGCTTTCGTTC
>JBGQFO010000163.1:0-3980 GCA_041496945.1 Candidatus Limnocylindria bacterium | reverse complement strand
GGCCTGGCGCACGAGTTCCTCAACGTCGGCGGGAAGAAGATGTCCACCTCAAGGCCGGACGAGTGGAAGGAGCTCGGAGCGGCGGCGCACGAGTTCGTGAGGATCTACCCGCCGGAGCTCATCCGCTTCCTGATGCTGCGAACGCATCCGAAGCGCCACATCGATTTCGACCCGACCGGCAGCAACCTGCCGAAGATGTGGGACGAGTACGACCGCTGCGCGGATGCCTACCTCACCTCGCCCGAGAGCGATCTCGCCAAGATCTGGTCGCTTTCGCAGGTGGACGAGGAGCACGCGCCGCCCGGCTTCCGCATCCGCTTCAGCATCGTGGCCGACTGGCTGCAGATTCCCAGTGTCGAGCCGCTCCGCGAAGCCGAGGACCGCAAGGCCGCACCGCTCGCGGCCCACGAGCGCGCGGATCTGGAGCGGCGCTCGGCTCTGGCGAAGATCTGGCTCGAGCGATGGGCGCCGGACGACGCGAAGTTCAGCGTGCTCGCCGAGCTCCCGAAGGACACCGCGCTCAGCATGATGCAGAAGACCTACCTGACGGAGGTCCGCACGCTCATCGGGAAAGTGAAGGACCCGGAGCAGATGCAGGAGGAGCTCTACGAGGCGGCGAAGCGCGTCGGTCTCACGCGCGATGGCAAGGTCTCGCGCGATGCGTTCTCCGCGATCTATCTCGCGTTCCTCGGGAAGCCGAACGGACCGAAGGCGGCCTGGCTCCTCACCACCCTGCCCGAGGACTTCGTTCACCGTCGCCTCGACGAGGCCGTGGCGCGATGAACGGCAAGCTGCCCGTCGCGATCATCTGGCACATGCATCAGCCGTACTACCGTCACCCGCAGACGAGCGAGTTCGTCCTGCCGTGGGTGCGCCTCCACGCGTCGAAGGACTACCTCCACATGGCGCGCCTGCTGCAGGAGTTCCCGGGCGTGAAGGCCAACTTCACGATGGTCCCGAGCCTGCGCGACCAGCTCGAGGACTACGCGCGCGGCGCGGACGACGAGGACACGCGGGTGACCATGCGCACGGTCGATGGCTCGCTCACCGCGGAGGAGAAGCAACACATGCTGCGGCGCTTCTTCTCGATCCACCACGGGAACGTGATCCACCGGCACGACGAGTACCGCCGCCTGCTGCAGATCGCGCTCGCCGCGCAGGATCGCGCCGAGCTGCTTTCCGACGACTACTTCGTCGACCTGGCCCTCTGGTTCAACCTCGCCTGGATCGATCCGGACGACATCGCATCCGACGGGCGGATGCTCGAGCTGCGCGATTCGGGGCGCGGCTACACCCGCGAGGACGTGCGCTACGTCATCGGGCGCCAGCGGCTCATGGCCTCGGGGGTGCCGCACCTGTACCACCGGCTCGAGCACGACGGTCAGATCGAGCTGCTCACCGTTCCCTACTACCACCCGATCCTTCCGCTGATCATCGATAACCGCAGCGCGCTGCGCGCGGACCCGAGCGCGATCATGTCCGACCCGCCGTTCGCGTATCCCGACGACGCCGCGTTCCAGCTCGAGGAGGCCATCGCCTCGCACGAGCGCTCCTTCGGAAAGAAGCCGCGCGGAACCTGGCCGTCGGAGGGCGCCGTGTCCCCCGAGGCCGCCGCGGCGATCTTCAAGTCCGGGCTCGAGTGGTTCGCCTCCGACGAGGGCGTGCTCGCGCGCTCGGCGGGCGTCGAGCTCAAGCGCGACGAGATCGGCGCGCTCGTGGAGCCCGCGCTGCTGTACCGGCCCTATCGCACCGGCGGTGGCACCGCGATCTTCCGCGATCGCGAGCTCTCGGATCGCATCGGGTTCATGTACGGCGACATGACCCCGCACGACGCGGTCGGCGACATGATCTGGAAGCTGGAGCGCGCCCGTGACCGGCTGACCGACGACGGCGGGCCGTATCTCGCGGCGATCATCCTCGATGGGGAGAACGCCTGGGAGCAGTACCCCAACAACGGCAACGACTTCCTGCGGTACCTGTACGGGACGCTGCAGAAGGACGAGCGGTTCGAGACCGTGCGTGTCTCGGACTACCTCGACTCCAATCCCGCGAAGGTCGACCTGCCGGAGCTGCACACGGGCTCGTGGATCGACGCGGACCTCAAGGTCTGGATCGGCGAGCCCGCGCACGCGAAGGCCTGGAGCGCGCTCGAGCGGACGCGCCGGTTCGCGCAGGAGCAGTGGGGCGCGCTGCGCTTCATGCCAAAGAGCGTGCGCCAGCCGCTGATGGTCGCCGAGGGCTCCGACTGGTTCTGGTGGTACTCGAGCCGCAACTCGAGCCCCGAGGACGCGGTCTTCGACGCGCTCTTCCGCGCGAACCTCGAGGTGGTGTGGTGGTACGCCGGCGCCGAGCCGCCCGACGACATCCGCCAGCCGTTCGTCGACCCGCAGCGCCTCGCGGCGACCGTCGGGCGCGGCGGGGCTATGCTGCCCGGCGCTCGTGAGCAGTACGGTGAATAAAGTCGTCGGACACGTCGGCCGGGTCGGCTGGCAGGTCCCCGCGGTCTCGTCCGCGCTCCGCCCCTCGGCGGCGGTCGAGCTTGGTCACTGGGGCGGGCCGCGCCTGGTGCGCGGCAAGCGCGTTCTCGATCTGGGCTGCGGCGACGGACGCCTCGCGCTCGGGATGGCGCCCTATGCGAAGAGCGTGGCTGGGCTCGACCCCGACCCTCCGCTCATCGCATCCGCGCGCAGGAGAGCGCGCGCGAGCGGCGCGCGCAACGTGCGGTTCCAGGTCGGCGCCGCGCAGACCCTGCCGTACCCGAGCGGAGCGTTCGACGTGGTGATCCTGTCGTGGACCCTCTGATGCATCGCACGAGAGGGCATGGTCGATGCCCTACGCGAGGTCCACAGGGTCCTCGCACCGCGCGGCGTCCTTGTCGACGCCCGTCCTGACTCGCGCGTCCTCGCCGGCGCGGAGCACCTGACGGGTCGCGGACACCGTCGCGTCGGGACGATCAACACCGCCCGCGTCGAGCGCGCGAACGACCGCATCAGCGACCGCGCGATCGCGCGTGTCGTGCGTGAGGGCCTATTCGAGCGGCGCCGTCACGGCCGCTTCTGGCACCGTGTTCCCTTCGACGATCTCTCCGGGCTCGTCCAGTACCTGCGCGAGCACCTGCGCTTCGCTCACCGCGCGCGCTGGAGCGTGGACGCCGCGATGCGGCGGCGGATCAAGAACGACCGCTTCGCGATCCGCCGCGCGGTCCGCTTCGAGCTGCTCGACCGACGCTAGGACTGCAGGGCGAGCGCGGTCTCCCAGAGCGCCTCGTAAGCCTCGAGGATCCGCGGCCACGCGAACCGCCGCGCGGTGATGAGCCCGTCCGCGCGGAGCGACGCCGTGAGCGTCGGCTGCCCCGTCAGCGCCTGGTGCGCGGTGATGAGCTCGCGCGGGTCGTCGCTCTGCACGACGACCGAGTTCCCGAACGGCACGGCGTAGTCCTCGCCGGTGCGCCCGACGTAGGCGATGCCGCCGCAGGCCATGACCTCGAGACCGACGAGCCCGAACGGCTCCCGCTCAGAGTTCGCGAGGACCCCGTCGGCGGCGGCGTAGAGCGCCCGCAGCGTGCGCTCCGAGAGGAAGAAGTCGAGGAACACGACATCCGCGGGCGTGGCCGAGATCGCGGACGCGAGCTCCGCCGGCGTGGCGGACGAGGGGAGCGCGACGCGCTCGATGGTGAGTCCATTCGCGCGGATGCGCGCACCGACGACGTCGGCGTAATCGCTGCGGCTACCGCGCATCACGAAGCGTGGGTGCATGCCCGCGTTGCGCATCGCCGTGGTGGCGTCTATCGCCCAGAGCCAGCGCTTGTCGGCGTCGAAGCGCGCGACCTTGACGAAGGTCGGGCGGGGCCCGAACGCCTGCCGTAGCGCCGCCGCATCGGCTGGCGGTACGGGCACGAGCCAGCGCTCGGCGATGCCGTTCGGGAGTACCGCCGCCTCGACGTCGACCTTCGCGAGCTCCATGCGCATGTAGCGCGAGAT
>JBGQFO010000162.1:0-4078 GCA_041496945.1 Candidatus Limnocylindria bacterium | reverse complement strand
GCCTCTGCCGCGCGGATCGCTGCGTCCCGTTCGTGGCGCGCGTCGCGGACCGCATCGCGCTCGCCGACGTCGCCGCCGCGCTCGTGAGCCCGCTCGTGCACGACGCGCGTCACGGCCTCTGGGCGCTCGGCGCGGAGAGTGGCGGCCATGCGCTATCCAACGCGACGGCGCCGGATCTCGAGCTGCCGGATGCGGAAGGCCGTCCGTTCCACCTCGCGTCCCTTCGCGGTCAGAAGGTGCTGCTCGTCGCCTGGGCATCGTGGTGAGGGTGCCGCTTCGACCTGCCCGTGTGGCAGGAGCTGCGCGAAGAGCTCCATCCGCTCGGTCTCGAGGTCGTGACGATCGCGCTCGACGCGGCGGGCGTGGCGGCAGCGGGTCCGTGGATCGCGAAGGCGTCGCCGCGCCACCCCTCGCTCATCGACCGCGAGCACGTCGTGGACGCCCTCTTCGGCATCGTGAACGTACCGAGCGGCGTGTGGATCGACGAGGGCGGGACGATCGTGCGTGGCCCCGAGCCGGCGCACCCGAAGCGGCCCGCGTACAAGGATCGCCCGGTGCCACCGGACGCGACGCCAGAGCAGCGCGAGCGCCTCGAGGTCGTGCGCGCGCTGCACGTCGAGGCGGAGCGCTACGTCGTGGCGCTGCGCGACTGGGTCGCGAACGGCGCGAGGAGCCGTTTCGTGCTCTCACCGGACCAGGTCGTGCGCCGCAGCCGCCCGCGGCCGTTGCCCGAGGCGACGGCCGCCGCGCATTTCGCACTCGGCCAGGCCCTGCACGAGGACGGCGCGCGCGACGACGCGACGGCGCACTTCCGCGAAGCGCACCGGCTGCACCCGACGAACTGGACCTACCGGCGCGACGCCTGGAGCCTCGCCGGGACCGAGCACGAGACCGTGTACGGGACGAGCTGGCTGAGCGAAGTCAAGCGTGAGGGCGTCGAGAACTACTACCCGCGCCTGGAGATGCCCGAGGACTAGGCGGCGCGCGCGATCGGCCGCGTCTGCCACACGGCGAACGACAGCGCGAGCGTCCAGAAGCCGACGACGATGCGCTCCAACATCCACTGCGTCGCGATGTCGATCCCAACGGGCGCCGACAGGATCGCAAGTCCGAGCGCGAGGACGGCCAGGGCCATCGTCGGATAGCCGAGCCACCGCGGGAGCACACCCGTCTCGACCCACATCTTGCCCGCGGTCCACCACCAGATGCCGCGGACGAACATCGCCGCGACGACGAGGTCGGAGCTCGCCGAAGCGACGATGCTGATCGTGATCGTCGCCGTCGCGGCCGTGGTCGCGAGGATCGCGCCGCTATACCGGTCCACCGAGCGGATATGCAGCTCGGCGACAAGGGGGAGGATGAGTCCGTAGGCCACCGCGACGAGGACGAAGTACCACGCCGGAAAGAAGCCCGCGCCGAACGCGAGCCCGGCGATCTGCGCGATCCCGGCGATGGTCCCCCAGAGCGCGGCCTTCTTCGCGTCGGCGCGCGCCCGCTGCTGCTTGTCTACGGCTTGCGCTTCCCGCTCTCGTCGTATTCGTAGAAGCCCTTGCCCGTCTTCACGCCGAGCTGGCCCGCGAGGTACATTCGCTTCAGGAGCGCCGGCGGCGCCCACTTCGGATCCTTGAACTCTTCGAAGAACACGTTTGCGACGTGGTAGTTGATGTCGACGCCGGTGTAGTCGATGAGCTCGAACGGGCCCATCGGGTGACGCAGGCCGAGCTTTACCGCCTTGTCCATGTCGTCGACCGTCGCGACACCCTGCTCGAGCGCGCGCACGGCCTCGAGCATGATCGGGATCATCAGCCGGTTCACGATGAAGCCCGGCGTGTCCTTGCAGACCACCGGTTCCTTGCCGATCTTCGTCACGAATCCACGGAGCGCCTCGACGGTCGCGTCGCTGGTGGTGAGGGCGCGGACGATCTCGACGAGCTGCATGACCACCGGCGGGTTGAAGAAGTGCAGGCCGGCGAAGCGGTCACTGCGCTTCGTGGCGGCGGCGATCTCGATGATCGTGAGGCTGGAGGTGTTCGAGGCGAAGAGCGTGGCCGGTGGACAGACGCGGTCGAGCTCGGCGAACACCTCTCGCTTCGCGTCCATGACCTCGATGACCGCCTCGATGACCAGGTCGCGGTCGGCGAAATCCGCGAGCGAGGTGGTGCCGCGGATCCGGCCCCGCGCGGCCTTCGCGTCGTCCTCGGTGGCGCGGCCCGACTTCACGACGCGCGCGAGGGATCCGTCGATGCGCTTCATGCCGTTGTCGATGAATTTCTGATCGACCTCGCGGGCGAGGACGTCGAGGCCGGCCATCGCGCACACCTGCGCGATTCCGGAGCCCATCTGCCCGAAGCCGACGATGCCCACCTTCTGTATCGCCATCTACATACCTCCGAGTCGCTTCGCACAGTCTGACCCGCCGCGGCGAAGACCGCGCGGCAGCATACGGCGGCGCTCGGTACCATCGAACGCGTTGACTTCGTTCAGGGGCCCGGACGCCGTCGATCTCTCCCTCTCCGTCAACGGCAGGACCACATCGGTCCACGTGCCGCCGCGGCGCTCGCTGCTCGACACCCTGCGCGAGACGCTCGGGCTCACCGGGACGAAGAAGGTCTGCAACGAGGGCGACTGCGGCGCATGCACGGTCCTGCTTGACGGGCGTCCGGTGTACTCCTGCATCACGCTGGCGATCGCCTGCGAGGGACGCGCCATCGAGACCATCGAGGGCATCTCCCAGAACGGCAAGCTCCATCCGGTGCAGGAGGCGTTCATCGCGCACGACGCGTACCAGTGCGGCTTCTGCACGCCCGGTCAGGTCATGTCGATCGTCGCGCTCCTGCGCGCGGATCCGAACGCGCGTGAGGAGGACGTGAAGCGCGCTGTGGCCGGCAACCTCTGCCGCTGCGGTGCGTACCCGAACATCGTCGCGGCGGGTGTTGCAGCCGGACGAGCGACGAGGGCGAAGCGCTTATGCCGGGGATCCGCGTCGTCAAGAGCCGCGATGAGTTCGAGGGCGAGATCTACGAGTCGCTGTCGGTCATCGACGGCACCGATCTGACCGCCGCTCCGGCGGGCACCGAGTTCGAGCAGATCGGCAAGCCGCGTCCGCGCGTCGATGGGACACAGCGCGTGACCGGGCGCGCCGTGTACACGCAGGACATCCAGCTCCCGGGCATGCTCCACGCCGCGATCCTGCGAAGCCCCTACCCGCGCGCGCGGGTCCGCGCCGTCGACGCGTCGAAGGCGCTCGCGCTGTCCGGTGTGCGCGACGTGCTCCATCGGTTCAACGCGCCGAAGGCCGCGTTCCGCGGCGAGGACACGATCTTCCGCGAGGAGGTCCGCTTCGTCGGCGACGAGGTCGCTGCGGTCGTCGCGGACAGCGAGGGGCTCGCGCGCTACGCGCTCTCGCTCATCGCGGTGGATTACGAGGTGCTGCCACACGTCGTCGATCTCGAGGAGGCGATGAGCGATGGCGCGCCGAGGCTCGAGGAGAGCGGCAACGTCTTCGACGCCGGATCGCTCAAGCGCGGCGACGCGCGTCAGGCATTCAGGGAGGCGGCGGCGACGGTCGAGGGGACCTACCGCACCTCCACCCAGATGCACAACTCCCTCGAGACGCACGGCGCGGTGGCCTCCTGGGACGGCGAGGTCCTCACCGTGTGGGAATCGACCCAGCACGTGTTCGGCGTGCGCGAAGGTCTGCGTGCCGCGCTGCTCCTGCCGCTCACGAAGATCCGCGTCATCTGTGACTACATGGGCGGCGGGTTCGGCTCGAAGGGCGGCGTGGGCAAGTACACGATCATGGCGTCGCTGCTCACGATGCGGACGAACGCGCCGGTGCGCTGCGTCCTCACGCGACGCGAAGAGAATCTCGCCGCCGGCAATCGCTCGGCTACCTATCAGACGGTGAAGCTCGGCGGCAGGGATGGCCGTATCACCGCGGTCGAACACCTCTCGTGGTCGAACGCCGGTCAGGGCAAGTGGGTCGCGAATCCGACCGGCCCGACGAACACGCTCTACGACATCGAGAACCTGAGCACGAAGTCCTACCGCGTGGTCACGAATGCCGGCTCGCTCGCGG
>JBGQFO010000161.1:0-4131 GCA_041496945.1 Candidatus Limnocylindria bacterium | reverse complement strand
CTGCGTACTTGCGCAAGGACGCGCGAGCCGACGGGACCATCGGACACCGTCCGCGGTCTGATACCAGTTTAGGTTGCGTCTGTGCGCACGGACACGGCTAGCCGCGGACGGTGAGCGAGCTCGGGCAGATCTGGTGGTACGCGCACTCCAGGCAGGTCTTCATCCCCTTCGCCGGCGCGGCGGCGAACTCGCGGGCCCGGATCTTCGCCGCGGTCGTCGTCACGAGCGTCCGCACCACGCTCATGTCGGTGTCGCTGGGCTCGATGGTCCCCCGCCCGCCCGTCTCGAGGAAGTGCAGCGAGGCGCGGGTCGGTCGGCTGCCGTACATGCGCTCGTGCGCCAGCGCATACAGGCGGAGCTGCAGGTCCTGGTTCGCGAGCTGCTGTGGGCGATCGGCGCCCTCGTCGATGGCTGACGACTTGTAGTCGATGACCTCCGCCCCACCCTGCCCCTGGTCGACGCGGTCCCAGCGGCCCACCACGCGGTCGCGACCGAGCATGAACGAGAACCGCTGCTCGACCAGGTCGGGCGCCGTCTTGCCCTGCTCGTCCTCGTGGAAGCGACGGAGCGCGGCCAGCCCGGCCTGGAAGCGCTCGCTCTCGTGCTCGGGGCTGATGAAGCCCTCCGCCAGCCAGGCCGCGCGGAACGTCCCCTGCAGGTCCGCGAGGCCGGGCTCTTCGCCTTCGCGCTTGCGCCGGAGGTAGTCGCGCACGGCCTCGTGGAGCGCGAGCCCGTAGATCATCGCCGGGCTCGGGAGCACCGGGATCCGCAGGACGTGCTTGAACCGGTACAGCAGCGGGCAGCGGCGGTAGTCCTCGATGTCGCTGTACGAGACCGTGAGCACGTCGTCCGTCCCGAGGGCCGGGAGCGGTGCGTCGGCCTCGGCGGGCGCGACCTCGAACCGCTGAAGCTCCTCATACGCCGCGAGCCGCGCCGAGAGCCGCTCCGGCTGCCGCCCCAGCGCCTCCCCGATGAAACGGCTCGGTCGGAAGGCGCGGGTCCCGCCGTAGTCGACGGCGTTCGTGAAGTAGAACGAGTCCTTCGCGCGGGTCATCGCCACATAGGCCAACCGGCGCTCCTCGGCGATGTGCGACTCGCGCGACGGCGGCGGCGACTTGGCGAGCGCGTCGGGGAGCGGCAGCGCGTCGCCGCGGCTCGAGCCGGGCAGGCGCTCATCGGTGCAGTGGACCAGGAAGACCACGCCGAACTCGAGTCCTTTGGCCTTGTGGATCGAGAGCACATTCACGCGCTCGGCCGAGGTCTCGAAGTCCGCGGCCACCGGATCGTCCCCCGCCTCACGGAGCAGCTCGAGGTACGGAACGAAGAACGAAGCCCGGTCGGTGGGCAGCGTGCGCGCCGCGGAGTGGACCAGACGGAAGAACTTCGCGACGTTCTGGCCCTGCTCCTCGGCCAGCGCCGATTCGGGCTCGAGGTACTGCGCCAGGAGCTTGGAGCGCTCGAGGAACTCGTAGAGGAGCTCGGCCGTGGTGAGCTCCGCCGCGCGCCCCGCGTAGTAGGCCAGGTCCTCGACGAGCCGCTTCGCCGAGGCCACGGCCTCGTCGGAGAACGCTCCCTGGGAGGCCGCGATCTCCGTGAAGACCTCGCGCAGCGGCTTCTGCCGGCGGCCGCTCGCTTCGGCGGCGGCAGCCAGCTCGACGGCGGGGAAGGCGTAGAGGGCCGAGACCGCGAGGAAGTAGACATGCCGCGAGTCCGAGGGGAGCGCCACGGCGGAGAGGAACGAGATGAGCAGCCGGATCTCCGGACGCTCGTACAGCTGCCCGCCACCCGAGAAGTGGGCCGGGATCTGGCGGCGCGCGAGGGCGTTGAGCAGGGGCGTCGCGTCGTTGTTGTTGCGGACGAGGATGGCGAACTCGCCGTACCGCCGCTGCCGCCGGAGGGCCTCGCGGGCGATGTGCGCCGCGACCTCCTCCGCCTCGTCGGCACCGCTCACGTACTGGAGGTGGTCGACCTCGACGTCGTCCGATGGCGGCCGGCCGCGAAGGTGCTTGTCGACGCCCAGCGTCGTCTCCAGGCGCTCGGGGTTGTGCGCGATGAGCGAATACGCGGCGTCGAGGATCCCCTGCGACGAGCGGCGGTTCTCCACCAGCGTGACGACCGTGGCTTCGGGATACGCCTCGCGGAAGGCGTCGAAGTTGCCGAGCGTCGCGCCACGCCAGGCGAAGATCGACTGGTCGTCGTCGCCGACGACGGTGATGTTGCGGTGCGGCTCGACGAGCGCCTTGAGCAGCGTGAACTGCGCGGCGTTGGTGTCCTGGAACTCGTCGACCAGCACGTACCGGTAGCGGTTCTGGAGGCGACGCGCGGCGGCGGGATGCTCCCGAAGGAGCCCGAGGCAGAGGGCGATCTGATCGCCGAAGTCGATGACGCCGGCCGACTCCTTGAGCGTCGTGTACGCGGCGTAGACCGCGGAGAGCTCCTCCTGGATCTCGGCCTCGTCGGCGCGCACGTCGGCGTCGATCCCCTCCCCCACGGCCGCCCGGAGCTTCGCCGCATACGCCGCGTAGGCCTCGGGCGAGACGTCCTCGTCACGGGCGCGGCCGAAGAGATCGAGCAGGGCGCGGACGTGGCGGAGCGGATCGCCCGCCGGTCTGTATCTGCGCAAAGGCAGGTCGTACAGGTGCTCGCGGACGAAGATGACCTGCTCGGCACCGGACAGCACGCGGAGCTCGCCGCTGCGGCCGAGCTCGAGCGCGAACTCTCGGAAGACCTCATCGCCGAACCCATGGAAGGTCTTGATGCCCGCATCGTTCAGACCGATCGGCGTGTTGAGGTCGACCCGTTCCTGCATCTGCGCCGCGGCCTTCTCGGTGAAGGTGACCGCGAGGATCTCATGCGGCTTCGCCGCGCCAGCGGCGATGAGCTGCACGATGCGCGCGGTCAGGACGTGCGTCTTGCCAGTGCCCGCGCCGGCGACGACCAGGAGCGGGCCGGTCCCGTGCTCGACGGCGCGGCGCTGCTCGGCGGTGAGGGTCGCGAGGATGTCGGGGCGCGGCTCGCCCCCGAGCCGGAACTCGAGCTGCTCGCTCATCCGCCTAACCCGCGCGCGGTGGAAGCTTCCCGGCGAAACCGATCATGTGTTCCAACACCTTAGCGCAGGGCACGGCCCTAGCGCGGCGCGAGGCTCTCGGCGAGCGCCACGAGCGTCCGCACCGCTGGACCCGCCGGGCCGCGCGGCGCGTAGGGGCGATCGCGATCGGACCAGTCGACGCCGGCGATGTCCAGGTGCGCCCAGGCGGTGCCGTCCTCGACCACCGACGCGAGGAACGCCGCCGCCTTGATCGCACCGCCCTCGCGACCGGCGCTGTTGCGGATGTCGGCGACCTCGCCCTTGATGTCATCGAAGTACTCCGCCGACAGGGGCATCGGCCACACCCGGTCCCCCGCCTCGGCCGCGGTGCGCGCGACGGTGTCCACGAACGCCTGCGGCCTCCCGAAGAGTCCGATGAAGTAGGGGCCGATGGCGACGCTGATCGCGCCGGTGAGGGTCGCCACGTCGACGACGCGCGTCGCGCCCTCGCGCTGGGCATACGTGAGCCCGTCGATGAGGACGAGCCGGCCCTCGGCGTCGGTGTTGATCACCTCGACCGTCTTGCCGCTCATGCTCGTGAACACGTCGCCGGGCTTCGTCGCGCCGCCGCCGGGGAGATTCTCGGTGCACGGCGCGACGGCGATCACGTTCACCTTCGGCCCGAGCTTCCCGATCGCGCCGATCGCGGCGATGACCGACGCGGCGCCGGTCATGTCGGCCTTCATGTGATGCATGTTGTCGGCAGGCTTTATCGAGATGCCGCCCGAATCGAAGGTGATGCCCTTGCCGACCAGGCCGAGGTCGTAACCCTTGCCACCGCGGCCGCGGTACCGCATCACGATGAAGCGCGGAGGCTGGTGGCTCCCCTGCGCGACCGAGAGGTAGCTGCCCATGCCGAGCGCGCGGCAGCGCGCTTCGTCGAGCACCTCGATCTGGACGCCACTCTCCTTCGCGACCGCCCGCGCCTCGTCCGCGAGGATCGTCGGCGTCATGCGGTTCGCGGGCTCGTTCGCCAGGCGCCGCTGGAGATTCGTGGCGTCGCCCACGGCCTGCCCGCGCGCCATCGCCTTCGCGGCGGGGCG
>JBGQFO010000160.1:0-4261 GCA_041496945.1 Candidatus Limnocylindria bacterium | reverse complement strand
CGCCTGAGCTGAACCTCGCCCTCCCTGAAGACATCGCCACCGTCGCCGCGCGTCGTGGCATCAACGGCGAGACCGGGCTCATCCCGACGGCCGCCTCGATCACCACCTTCCGCCTGAAAACGACCGGCGATCTCTTCAGCGTCTCGCCGGTGCTCGAGGCGGAGGCCGTGCGTGCCCCAGCCACGCTCCCCGAGCTGACCTACCGCGTCCACGGCGAGTACGCGTTCGCGTCCGTCGACCACGGGGTGAACCAGCTGCGCTGGACCGAGAACGGCATCACCTACCAGGTGGCCTCGCGGACGCTGGACGCATCGCGATTGACAGAGCTCGCGAACAAGCTTCGTTAGGCTCTCCCGATGGGGAGCGCGCCGCTCGAGCAGTTCCATCCGGCGGTACGAGAGTGGTTCCGCACGTCCTTCCCGGCACCGACGCCGGCGCAGGAGCAGGCCTGGCCCTCCATCACGAACGGCGACAGCACGCTCCTCATGGCACCGACCGGCTCGGGCAAGACGCTCGCCGCGTTCCTGGGCGCCATCGATCGCTTGATCCAGGCGCCGGCTGCGGGCTGTCGCATCGTCTACGTCTCCCCGCTCAAGGCGCTTGCGGTCGACGTCGAGCGCAACCTCCGTTCCCCGATCGCGGGCATCACGCACGCCGCGGAGCGGCTGGGCCTGCCGGTGCGCGTGCCGACCGTCGCCATCCGCACCGGCGATACGCCGGCGAAGGACCGCGCGCGCTTCCACCGGGCACCCGCCGACATCTTCATCACCACGCCGGAGTCGCTCTACCTCGTGCTGTCTTCCTCTGCCGGTGCCGCGCTGAAGGATGTCGAGACGGTCATCGTCGACGAGATCCACGCGATGGTCTCGACAAAGCGCGGCGCCCACCTCGCGGTCACTCTCGAACGGCTCGAGCGGCTGGTCGCCGATCGCCTCCGCGAGAAGGGCCGGGCCTCACTGCAGCGGATCGGCCTCTCGGCGACGCAGCGCCCGCTCGACGAGGTCGCGCGGTTCCTCGGCGGCTTCACCGCCGACGGCCCGCGTCCGGTCTCCATCATCGATGCCGGCCACCGCAAGGCGCTCGAGCTCACCGTGGAGGTCCCGGTCGAGGACATGGCGAGATTGGGGGAGCCCCTCGAGTTCCGCTCCGGACCGGTGACGCAGAAGGACGGCCGGACCTCCATCTGGCCCGCCATCCATCCGCGCCTGCTCGAGCTGGTGCGCGCGCATCGCTCGACCCTCATCTTCGTGAACAGTCGCCGCCTCGCGGAACGCATCGCGTCCGCGCTGAACGAGCTCGCAGGCGAGGAGCTCGCGCACGCGCATCACGGCTCGATCGCGCGCGAGCAGCGCCTGCGCATCGAGGACGATCTGAAGGCGGGCCGCATCCGCGCGCTCGTGGCGACGAGCACGCTCGAGCTTGGGATCGACATGGGCGCGATCGATCTCGTCGTGCAGATCGAGACGCCGCCGTCGGTGGCGAGCGGCATGCAGCGCATCGGCCGCGCCGGCCATCAGGTCGACGCCCCGTCGACAGGGATCATCCTCCCGAAGTACCGCGGCGATCTGCTCGCGTCGGCCGCCCTCACCGAGCGCATGCACGCGGGCGCGGTGGAGGCGAGCCGCTACATCCGCAACCCGCTCGACGTCCTCGCGCAGCACATCGTGGCCATCGCCGGGCGCGACACGATCACCGTCGACGACCTCGAGGGTCTGGTCCATGGGAGCGCGCCCTTCGCCGAGCTTCCACGCGCACAGCTCGAGAACGTGCTCGACATGCTCTCGGGCCGTTACCCCTCGGACGAGTTCGTCGACCTCCGGCCGCGCATCGTGTGGGATCGCATCGCCGGGACGATCCGCGCGCGCGAGGGCGCCGCGCGTATCGCGCTCACCTCGGGCGGCACGATCCCGGACCGCGGGCTGTACGGCGTGTTCCTCGTCGGCGCCGAGCCGGGCAAGGGACGTGTGGGCGAGCTCGACGAGGAGATGGTGTTCGAGACCCGCGTGGGGGAGACGTTCCTCCTCGGCGCGTCGACCTGGCGGGTCGAGGAGATCACGCACGACCGCGTGCTCGTGTCGCCCGCGCCGGGGGTGCCGGGGAAGATGCCGTTCTGGAAGGGCGAGTCCGCGAACCGCCCGCTCGAGTTCGGCCGCGCCATCGGCGCGCTCACACGCACGCTCCGCGAGTCGACGCCCGAGAAGGCGACGGCCCTGCTTCGCCAGACGCATGATCTCGACGAGCGCGCCGCGAAGAACCTGCTCGAGTACCTGCGCGATCAGATGGCCGCGGCCGGTGCCATCCCCGACGACCGCACGATCGTCGTCGAGCGGTACCTCGACGAGGTCGGCGATTGGCGTGTCTGCATCCTGTCGCCCTTCGGCGGAAGAGTGCATGCGCCGTGGGCGATGGCGATCGCGGCGATGGTGCGGGAGCGCAGCGATGTAGAGATCGACGTGCTCTGGACCGATGACGGCATCGTCGTCCGTTTCCCGGAGGCCGACGCGCCGCCGGATCCGGACCTCGTCATCCCCGATCCCGAGCGCGCGGAGGCGCTCGTCATCGACCGGCTCTCGCAGACGCCGCTCTTCGCGGCGCGCTTCCGCGAGGCCGCCGCGCGCGCGCTCCTCCTGCCGCGCCGCTACCCCGGCGCGCGCTCGCCGCTCTGGCATCAGCGCCGCCGCGCCGGCGAGCTGCTCCAGGTCGCGTCGCGCTTCTCCTCGTTTCCGATGATCCTCGAGGCCTATCGCGAGTGCCTTCAGGACGTGTTCGACATGAGCGCGCTCCTCGAGGTGCTTCGCGCGATCCGCAGCCGCGACATCCGGGTGGTCACCGTCGACTCGCGCACGCCCTCGCCGTTCGCGTCGGCGCTGCTCTTCGAGTACGTCGGCAACTTCATCTACGAGGGCGACGCGCCGCTTGCCGAGCGCCGCGCGCAGGCGCTCACCGTCGATCCGCTCCAGCTCCGCCAGCTCCTCGGCGAGGCGGAGCTGCGCGAGCTGCTCGATGCCGGCGCACTGGGGGATCTCGAGCTCCAGCTGCAACATCTCACCGAGGAGCGGGCCGCGAAGCATCCCGACGGCGTGCACGAGCTCCTGCTGCGGCTCGGCGATCTCACGCGCGACGAAATTGCGGCGCGCACGATCACGGGCGCGCACGTCGACGAGTGGCTCGCGGACCTCGAGCGGGAGCGGCGCATCGTGCGTGTCGGGGTGGCGCTGGAGACGCGCTTCATCGCGGCGGAGGACGCCGCGAAGTACCGCGACGCGCTCGGCGTGGTGCTGCCGCAGGGTCTGCCCGACGCGTTCCTCATCGGCGATGCGCACCCGGTCGCGGCCCTCGTGCGCCGGTACGCGCGGACCCACGGGCCATTCATCGCCGCCGATCTCGCGCGGCGGCTGGGGATCGGAGCCGCGGTCGTCCTCGCGGCGCTCGCCGAGCTCGCCACCGCGGGCACCGCCGTGGAGGGCGAGTTCCGGCCCGGTGGCCATGGTGCGGAGTGGATCGACGCCGGCGTGCTGCGGACGCTCCGCCAGCGATCCCTCGCGCGGCTGCGCAAGGAGGTCGAGCCCGTCGAGCAGAGCGCCCTCGCGCGCTTCGCGCTCGGCTGGCACGGCGTCGACTCGCCGCGCTCGGGCGAGGCCGCGCTCCTCGACGCGATCGCGCAGCTCGAGGGAGCGCTGGTACCCGCCTCGGATCTCGAGACCCGCATCCTGCCCGCCCGCGTCGCGGCGTATGAAGAGAGTCAGCTCGACGCGCTGCTCGCGTCGGGCGCGGTGCTGTGGGTCGGCGGCGGATCGCTCGGTCCGCGGGATGGCCGGGTCGCGCTCTACCTCGCGGAGCACGCGGCTCTCGTACCGGTGCCGGGAACACCGCGCGAAGGAGCGACACATCAGCGGATTCGCGAAGGCCTCTCGGCTAGAGGTGCGCTGTTCTTCCCGCAGCTGCTCGCCGCGCTCGGCGGCGGCTTCGCGCCGGAGGTGAAGGACGCGCTCTGGGACCTGGCCTGGGGCGGGGAGGTGACGAACGACACGTTCCATGCCGTCCGCGCCGTCCTCCGTCCGTCGCCCGCGCGGAACGCCCGCCGTCGCGGACCGGCCCAGCGCGGCCTCGCGCCGGAGCTCGCGGGGCGCTGGTCGCTGGTGTCCACGTATCGCGACGAGTCGCTCACGCCGACCGAGCGCCTGACCGCGCGCGTACGACAGCTGCTCGATCGCTACGGCGTGATAACGCGCGAGGTGGTGCAGGCCGAGGAGATCGCGGG
>JBGQFO010000159.1:0-4301 GCA_041496945.1 Candidatus Limnocylindria bacterium | reverse complement strand
GAGCTGCATGGTCTGGAGATGTGCCAGCAGGTCGTTGCGCATCCGGTACTCGATGCGCCGCGACGCGTCGAGGATCCGCCACCGCCCGAACCCGCGCAGCGTGCTCTCGATGGCCGACAGCACGACCAGGAGCGCCGCCAGGCGCACCACGGGTTCCAGACCGGCCCCCTGCGTCAGCGCGTCGACGATCCGGCCGATGAGCAGCGGCGCGAGCACCGCGAAGAACGCCGAGACGCCGACGACGGCGACGCCGACGGCGATCCGGAGCCTGTGCTGACCGAGGTAGTGCAGGAAGGTGGCGCGCGGGGACGTCACTGGAGACTCGATTTTAGCCGGACGGCGCGACCTCCGAACCACACAACGAATACGACGAGCGCCGCGAGGACGAAGACCGGAGAGACCCCCCACACGTCGGCGATCGGGCCGACGAAGATGAGGGGCAACAAGCTGAAGGTCGACACGAGTACGTTGAGGACGCCGAAGACGCGACCCCGGATATCGTCGCGCAGCTGCTCCTGCAGCAGGGTCATCGCCGGGACGGTGATGAACGCGTACGCGAGGCCGAAGAACAACGCGATCACGCTGACCATCCCGATGAAGAACGGCAGGACCTCGCCGAGCACACCCCCCAGCCGGGAGGCGAAGACCTCCGCGAGCGGCCGCGCCCCCGCCAGGGCGAGCAGGGCGAGGCCGACGACGATGAGGCCGGTGCCGATGGCATTCGCGCGGCTGATGCGGCCGCCTATGACGTTCAGCACGGCCAGGCCGAGCACCACCCCGACGCCGGCCGGCGCGACGAGGACCACGACGTTCCGCTCGCCGAGCTTCAGCACCTCGCGAACGAAGCCCGGCGCGAGCGCTCCCGCGATAGCGATCAGCGTGTAGGTCAGGGCGATGTAGACCATCGCCCACGTGACGAGCGGTGTCGCGCGCAGGTAGTGGAACGCCTCCGAGATGCCCTGACGGGTCTCGGCGACGGCGCGTCCCGCGAGCTCCGCGCTGATGAGGTGGGCCGACTTCTGGGGTGGCGGCGACGGCGGAAGGGTCGCGCAGAGCAGCGACGAGATCCCGAACATCGCGGCGATGACGCTCCAGAGGAAGTCGAATCCGTAAAGGCTCACCGCGATCGGCGCGAGGATGATGAACCCCAGGAGGAACGAGCCGTTGAACGTGAACGTGAAGAGCGAATTTGCGACCAGGAGATCGCGCTTGCGCACGATGCCGGGGATCGTCGCCGACTCCGCGGGCACGAAGAAGATCGTCACCGCCGCGACGAGGAAGTTCACGACGTAGGCCGCGGTCAGGCTCGTCCCCGCGAGGAGGAGCGGCAGCACGGCGACGCCGCGCAGCGCGTTCGTCACGACGAGCACGAAGCGACGGTCGGTGCGATCGACGAGCACGCCCGCGCCGATGCCGAAGAGCACCGCTGGGATGATCGCGAGGAGGATCAGGAACGACGAGGACGTATTCGAGTGCGTGAGCTCAGCGACGAGGATGATGAGCGCGGACGTGACCGCGTTGGCGGCGGTCTGCGACAGGATCTGCGCCGCCCAGACGGCGAGGAACGCGCGATTGCGAAAGAGGCCATGGGTCACGGCCTCCTGGACCTCGGCCAATGGTCGGGCTTAGTCCGTCGGGGCCAAAGGCCCGCGCGAGACGAACCGCTTGATGTCGCGCTCGAGGGACGAACGCGGCACGAGCACGCGGTGCTCGCAGGTGGTGCAGCGCAGGCCGATGTCCGCGCCCAGTCGCACGATGCGCCAGCTGTCCCCGCCGCAGGGATGCGGCTTGCGCAGCATGACGACGTCGTCGAGGTAGAGAGGGACCGGTCCTTCTCCCTTCGCAGGGGCGATGCGCGTATCCGTCATTCGCGCGAGTCTACCCGCGGAAACTATCGAAGCGGTGTCGCAAGCGCTGGCAGGTCGAGCGCCGTTTCCCTGCTCACGTCGAAGCGTGTGCCCTTGTAGATGAGCTCGAACTGGCCAATGATGCCGCCGGTCCGCGTCATGGCGACGTACATGACCTCGGACGATCCGACGGCGCGCACCTGCAACGGACCGCGCACGGTGGCCGCGTCCACGGTGAGCGCGTGATCTGGCGTCGCGCCGAACCAGCTTCGCGGTCCGACCCGCGTGGCGTTCACAGCGATCGCTTCCGCTCCCGCGTTCCGGAGCTCGTTCACGAGATCCGAGAGCGCCCGCTCGTCGAATGTGCCCTCGACACGCACGGTGATACCGGTGCCGCTCACCGCGCTCATGCCAGCGAACACGCGGACCTGGCTGAGCTGACGCTCCGCCTCGGTGAGCGATCCTTGTCCGCTGGCGATCGCCTCGCGCGCCGTGTCGGTGCGATGACGGAGGTCGAGGATCTCGTCTTTGATCGCGTTGTTTCGCTCGGAGAGGTTCGCGATGAGCGTCGTGAGCGACGCCGGGGTTTCGAGCTGGAGGCTGCGCGAGTAGACATCCTGTGCCGCGATCTGCGTGACCGCCAGCACGCCGAGGAACAGCGCGACGACGGTGACAGAGATGACGCCGGCGTTGGATCTCATCGTGGTGTCGCGTACCGGACATTGAGGGCGCCGCGGTACGACGGTACGCGCAGGCCGCTCGCGCGGCTGACGCGGAATCCAAGACCGTACACGTCGCGGCGTTGCTTGATATCGCGGAGCTGCGTCGGATCGTCGTACGTGGCCAGCAGACCGTTCTGCGGACCGATGACGACGACCGAGAACGGCGGCGACATGAGCGTGCCGTTCACCATGATCGTCGAGCCGACGCAGTAGATGCTGGACGACCCGACGATGCGCTCGTCATTGATGGCGATCGCTTCGGCGCCGCCGCGCCAAGCTTGATTGACGATGTCGGTGAGGTCGGTGTTGTGAGAGATCGACTTCTCGATGTCCTTTGCCGCCGACGCACCCCGCGCGTCGTCCAGGGTGATGATGACGCCGTCGCCGCTGCGCTCGTTCAGTCCGGCGACGGTCTTCAGGTCGTCGATGCGCGCTTGCAAGTCCTTGCCGGCGCCGCTCTGGGTCGATGCGCTGGCCTGGATCTTGTCGAGCTCGGCTCGCAGGTCGGCGAGCTGCACCTTGAGGGCGTTCTGCTCGTTCTGCAGCGTCTTCGCCGCGTCGAGCAGCGGCGTGTTGTACCGGACCGTCAGCTCGTTGCGCTCAGCCTGCGTCCGCCACTGGACGCTGACGAGCAGGCCAAAGAGCACGGCGGGAAGCAGCAGCACCAGCGAGTGCGAGAGGCGGGTGCGGTCGGCGGAGGGCGCTGCTGTCACGTGAAAAGTGTCACACACCTATCAGCGGGCACCGGGTCGCCCGAGACGTCCCCCGCGCGAGTGATGGCACAGGCGGGCGCTAGCCCCAGATTCATCGCGGGGTGTTGGGATGAATGTGATCGCTTTGCGCACGGAGCGTCCGGCCGGTAGTTCGGCCGAATGCTCCCTTTGCAACGCTCCGCACCCCCAGAGCGACGAGCCCGTGAGCCCCGTCAAGCAACGCACCGATCTGCTCCCCTGGGCGGTCGTCGTGACCGCCGCGGTGGTCATCACCGCAATGGGCGCAGGCAGCGAACGCTGGTTCGGTGTTGGCGCGGCGAGTGGACTCCTCGCTTCAGTGGCATGCGCGTGGGTCAGCTTCCAGGCCGCTCGCCGCAATCGCGGCGCAGCCCACGTCCGGGAGCTGACCACGCTGTCGGAGAACGCCGACGCCCGCGTCCAGAGCGTCATCACGCAGTTCGAATGGGCGGTCAACGATGTCGTAAAGCTGAAGCGCGACGCCGAGCGCGCGCAGGGCGCGGCGGACGCGCTGATGGAGCGCTCCCGCGAACGCGAGCGCTACGTCAAGAAGCTCGAGCGCCAGATCTTCGAGCTGCGCGAACACGTCGCGCATCAGTCGCAAGCGGTGGCCCCGCCGGCTCCGGAAAGCGCGTTCGAGGGGCCGGAGTCGAGCCACGTGCCATTCCGGTGGGCGCTGCACATCGACGGGAGCAAGGCGACCCTCGAGCTCGAAACGGGCGTGACGCTCGATCGACCATGTCGCGTGCGCGTCGTCGACCGCGACGGCCAGGTGAGCGCGGTGAGCGGAGTGGCGGTCCTTCTCGCGGACGGCGGCTACGGGTTCACCGTCGAGGAGCCGCCGATCGATCTCGTGACCGACCTCGATGCCCGACGCGAGCCGAACTACCTCATCGAGGCGCTCGTCCAGTACGAATGGAAGCCGACGCGCCTCGAGGACTCCGGCCGCCGGACCCGCATCGTCGCCGACAACCAGGGCCGCTTCTACCGGGTGGCTGACG
>JBGQFO010000158.1:0-4330 GCA_041496945.1 Candidatus Limnocylindria bacterium | reverse complement strand
GTCCCCAGCCGGACCATCGCGGGCGATGCGACCGGCGTCGAGGGCGCGGACGTCGGCTCACTGGCCGGGTGGATCCCCTCCCCTCGTTCCGCGACAGGATCCGGGGCCCGCTGGATCCGCGTGATGAACCCTCGCGGCCCCAGCGCCTCAGCGCGTGACGGACGGGTGCACGCCGTCCCACTGCAGGCGGGCGGACGGCGCATCGGCACGCTCGCGATCATCCGCGCATCGCCGCGGCCCCGGTCGGCGGACGATCGCATCCTCACGTCCGTCGCGACGCAGCTTGCCGGCGCGATCGAGCGTTCGCGGCTGCGTCAACGCGCGACCGACGCTGAGATCCTGAGGCGCGCGGACGAGCTGAAGGACGCGTTGCTCGGCGCCGTCTCGCACGACCTTCGCACGCCACTGGCATCGATCGTGGCGTCCGCCGGCAGCCTGCGGCAGACCGACGTGCTGTGGACCGAAGCCGAGCGTGAAAGCTTCCTCTCCGACATCGAGCACGAGGCGCGTCGGCTGAGTCGGATCGTCGGCAATCTGCTCGATCTCTCCCGAGTGGAGTCAGGCACGCTGCACCCCGAACGCAGCTGGTACGACCTCGCCGCGCTCATCGACGACGTCGTCGGGCGCCTCAGACCGCTGACCCAGGGCCATCGCGTCGACGTGCAGGTGCCGGAGGATCTGCCACCGGTATCGCTGGACTACGTCGAGATCGATCAGGTCCTCTCGAACCTGCTCGAGAATGCCGCGCGGCACACGCGTCCGGGAACGGCCATCGTGGTCAGCGCGGCGGTCGAGGGCCGAGAGGCCGTGGTGGAGGTCTCGGACGATGGGCCGGGCGTGCCGAAGGACGCGCTCGCTCGGGTCTTCGAGCCGTTCTTTCGCGGGCCGTCCAGCGGAACGCCGCGCGGCACCGGCCTAGGACTCGCCGTCGCGCGCGGCCTCGTCGAAGCCCACGGCGGGCACATCTCGGTCCGCAACCGCCCGGAGGGCGGCGCGGTGTTCCGTTTCACTCTTCCCATCGAGCAGCCCACGAGAACGCGCGCCACGGCGACGCGGTGACTCCGCCGACAGGCGCGCGCATCCTGCTCGTCGACGACGAGCCCGCGATCGTGCGGGCGGTCCGAGCCAATCTCGGAAGCCGCGGCTTTCGGGTCGACGTCGCGGAGTCAGGCCGCGAAGCGCTCGAGCGCGCCGACTCGCATCCGGATCTCATCCTGCTCGACCTCGGTCTTCCGGACCTGGATGGTCTCGATCTCATCCGTGCGCTGCGCGGACGCGGGCGGGCGCCGATCATCGTTCTCTCGGCGCGCGGCGCGGAGCGGGACAAGGTACGCGCGTTGGATCTCGGCGCCGACGACTACCTGACGAAGCCGTTCGGCGTCGAGGAGCTGCTCGCGCGCATCCGCGTCGCCCTCCGGCACACGCTCCGATCGGGGACGGACGAGCCGGTGTTCCGCACGCGTGGGCTCGCGGTCGACGTCGAGCATCGGCGCGTCACGGTCGAGGGCGAGGAGCTGCACCTCACGCCGACGGAGTACGCGCTCCTGACGGCGCTGGTGCGGCATGCGGACCGAGTGGTCACCGACGCGATGCTCCTGCAGGAGGTATGGGGACCGGAATACGGCGACGAAGACCACTACCTTCACGTCTATGTCGCCCGTCTTCGCAAGAAGCTCGAGTCCGACCCGCAGAAGCCACGTTACATCGTGACCGAACCCGGCGTCGGATACCGGCTGCTCACCGAGGAGGTTTGACGCGCGGGTCCGCCCGCTGTTGAGCGAACTTTGAGCCTGCGGCCCGTTCCGATGACCCGGTGTTGAGCGGCCGGACCGCACGCTGGATCCATCACAACACCGAAGCAGACGGCGGAGGAGGTCGCCTCCGCCACACCGCGATCAGCCGACCTCGTGCAGCGGCAGGTCGTGCGCGGCCGCCTTCCGGGATCGCGCTACATCCGCATCGTCACGCCCAAGGGTGGGGACTTCAGCCACCGCGCACCGGGCTACCTCGTCGCCGAGGAGCGCGTGCTCGATGGCGGCGGCCCGGCGGGGCGTGTGATCGGTTCGCTGCGCACGTTGCTCATCGGGCGTCGCCTTCGGTCGGAGCAGGAGATCGAGGAACGCGTCGGGACGTTCAAGGGTCTCGCTGTCTTCGCGTCCGACAACATCTCCTCGGCGGCGTACGCGACCGAGGAGATCATGCGCGTGCTCCTCCTCGCCGGCGCCGGTGCGCTCGCGCTCACAATGCCGATCACGATCGGCATCGTCGTCGTCCTCGCGATCGTCGTGACGAGCTACCAGCAGACGATCCGGGCGTATCCGAACGGCGGCGGCTCGTACATCGTCGCGAGTGACAACCTCGGACCGGTGTCGGGACTCGTCGCTGCCGGAGCGCTCCTCACCGACTACGTGCTCACCGTCGCGGTCTCGATCGCCGCCGGCGTCGCCGCGCTCACCTCGATCTTCCCTGGCTTGTTCGACGTGCGCGTGACGGTCGGCGTGCTCTTCGTCGCGCTGCTCTGCCTCGGGAATCTCCGTGGCATACGCGAGAGCGCGACCATCTTCGCGGCGCCCACCTACGTGTATCTCGCTGCGATGTTCGGGCTGATCGGCTACGGCATCTTCCTCGCCGCGACCGGCAGCCTGCCGAGCTACACGCCGCCGGCGGACTGGATCCCCCAAGGGACCGGTGAGGGGCTCGGTCTGGTCCTGCTCCTGCGCGCGTTCGCCGCCGGCTCCGTCGCGCTCACCGGGACCGAGGCCGTCTCGAACGGCGTGCCGGCGTTCGCGCCGCCCGAACCGCGCCGCGCCCAGCGCGTGCTGATCCTGATGGGTCTGTGCTTCGGCTCGATCTTCCTCGGCGTCAGCCTGCTGGCCGGCCAGCTCGGCATCGTTCCCGACCCCAGCGAGCAGGAGACAGTCGTGAGCCAGCTGACGCGAACGATCGTCGGCACCGGCACGCCGTTCCACTACCTCGTGCAGATCGCGACCGCGCTGCTGCTGGTGCTCGCCGCGAACACCGCGTTCGCCGATTTCCCCCGCCTAGCGAGCATCCTCGCCCGCGACCGTTTCCTACCGCGGGTCTTCCAGTTCCGTGGCGACCGCCTGGCGTTCTCGAGCGGGATCGTGCTGCTATCGCTCGTGGCCGCGGGCCTCATCGTCGCATTCGCCGGCAGCGTCACCAACCTGATCCCGCTGTACACGATCGGCGTCTTCATCGCGTTCACGCTCAGCCAGAGCGGCATGGTCAAACACTGGTGGCGCCTGCGCGGGACGGAGCGCCGCTGGCGCATGCGGGCGGCGATCAACGGCATCGGCGCGGTGACGACGGCGATCGTGAGCGTCGAGGTCGCCGTCGCGAAGTTCGCGCTGGGTGCGTGGATGATCGCGGTGCTCATACCCGCGCTCATCGCTCTCATGTGGGCGATCTCGAGCCACTACCGGACGGTCGGCGACGCTTTGACGCTCGAGCGGCCAGACGCGCCGCTGCCGCGGGTGGCGGTGCCGCACGTGATCGTTCCGGTCGCCCGGCTCGATCGCGCCGCATTGCACGCGCTGGCGTTCGCGCGCTCGATCTCTCTCGACGTGACGGCTGTCCATGTCGCCGACGACGCCGGCTCGGCCGAGCGCATGCGGGAGCGCTGGCGCGCGCGCGACGACGGGATCGCTCTGGTCGTGATCGAATCGCCCTATCGGGCCCTCATCCCACCACTGCTCGCGTATGTCGACGCGCGGGCGCGGCAGGATCCGGAACGCCCGATCACGGTCGTGCTCGCGGAGTTCGTCCCGCGACACTTCTGGGAATACGTGCTCCACAACCAGACCGCGCTCCGCCTCAAGGTCCGCCTGTTCTTCCGGCCGAACACGGTCGTCGTCGACGTCCCGTATCACCTTGCCAACGAACGCCGGCACGACCGCGCCGAGATCTAGCCGAACAGCGCCTTCCGCACGCCGGCCTCGTCCTTCGTGGGCGACAGCACCACGATCCGATCGCCCACCTGGAGCTTCGTGTCGTCGTCCGCGTGCACGACGCCGCCCTTGCGGACGATACCGCCGATGGCCGCGCCCTCGGGCAGGCCGAGCGAGCGGATCGACTTGCCCGCGGAGGGCGTCCCGGCCGCGATCTCGGCCTCGATGAGCTCGAGGTGCGAGCCGGTCAGCGGCATGAGCGGCATGAAACCGCCCGACGGCAGCTCCTGCTCGATCACGTTCATGATCACGCGCGTCGACGAGATCGTCTCGTCGATGCCGAGCGCCTTGAACACGATCTCGTTCTTCGGGTCGTTCACGCGCGCGATGACGCGGGGCACGTTGCATTTCCACTTCGCGAG
>JBGQFO010000157.1:0-4348 GCA_041496945.1 Candidatus Limnocylindria bacterium | reverse complement strand
CCCTCGACGATTCGCACGAGCTCCTCATCGAGCCCATCGTCGCGAAGCCGCGCCTCGTGATCGCCGGCGGCGGACATGTCGGCCTCGCCATCGCGAAGATGGCCTCGCAGCTCGAGTACGACGTGACCGTGATCGATGACCGGCCCGAGTTCTCCTCGCGCGAGCGCTTTGGACCCGGCATCGACGTCGTCCGCATGGACATGGCCGAGGCGCTGCGCACGATGCCGATCGGCTGGAACACCTTCGTCGTCATCGCCACGCGTGGACACAAGCTCGATGCCCACTGTCTGCGCGAAGCGGTGAAGACGGATGCGCGATACGTCGGGCTGCTCGGCTCGAAGCGCAAGACGATCCTCATCGCGAAGATGCTCCGTGACGAGGGCATCTCCGACGAGCGAATCCGCGCGGTGCACGCACCGGTCGGTCTCGACCTCGGTGGCCGCACGCCGGCGGAGATCGCGCTCGCCGTCCTGGCGGAGCTGAGCATGGAGCGGTTCGGCGGATCCGGCCGACCGCTGCGCCTCGCGGACGACATCTACGAGCGAGCGGTGTCGAAGCGGAGCTCCTGACCGCGGCGGACATCGTCCGCAGCGAGCGGCTCGATCTCATCGTCATGCCGCTCGAGCTCCTGTCCGCACTCGTCGATCGCAACGCGACGCTCGCGCGCGAGCTCGTCGACTACTCCGTGCCCGCGGACTTCCCCGGCACCGCCGCGGACGTGCTCGAGCTTCGTCGGATACAGCTCGCGGCAGATCCGGCACGGCTGATGTGGTCGGTGCGCGCAATGGTTCGTCGCGATGATCGCGTGATGATCGGTTTCGTGAACTTCCACGGACCGCCCGGCGTGAATGACATCGCGGCGGCCGATGGGGCTGAGCTCGGATGGACGGTGTTCCCCGAGCACCGCCGCCAGGGCTACGCGACCGAGACCGCGCGGCGGCTCATGGACTGGGCGCGCGAGGAGCACGGCGTGCGGCGCTTCATCTCATCGACCACACCCGACAACGCGCCGTCGCTGCGCGTCCACCAGAAGCTCGGCTTCCGCCGGACCGGCCAGGTCGTGGATGGCGAGATCATCTTCGAACTCGCTCGCTAGCAGCGGCTAGCGCAAGCCGAAGATCGCCAGGCCCACAAGGGCCGACGCGACGACAAGCAACGGCTCGGACACTTTGAGGCGCCACAAGACGACGAAGGCCATCGCGAAGATGGCGATCGTCGGCACGTCCACGATGACCTGCGTCGCGATGACCCCGGCCGCGCCGACGATCGCGCCGGCGGCGGCCGACGTGGCGCCCTTCGTGAAGCCCTGCACCGCGGGGTGTCTGCGGTAGCGGATGATCGTCGGCGCGAACAGCACCACCATGAGGAACGGCGGTAGGAACACCGCAACGCCCGCGACGATCGCGCCTGCGAGACCAGCGACCAGATAGCCGACAAAGACCGCGGTGATGACGACGGGGCCGGGCGTGATCATGCCCATCGCTACCGCGTCGAGGAACTCACGTTCGCTTAGCCAGCCGTAATCGCGAACCACTCCCTGCTGCAAGAAGGGCACGATGGCGAGGCCCGAGCCGAAAGTGAACGCGCCCGCCTTGAAGAAGAAGATCCCGAGCGCGACGAGCGTGTTCAGGTCCGTGCTCTGCACGGCCGCGACGAGGTTCGCAAGACCGGGCGCGACCAGCGCGGGTGCCGCTCGCGTGCGTAGCCAAGAGGGCGGCGCATAGAGGAGCACGCCGACCAACCCAGAGACGACGAAGAGGATCGCGACCTCACTGCGCGCAACAAAAGTGACGATCGCGATGAGCGCGAAGATGACCCACAACCGTCGGTCGCTCTTCACGGTGACCCGGAACAGCTTCCACGCGCCGCGGACGATCAGGGCGATCACCGTCGGCCCGATGCCGTAGAAGAGCGCCTGGATGACGGTCGTTCCCCGGAACGCGACGTACAGCGCCGCGACGGCGCTCACGATGATGAAAGGCGGCAGGATGAACGACACGGCTGCCGCGACCGCGCCCCAAAAGCCGCGTCGCACGTAGCCGAGCCACATCGCGAGCTGCGCCGCGAGCGGGCCGGGCAGGGTCTGCGACACAGCGAGGCCCTCGAGGTATTCGTCCTGGGTGATCCAGCCGCGCCGCTCGACGAGATCACGGTGCATGTAGCCGGCGAGCGCGATCGGCCCGCCGAAGCCGAGGGCGCCGAGTCGAAGGAAGTAGCCAGCCAGCTCGCGGAGCGTCAGCTCCGGCCGGTCGATCCGCAACGAACTGGGCTCGCTCAGGCCGATTCCTGGTACACGATCGCTCCGCACGAGCGCGGCGCGAATGCCCACAGCTGTTTGAGCGTGGGATCCCAACCGATCGTGTGGGCGCCCTCCTCGGTCTCGACCGTCTCGAGCATTCGCGGCGCCTTGGTGTCGAAGGACTGCACCACCCCGGGCGAGCCGATCGCCACGTAGGCCCGCGCAAGGTCACGGTCATACAGGACCACGTCAGGCGCCCCGGCGAGGGGCAATCGCGTACGAACGGTCCCGAGGGGGTCGAGTACGACGAGCTCGCCGGCGTCTGTCGCGCAGAACAACAGTCCGTTGACGAGCGCCAGACCGTGGGGACCGGCCGAAGGCACGTCGATGATGCGGGCGACCCTCGTTGCACCGGTGTCGAGGACGACGATGCACGGTGGGTCGCTGATGTTCGCGTAGATGGAGCGCGACGAGGGGTCATACGCGGCCCAGCGCGGCCGGCCGGGAAGCGTGATGCGCGCGAGAACGGCCCGCGCCGCAAGATCCACGACCGTCGAGGTGCAGCCGACGCCGGGTGGATCGCCAAGGTCGAAGGTGTATGCGCGGACCTGGCGTGTATCCAGGGCGACGCCGTTGGGACGCTGTCCGACTGGAAATTGCGCGACGAGCGTCTCGTCCGACACCCTGAAGAAGCTGAGCCGCGCGGAGCCGCGATCGGTGGTGAGCATCAGGTCGAGATCGGAGTGAATCAGCACGCCGGCGACGCCCGGATGGCCGTCCAGCGCGTGGAGATACGCGGCGTTGGCGCAGTCGAACACGTCGACGCGGTCAGCGCCGGTGTGCGCGACGTACATCCGGCTGCCGGAATGGGAGGTGAACACGTCGGCATGGTCGAACCCGGGCTTCGCGCCGCGCGGCACCTCGATCTGGACGACGCGACGCAGGGTCACTTTTTCGCGACCTTCTCCTTGCAATAGGCGTAGAGGGCGTCGAGCACCGGGATCGATGCTTTTCGCTGGGCTTGATCGTCCGGGTAGTGCACGAGCCGAATGCCGTCCAGGAGCGCCTCCACGCCGATCGACTCGGGGGTCACCGCCTTGTCCGCGGTATCCGCCCCACGGATGACTTTGGTCATGTAGGCCATGGCCGGATCCTTATCGAGCTCGTATTTGTGCACGAAGGCGTCGAAGCTGCATTCAGGGCCCTTGTGGCCGAGCTCGACGTCCTTGATGTCGTAGGGCGTCGCGCCGATGCGCCCTGCCTCGGCCGCGACCTGGTCACTCGGCACGTAAACGAACTCCGCCGCCTTATCGACGAACCTCTGCACCAGCCATGGGCAGGCGACGCGATCGACCCTGGGATGTTCGCGTGTGATCCACTTCATTTCGTCATCTCCCGTCGTGTGGGCTCACGTCGCTGTGTTTGTACCATCACGTCGCGCACACCACCTCAGGGGGGGCCGAACACCATGTATGCACCACCGCTCTGGCTGATCGCTCTTGGTGCGGTGCTCGTTAGCCTGGCAACAGCGGGCGCGCTGTACGCCTGGCCCCCGTCGCGCCAACGCCGGCGGATCGCGGTCGGCGCCATCGCTGCCGTCGCGGCGTTCCTCCTTTGGCGCGTCACGCTCATCATCGCGAACGGCGCAAACTTCGACGTCGACTATCCCGTGCTTCTGGGCCTGAGTTTCGAGGACATCGGTAGCGGAGTCATGGCGTTCCTCTTCGCCGCGCTCGCGTTCGGCCTCGGCACCGACCGCGCACAGCCCGCGGAGCTCGTTGTCAAAAGCGCCGCGCTCGTCGGCGGCGCCGCGATGCTCGTCGATCGATTCGTTTAGCTTCAGGAAGTGATCGACATGCTCAGACGCTCACCTGCCCTTGGCGTTTGGCTCGCGCTTGTGATCGTGGCGTCGGGCTGCGGGGGCAAGGCGGCTATCGCCTACCAAAGCCCGCCCCCGAGCGCCACGTCCGGGTCATGGACGTTCGACGCTGACGCGGCCGGGGGCGTGCCCGCCGGAGCCGAGGTCTTCAGCGGCAGCTGGGTCGTGCGGGCGGAGCCGGATGCGCCGAGCAAGCCGAACGCGCTGTGCCAGGTCGGCAACGCGGAGTT
>JBGQFO010000156.1:0-4364 GCA_041496945.1 Candidatus Limnocylindria bacterium | reverse complement strand
TCACCTCAGATGGATTCATTCCGAAAGGCTGAAGTGAGGGCCGTCTGGGTCTTTGGATTCCCACTGGCATCACCCACTCCACATCACCTCCTTTCTTTCGTCCCGCATCCTACGACACCCGAGCTCACCCGAGCGTATGAACTTCGCCACAAAAGGCAATGAAAAGCGCCGGATCGCTCCGGCGCTTCTCGAGTTATCCACAGGCGCCCGCACCAGCATGCGCGAGGCAGGCCGATAGGTGTTAGGGCAGGTATGGCCTCGGGTCGACCGCGCGGCCGTTGACGATCGTCATGAAGTGCACATGGGGTCCGGTCGTCCAGCCGGTCATGCCGACGTACGCGATGATCTGCCCCGCGGCGACGGTCTGACCCACGCGTACCACCGGCGGATGCGGTCCGTCGTCGAGATGCCCGTAGAGCGTCGAGAAGTTGTAGCCGTGCGCGATGATCACGACCGTCGCGGTGTCGCCGTACGCCAGGTACGGCTTGCCGACGGTCACGACCTGGCCGGCCGCCGCGGCGCGGATCGGGGTGTACATCGGCGCCGCGATGTCGAGCCCGTTGTGGAAGCCACCCCAGCGCGCCCCGAAGCCGGAGGTGATCGGACCGCTGAGCGGCCACAGGGGAAGCTTCGTGCCGTTGAACGCGGCGAGGCCGGACTTCGCGGCCTGCTCCGCGGCGAGCTGCGCGAGGAGCGCCTCGGTCTGCTCGAGCTTCTGGTTCAGGACCGCGGTCTCGTTGTTCGCCCGGCTCGCGGCCTGGAGCGCCCGGCTCCTGTCGACCTGCGCCCCGGCGCGGACGTCCGCCTGCGATGAGATCGACGCCTGCATCTGCGCGACGAGCGTGTCGTACTCGCCCTTCTGTTTCGCCAGCCCCTTGCGCTGGTCGTCGATCTGCCCCTGGAGCTCGAGGATCTCGTCTTGCTTGGCGCTCGCGTCATCGAGCCGCTGCGCCGTGTCGGCGCGGAGCGAACGGATCTCGTTCGCGAGCTGCTTGTCCTGGCGATTCACGAAGATCATGGCCTGCACCCGTTGCGCAAAGTCGGTGAGGGAAGAGGACGACAGCAACATTTCCAGGGGCGAGATGAGCGCCTGCCGGTAGGTCAGACGCAGATGTTTGGCGTAGAGCGCCTCGCGATCCACCAGCTGCCGCTGCTGCACGGCGACCTGCGCGGCGAGCGAATCGGCGAGCGCCTTCGTCTCATCGAGCTGGAACGACACGAGCGCGAGCTGCTCCTCGTGGATCTGGATCTCGAGGGCCAGCGCGTCGGCCTGTGACTGCGCGTCGTCCTCGAGCGCCGCGAGGTCGGCGATCCGGGCGTTCGCCGCGTTGACCGCGGCCTGGAACTGTGACGCCGCCGCCTTGTAGCGCTCGGCATTCGCGCGGGAGTTCTGCACGGCGCGCTCGAGCTCTTCCTTGCGCTTCAGCGCGTCCTGGAGCGGATCGTCGGCGCGGGCGTAGGACTGCTGCCCGACCACCAGGGCGAGCGCGGTCAGCGCGACGAACGACGCGCGGACCCAGCGCTTCCTCCAACCCCCACCTCCCCGGCGACGGGGAGTTCCCATGGACGGCGAATCGTCCCATCTCGGCTGCCCCCCGGTCAAGCGGCGCGTGCCCCACAGGAGCCTCATTTCGCGAGGTACGTCCGCACTGACAGGGTCGCCCCGCCGGCGCCCACGAGGAGCGCGACCGCGAAGACGCCGCCGACGAGCTCGGCCACGTACTCCGGGCCGAAGCTGATGGGCAGGATGTCGAGGAAGTCGAGCATCACGCTCGTGACCGGGCCGGCCGCGGCGAACAGCACGGCCAGCGACACGACCGCGCCAAGCGTGCCCACGAGCATGCCCTCGAGGATGAACGGCCAGCGCACGAACCAGTCCGTCGCGCCGACGAGCTTCATGATCTCGATCTCATCCCGCCGGGCATGGACGGCGATGCGGATGGTGTTGACGATCACGAAGAGCGCAACGAAGAGCATCATCGCGAGGATCGCGATGCCGCCGACCGAGAGGACCCGCGTGATCGTGAGCAGCTGGTCGACGACCTGCGGGTTGTCGACCACGTCGTAGACGATGCCCTTCCCGACCTCGTCGCGGAGATCCTGCGCGAGCCGTTTCGCTTCGCGCGGGTCGGCCATCTTGATCTCGAGCGACGCCGGCAGCGGGTTCGCGGAGATGTCGGCCAACGTGAAGTCGGGGCGGTTCGCGGCGATGTCCCGGAGGCGCTGGAGGGCCTGATCCTTCGTGACGTAATCGACACGGGCGACCGCGGGATTCGCCGCGATACGCGCCTTGAGCGCGAGGACGTCCGAGACCTTGGCGTTGTCGTCGATGTACAGCGCCAGCTCGACCTTCCCCTCGAGCACCGTGACCGCGGCCTGCAGGCCCCGGTCGGTGGTCATGAAGAACGCTAAGAGCGTGAGCATGAGCGTGACCGTCAGGGTCGAGGCGATGCTCATCGCCGGGTTGCGCATGAACCCCTGCGCGGCCGCGGTGAGGATGTACAGGATCCGCCTCATGCGGCGTAGAGCCCTTCGCGTTCGTCGCGCACGACGCGCCCGTGGTCCAGGTGAATGACCCGGCGACGGAGCGCGTTCACGATCTCCGCGTTGTGAGTGGCGATGACCAGGGTCGTGCCGAGCTCGTTCACGCGCGTGAGCAGCTTGATGATCTCCCAGCTCGTCACTGGGTCGAGGTTGCCTGTGGGCTCGTCGGCAATGAGGATGCGCGGCCGGTTGACGAGCGCGCGCGCGATCGCCGTGCGCTGCTGCTCGCCGCCACTGAGCTGGTTCGGGAAGTGAGCGCGCCGCGCCGAGAGTCCGACGAGCGAGAGGACGCGCTCCGTCTCCTCACGCACGATGGGGCCGGAGTGCCCGGTGACGAGGAGCGCGAACGCGACGTTCTCGGCCACCGTCTTCGTCGGCAGGAGCTTGAAGTCCTGGAAGACGACACCGATCTTGCGCCGAAGCTTCGGCACCCGACCACGCGACATCCGACCGACGTCCTCGCCGTCGACGACCACGCGCCCGGTGGAGGGAAGCTCTTCGCGGATGAGCAGTCGTATGACGGTGGACTTGCCGGCACCCGACGAGCCCACCAGGAACACGAAGTTACCCGGCTCGATGTGCAGATCCACATCGCGCAGGGCGAACGTCCCGTTCGGGTACCTCTTGCTGACGTCGTCGAGGGTGATCAATATGCCGGCCCTTGCCCCTTACCCACATCGTGTTCCACGCGGGCGACCATACGGGCACCACGCGTCGAACACAACGGCGCGGGGTCGCGAATTGGTACTGGGTCCTGGCCGCTCGTCGCCCGAAACGTACGGTCCGCGGACGCCGCGCCGGCCGTCAGGCAGCCGGGCGGAGGAGCGTTCTCACTTCACCGGGAACTGTGTCTGGCTTGGCCGGGTCGAGGTGAAGGTCGCGATCGAGGCGATCTTCGCGTCACCGACGGTCATGACCTTCACGCCCATGGTCGGGCGCCCGAGGACGCGGATCTGGTCGAGCGGCGTGCGGATCACGACGCCGTTGCTCGAGATCAGGAGGATCTCCTCCGTGCCTTCGTCGACGATCTGGACGGCGGCGACGTCGCCGGTCTTCGGCCCGAGCGAGGCGAGGATGACGCCCTGCCCGCCGCGGCCCTGCGTCGGGAACTCGTCGATGGCCGTGCGCTTGCCGTAGCCGTTCGCGGTGGCCGAGAGCACCTCGGTCCGCGGCCGGACGATGCCCATCCCCACGACCTCGTCGCCCTTCGCGAGGCGGATGCCGGTGACACCCTGCGTCGGACGTCCCATCGGGCGCGCGTCGCTCGCCTTGAAGGTGATGCCCTTGCCCTTCTTCGTGGCGAGCAGGATGCGGTCGTCCTTGTGTGCGGGCGCGACCCAGGCCAAGATGTCGCCCTTGCGAAGCGCGATGGCGATGAGTCCGGCACGTCGAACCGTCGCGTACTCGGAGAGGTTCGTCTTCTTGATGAACCCCTTGCGCGTCGCCATGACCAGGAACTCCGCCGAGGTCGTGTCGCGCAGCGCCACCAGCGCCGATACGCGCTCGCCCTGCTGCATCGCCTCGAGGATGTTCTGGATCGGCGTCCCCTTCGCGGTGCGGCTGGCATCCGGGAGCTCGTAGGCCTTCAGGGCGAAGACCCGTCCCCGGTCGGTGAAGACATAGAGCTTGTCGTGGTTGCGCGCGACGACGAGATGCTCGACGTCGTCCTCCTCGCGCGTCTGCATGCCGATGACGCCGCGGCCGCCGCGGTGCTGCTGGCGGTAGGTGGACAGCGGCATGCGCTTCGCGTAGTTGCGGGTGGAGAGCGTGATGACCACGTCCTCGTCCGCGACCAGCTGCTCGTCGGTGAACTGCCCGGG
>JBGQFO010000155.1:0-4389 GCA_041496945.1 Candidatus Limnocylindria bacterium | reverse complement strand
GTGGTGAAGAACGTGACCGGCTACGACCTCACCCGCCTCTACAGCGGCAGCTTCGGCACCCTCGCCGCGCTCGTGGAGGTGAGCCTCAAGCTCGTCGCGATCGACGAGCGCAGCCTCGTGCTCTCGCTCCGCGACGCCGACGTCTCGCGCCTCGTCGCGCTGGCCACCGAGCTGCGCGCCGCGCTCCCCCTGGACGCGCTCGTGCTCGCGACGGGCGGCGCGGCCGGCGGCGGCGCGCTGTTGGCGGTGCGTTGTGCCGGCGCGGCCGCCGCCGTCGAGCGGCTGGCGCGCGAGGTGCGGTCGCGAGGAGCGTTCGCCGAGATCGACGACGCCGCGTGGCAGGACATCGTCGCGCTACCCGCGCGAGCGACGCATGTCGCGCGCGCCGCCGTGCCGCCCGGCCACGAGGCCGAGGCACTTGGCGGGAGCGCCGTCGCCCACGTGGGCGCCGGTAGCACGTTCCTCTTCGGCGAGCGCGCCAGCGACGAGCTCGCGACACGCCGGTCGACCTGCGAAGCGGCCGGCGGCGCGCTCATCCTGGAGCGGACCTCCGTCGCGCAGCGCCGCGCGATCGGCACCTGGGGGCGCAGCGGGCTCCCGGCGGAGATCGCGCGCCGGCTGAAGGAGCGATTCGATCCGCACGGCGTGCTCGCGCCGGGCCGCATGCCCGTCTAGCGTTGACGTCGTGACCGTCGCTCAGCTCTCGTTCGACATCGAGCCAGCCCGCGGCTGCATCCATTGCGGCATCTGCCTCGAGTCCTGCCCGACGTACCTCCTCACGCGCCTCGAGACCGAGTCGCCGCGCGGGCGCATCCATCTGATGGAGCAGCTCGCCGCTGGCCGCATCGGGGCGACCGACACGCTGCGGCTGCACCTCGACCGGTGCCTGGCCTGCCGGGCCTGCGAGGCGGTCTGTCCCTCGGGTGTCGGCTACGGCGCGCTCATCGAGAACGCACGGGCCGCGCTCGAGGACGCCCACGCCGTCCGGCGGTCGGCACCGGTGTCCTGGCTCCGTCGCCTCGCGCTCGGACTGCTCGCGGATCCCGCGCGCCTCGAGGGCGTCGCCGGGCTACTTTCGCTGTACGAGCGCACCGGGCTCCGCCGTCTCGTGCGCGCGAGCGGGTTGCGCGACCGTCTGCCGCGCGGCCTGCGGCGGCTCGAGGGCCTCTATCCACCGCTCGCCCGACCGCGGTACCAGGTGCAGACCGCGCCGGCGGCACCGGTCGCGCACGTCGCGCTCCTTCTCGGCTGCGTCATGCGTGTGGCGTACGGCGACGTCCACACCGCGGCGGCGCGCGTGCTCACCCGCCTCGGCGTGGCGGTCATCGACGTCCCGGCGCAGGTCTGCTGCGGCGCGCTCCACGCCCACGCCGGCGCGCGCGCCGATGCCATCGCCCTCGCCAAGAAGAACATCGCCGCGTTCGAAGCGGCGCACCTCGACGCGATCGTGGTGGACGCCGCGGGCTGCGGCGCGCACCTCAAGGGCTACGACCACCTCCTGGCCGACGAGCCGGGGTGGCGTGAGCGCGCGGCGGCCTTCGCGCGGCGGGTGCGCGACGTGACCGAGTACGTCGCGTCGCTGGGCGGCGACGGGCCCCTTGGGACGCTCGCGCTCCGCGTGACGTATCAGGCGCCCTGCCACCTCGCGCACGCGCAGCGCATCACCGAGCAGCCGCGAGCGCTCCTGCGACGGGTGGAGGGTCTGGAGCTCATCGAGATGGCCGAGTCCGACGTGTGCTGCGGGAGCGCGGGCTCGTACAACCTCCAGCAGCCGGATCTCGCGGATGCGCTGCTCGCGCGAAAGCTCGATGCGATCGCCGCGACCGGCGCGGATGCGGTCGTCAGCGCGAACCCCGGTTGCATGCTCCAGGTCAAGAGCGGTCTCGAGGGGCGTGGACGGCGGACCGCGGTGCTCCACGTCGTCGAGGTCCTCGACCGGGCGATGTCGTGACGCTCCGCCGGACCGCGACGATCGCGGCCGCGGTCGTCGCGACGGTCGTGGCGGTCGGTGCGCTCCTCTTCATCCCGCTCTCGATCGCCGTCGGCCATCCGCAGAACGCGATCGTCGAGGCGGCTCTGCTCGTCGTGTGCGTCTGGTACGTCGCCCGGGTCATGCGCGCCGACCGGCGGGCGCGCCTGGCGCGTGAGGCGGCGCTCCCGCCCGAGCGGCGACCCGAGCGCCGGCAGCCCCGACGCCCGATCACCTTTCAGCTACGGGAGACGCTTGTCGCCATCGCGGTCTGGTTCGGGCTGATCTTCGGCTTCGACGCGATCGTCCTGGGCATGGAGCTCATCGTGAACGTCGGCGTCAGCGTGTTCGCCGGCTTCATGCTCGCGACGCTGACCGTGACCGGAAGGCACATGATGTTCCGCCTCACCGCCGAGGAGGACGAGACCATGAACGCGCGCGAGGGACGCTAGCGATGGACCTGGGGGTCCAGATCGAGCCGCAGTTCGGCTTCAGCTACGAGGCGATCCGCGACATCGCCCGCGGCGCGCAGGCCGCGGGCTTCACGCGGCTCTGGGTGTCGGACCACCTCTTCCTGCACAAGGACGCCGTCGCGACCGACTGCCTCGACGCCTGGTCGGTGCTCGCGGGGCTCGCGCGCGACACCGAGGGCATCCGCATCGGCCCGATGGTGAGCTGTCAGTCCTACCGCAACCCCGCGCTGCTTGCGAAGATCGCCGCGGGCGTCGACCAGATGTCCGGTGGCCGGCTCGAGTTCGGCATCGGCGCCGGCTGGAAGGAGGTCGAGTACAAGGCCTACGGCTACGACTTCCCCGAGGCCGGCGTGCGCGTCACGCAGATGGTCGAGACACTCGAGATCTGCACGCGCCTCTGGACGGGGGAGCGCGCGACGTATCGCGGTAAGCACTACCGCGTCGAGGATGCGGTGGCCTCGCCGAAACCGAAGCAGGATCCCCTCCCGATCTGGATCGGCGGCACGAAGCCGCGGGTCATGCGGATCGCGGCGAAGTGGGCGCGGTGGTTCAACATGTCCAACCCCGGCACGAGCGAGCAGGAGCGCATCCCCTTCATGCAGAGCGGTCTTGACGAGGCGTGCACCGCGGTGGGCCGCGATCCCGCGACGCTCGGGCGGAGCCTCTTCGTGCAGGCCTTCGTCGCGCCGACGCGCGCGGAGCTCGACGACCTCGTCAGCGCGCTCGCCAAGCGCGCGAACACCACCCCGGACCAGTGGCGCGCGGCGCGGACCGGAGCGATCTTCGGGACCACCGACGAGGCCGGCGAGCGCTTCCGCGCGATGGCCAGGGCGGGCATCGATCACGCGAACGTGATGCTCCCCTACGGCCGCGAGCTCGAAGGTGTCAAAGCGCTTTCCGAGGTCGCGCGCGCCTAGACTCCCGTACCGCCGTGGAGATCTGGTTCGCGCTCAGCGTCGTCGCGCCCCTCTGGATCCTCGGCGGCTACGTCGCGCTTCTGCTGCTCGATCCAGAGCGCGGCCGGCGGGGGCGCCGCTGAGCGTGGCTCCTAGCCGCGGATGAGCTCGAGCAACCCTGACGGATAGAGCGGTTCGCGGTCGAAGTCGGAGATCGGCTTCCACACGCACCTGAACGGCACGCCGTTCGCTTCGATGCATGCGAAATCCGGACGCTCGTACAGGGACACGTCCGCGAAGCGCGCGCTGTACACGCGCACCAGCTCGTGTCCGGTGTCCCCCAGATAGCGGAAGATGTTCTCGAGCGTTCCGATGTAGCTGGGCTCGACGATCTCGACGCCGAGTTCCTCGTCGATCTCGCTGACGACGGCTTCCGCTCCGGTCTCCCCGAATTCGATCGTCCCGCCCGGCGGTCGGTACCCGGTCACGTTCTTGACGTGATCGGGCACCGGAAACACCAGGATCCGTTCACCGCGGCGCACGATCGCGATCGCGACCGGTCGCGCGAGCTCGCGCACGACTACTGCAGTGGCCGCTTGGTGTGGTGCCCGGTCTCGCGCTGGTACGCCGAGACGAGCGCCAGGAGCAGCGGCTCCGAGAACGGCCGACCCACGAGCTGCAGCCCGACCGGGAGCCCATCCGTCCCGAACCCGCAGGGAAAGAAGATCGCCGGAAGGCCGGCGAGATTCCCCGCGGCGATGAGCCCGATGTTGCCCGGCCTGCGGCTGGGCGGCGGGTTGCTCGCCGTCGAGGGCGGTATGTCGAGCGGCTGAGTCACGGGCGTCGCGGTAATGGTGCGGCCGGCCGACAGGATCACGTCCGCGCTCGCGAAGATCTCGGCGAAGGCCGCGGAGAGGCGCACGCGCAGCCGCATCGCCTGAAGGTAGTCGCGGGCGCGGATCTCCAGCGCGGCGCGGAGGCCGGCCTTCTGCCGGGCATCGGCGAGCTCCTCGAAGCGATCGCTCTCGATGAGCTCGGCGAAGATCGTCGC
>JBGQFO010000154.1:0-4565 GCA_041496945.1 Candidatus Limnocylindria bacterium | reverse complement strand
GCACCGTCCCCGCCGCGCTGCGCCGGCTCGGCTACACCGAAACGCAGACCACCGCGATCACCACATACATCGAGGCACACGACACCATCGAAGGCGCGCCTGCGCTCAAGGACGAGCACCTCGCGGTCTTCGATTGCGCGTTCAAGCCCGCGAACGGCACGCGCTCGATCCAGCACATGGGTCACATCAAGATGATGGGTGCGGTCCAGCCGTTCATCTCGGGCGCGATCAGCAAGACCGTGAACCTGCCGGAGACCGCGACCGTCGACGACGTCATGGACGCGTACGTCGAGTCGTGGAAGCACGGCGTGAAAGCGATCGCGATCTACCGCGACGGCAGCAAGAAGGTGCAGCCGCTCTCCACGAACTCGGACGCGAGCAACGCCAAGAAGAAGACCGAGATCGTGGAGCGCATCGTCGAGGTGAACCGCCCCGAGCGGCGCCGCCTGCCCGACACGCGGCAGAGCCTGACCCACAAGTTCTCGATCGAGGGCCACGAGGGATACATCACCGTCGGGCTCTTCGAGGACGGCACCCCCGGTGAGCTCTTCGTCACCATGGCCAAGGAGGGCTCGACGCTCTCCGGGATGATGGACGCCTTCGCGACGAGCGTGTCGCTCCTCTTCCAGCACGGCGTCCCGCTTCCGCACCTCGTCGAGAAGTTCGGCCACATGCGCTTCGAGCCGTCCGGCTGGACCGGCAACCCCGAGATCGGCATGGCGAAGTCGATCGTCGACTACGTCTTCCGCTGGCTCGGCTATCGCTTCCTGTCGGCAGCCGATCGCGAGATGCTCGGGCTCGTCCGCCACACCGAGATCGCCGATCCCGCGCCGCAGCTCGAGCTCATCAAGCCCCATCTCACCGAAGCGGTCGAGCGCGATCCGAAGCTCACCGCGACCGCGACCACGCTGCCCGTCGAGTCCAGGCCGCAGCGGCGGATGAACTCGACACCCGACGCGCCGCCGTGTCCGCGCTGTGGATGGCTGACCGTGCGAAGCGGCACCTGCCACAAGTGCGAGAACTGCGGAGAGACGACCGGGTGCAGCTAACTCCCTAAGCCAGGCTCTGGCCGGCCCGCCCGCTGGCCAGTCCGCCTCTAAGCCCCGGCAGTTCCTGCTCCCCTGGACTGCCGGGGCTTTTTTTGTAGCAGTGCCGTGTACGTCGTCCCTTGGAGCCATCGTCAGAATGGAAGTGGACGCGCAGACGCGCAGCATCAAGGTGGTATGAGCGAGATGGCGGTCGTCACACGCGACGCGGAACGCGCTCGGCGACAAGGGATACCCCTGCGTTCGCTGCCGTTGTTTCTCGTCGTCGCGCCGCTCACCGTCCTGTGCGTCGCGCTCGCGATCGTGTTCGCCGCGGAGGCGCTCTACGCGGAGCGCGCGCTGCCCGGTGTCACCGTCGCCGGCGTCGACGTCGGATCGCTCACGCGTCCGGCCCTCATCGAGCGGCTGGAGAACGAGATCGCGCGACCGTGGTCGGCGAGCGCCGTCGTCGCGACGTACGAGGGCCGCTCCTGGCCGACGACCAACGGCGCGCTCGGCGTGCGACCGGATGTGGTGGCGGCGGCGGACGCGGCCATCGCGCTGGGCAAGGCCGGGTCGCTCCTGGACCGTCTCGGGTCCTGGGCGGACGCGCTCCGCGGCGAGCTCGCGGTCCCGATGGCCTTCCGGGCGCAGGGGGACCCCGCCGTCCTCGACCGTTGGATCGCGGCGGTCGCGGCGGACGTCGACCGTCCGGCGGGTTCGGGGATGCTCGCCGCCGACGCGCGCGGCCTCGTCGTGACCGAGCCGGTCGTGGGACGCCAACTCGATCGCGTCGCGACGGTCGCTGCGGTCCTCGCGGCACAGACGCTCGCGGATCGCGAGATCGCGCTGAGCGTGCGCGCCGTCTATCCGGCGGTGGACCCGAGCGGCTTCGAGGACGCGCTCGCGCGGGCGCGCGCCGCGACCACGCCGCTCACCGTCACGGTCGAGGACCGGCGCATCACCGAGGACGCGGTCACCCTCGCCTCGTTCCTGGTCATCGACCGTGTCCTCGCGCGTCCGGGCGATCTCGCCGTGCCGCCGGCCGGCGCGATCGTGCCGAATGCGCGCTTCCGTTATGCGGTCTCGCTCGATCAGGCACGCCTGTCCGCGTGGGTGAGGGCGCTCGCGGCCAAGCTCGATCGCCCGGCGGTCAGCGCGCGCTACGTCGTGAGCAAGGAGAACACGCTGGCCATCGCTCCCGGGGTCGCGGGGATCAGTCTCGAGCAGGACAGGATGCGCTCACTGATGCTCGAAGAGCTCCTGCGACCCGTCGCGGCGGGCTCGGGGCGCGAGCTCGCCGCGCCCTCGGCCGTGGACGGCACCGTCTTCTCCACGCAGCAGGCGCAGGAGTGGCTGCCAAAGCTCACGCGGACCTCGACCTACACCACCTACTTCCCGGTGAGCCCGACGCGCCATGCCAACATCGCGACCGGCGCGTCGCAGTTCGACGGGGTCGTGATCCTGCCGGGCCAGACGTTCTCGTTCTGGAGCCTGCTCGGCCCGGTGACCGTCGAGCGCGGGTACGCCTACGCGGGGGCGATCATCGAGAACCGCTCCGACGAGAACGTCATCGGCGGCGGGCTGTGTCAGGTGTCGACGACGATGTTCAACGCGGTCTCGACCCTCGGGTACGACATCGTCGAGCGTCACGCGCATGGCTACCTCATCGAGCGCTACCCGCTCGGCCTCGATGCCGCGGTGTTCGATCCGGGCGTCGACTTCAAATGGAGGAACGACACCGCGTCGCCCGTGTTCTTGTGGTCGTGGGTCTCGGACACGAGCGTGACCTTCGACCTGTGGGGCCTACCGACCGGACGCACGGTGACGTTCAGCGATCCGGTGCAGATGAGCTTCGTCGACGTGCCCGCCGACCAGCCGGCCGACGCGGCGTTCCCGAAGGGTTACGCCATCCGCGGACGGGATGTGTACCGCACGCGCACGGTGATGGAGGGCGGGAAGGTCCTGCACCAGGACCTCTTCTACAGCCACTACGCGCCGGTGTGGGGCGGCCTCGCCGACGCCGGCCAGGAGAACATCGTCCGCTAGGGGCGTCCGTCGTCGCGCGCTGGCGGAGCCGTCCCCCGCTCGGGGGATAACGGGCCCCTGGACGTGCCGTTAGACGGCCGTGGTGGGGCGAAGCAGGCAGCAGCAGCTCGAACGGCTCGTCCGCGAGGTCTCGCGCGGCGAGCGTGAGCTCAGCTCGATCCGCGACGAGCGCCTCCGCGAGGCCGTCCGGATGGCCCTCCGCCTGCACAAGCAAGCCCCGGCGGCCCCCGACGCCTACGCGCGGGCGCGCATGCGGGCCCGGGTCATGACCGGCCTCCGGCCCCGGAAGCCGACGCTGCGGGACAACGCCTGGACCGCCCTCGAGCTCCTCGGACGGCCGGCGCCGTACATCGTCCGCGGCGTCGCGCTCGGCGCGGTGCTCCTGACACTAGGAATGGGTGCAGTGGTGTCCTCGGCCGAGACCCTCCCGGACGATCTCCTCTACCCCGTGAAGATCGCGACCGAGCAGGTGCGTCTCGCGCTCGCGGACGCCCCCGGCGATCGCGCCGGGGTCGAGCTCTCCATCGCCGAGCATCGCCTCGCCGAAGCGGAGCGGCTGGCCGGGAGCGGCCGGACGTCGGACGCGCTCGTCGCGTCGGCGATGTTCTCGCAGCACATCGCCTCTGCCGCCGCGGAGCTCGCGCCCCAGCCCGAGACGGATCTCGGCGCGCAGCTCGAGACCGCGTTCAACGCGCAGCGCGACCGCGCGCAGGCCCTCGCCACGACGCTCGAGTCCAGCGTGCAGAGCGCGCGGGGCGCGCAGGTCCTCGCGCTCATCGCCGCGCCGTCGGTCGCGCCGGGCGCGACGCGGCTCGAGCGGATCGCCGAGACCGCCGCATCGGTCGCCGGCGTGCTCGCGGACGCGGCCGACGTCGCCGCGGCGGAGAACGCGAACATCGCGACGCCGCCGCCGAGCGGGACCGCGAAGCGCTCGGAGACGCCGCCCGCCGCCTTCGCCGCGCGGACCGAGACGCCGCGTGCCACCGAGGCGGAGCACGCGACCCCGACGGCGAGCACCGCCGCGGCCACGCCGACCGCCGCCGCGAGCGCACGCGCGGATCGGTCGAGCGATCGCGGGTCGGAGAAGCCCAGCCCCAGCGCCGCGCACACGCGTGACCCGCGCGCGTCCGACGCCGCGAAGATCACGCGCAAGGCGGCGGACGACGCACGCGCCACCGCCGACAAGCTGAAGCAGACGCTCAAGGATCAGCACCGCTAGCGGTCGCGCGGACGGCGCGCCTTACGCTTCCGGCGTGAGCGACGAGCGGCGCGCGGACCTCGCGTTCTTCACCGCCCTCGCCTTCGGTCTGCTCTTCATCATCCTCGGCGGTCCGCTCGGCCGCCGTCTCGAGATGGTGCACTTCAACGACTTCTCCGGCTTCTGGTCCGGTCCGGCGGCGTTCCTCCACGGCGTGAGCCCGTGGGATCCCGCGCGCTACTCCGACAGGGCCGTGGCGCTCGGTACCAAGACGCCCGACGCGCTCGTGTACG
>JBGQFO010000153.1:0-4578 GCA_041496945.1 Candidatus Limnocylindria bacterium | reverse complement strand
TCGGCCCGCCGGGTCCGGCGGTCGCGCTGCTCGCGGAGTACGACGCGCTCCCGGAGATCGGGCACGCCTGCGGCCACAACCTCATCGCCATGTCGAACGTGGGCGCGTTCCTGATCGCCGCGGATCGCGCGAAGGACCTCGTGGTCGGGATCGCGCTGATCGGTACGCCGGCGGAGGAGAGCGGCGGCGGCAAGATCGACCTGATCGACGCCGGGGTGTTCCGCGACTCCGTCGCGGTCCTGTCGTCGCACCCTTCCGGCGATCCGGATTGGGAGTTCGGCGGGAGCTCGCTCGGCGTCGTCGCGAAACGCGTGATCTTCCACGGCGTCGCCGCGCACGCGGCGTTCTCGCCGCACCTCGGGCGCAATGCGCTCTCGGCCGCTATCCGGCTCTTCGTCGCGATCGATGGCTGGCGGCAGCAGTTGCCAGCGGACACGCGCGTCCACGGGATCATCACCAAGGGCGGCGCGGCGCAGAACATCATCCCGGAGCTCGCCGAGTGCGACATCGGCCTGCGCGCCGCGACGGTCGAGCAGCTGGACGAGATGCAGCGCACGTTCGCGCAGATGGTCGAGGGCGCGGCGATGCAGACGGGTACGAAGGCGGAGATCGTGGACGACATGCGCCTGTACGCGCCGGTGAAGCCGAGCGCGCGCGTCGGGGACCTCCTCGCCGAGGAGCTGAAGAAACGCGAGCTCCGCGTCGTGCGCGGCAAGTTCGTGCTCGCCTCCACGGACTTCGGCAACGTGTCGCAGGTCGCGCCGGCGGATTACATCGGCTTCCCGGTCAGTGAGAAGTCGATCCCGGGCCACTCGCACGTCATGCGCGAGTCGTCGGCGACCGACCTCGCGCACCGCAACGCGATGGTCACCGCCGAGGTCCTGGCGGCCGTGGCGGTGCGGATCGCGACCGACGCCGCGCTCCGCGCGCGGCTTCGGGCCTAGACGCTCTCCCGGAGAACGAGGCCCGCGCCGCCGTCGACCGTCACGCGCTCCCCGTCGCGGATCCGACTCGTCCCGTCACCGGTGCCGACCACCGCGGGGATCCCGTATTCCCGGGCGATGATCGAGGCGTGCGAGGCCGGGCTGCCGACGTCCGTCACGACCGCCGCGGCGCGCGCGAAGAGGGGCGTCCACAAAGGTGTGGTCACGGGGCACACGAGCACCTCACCTTGTTCGAGCCGCCCGAACTCGCTCGCTGTGCGCACGACGCGCGCGCGGCCCGTGGCGCGACCGGGACTCGCGGGTACGCCCCGCACAGCCTCCGGTGAAGACTCACGTGGATCGCGCATCGCGCGATCGGCGACACCGAGGAGTGTCTCCAGCATCTTCGGCATGTGCCCGATCACAAGGGGCGCGATGAGACGACCCTGCTCCGTCCGGCGCGCGCGTCGCGCGACGGCATCGGTCGTGCGATCGGTCGCGTCTCCGTCGATCGCCGCGAAGAGCTCTCCGCGCTCGAGGAAGTAGAGGTCCTGCGGTTCGGCGATGACGCCCCGCGCCAGGAGCGCATCGCCGATACGTGCGAGCGCGCGGCGAAACACCGGCCAGGCCAGCGTGAATTGCGAGACCTGCTCCTCACGAAGTACCGCGGCGCGTTGCGCCTCGGCCAGCAGACGCGTGAAACGCCCGGCCAGCTTTGCCGGAAGCGCGTCGCGTGCTCGACGTTCGAGATCCTCGCGTTCGCGTGCCAGACGCCGATACCGCGTGTCGACCTCGACCTCTTCCTTCGCCCCACCTAGCTCCCCCTGCGTCGGAAAGGACCAGTCGAGCGACTGGACATCGTGCGCCGCTAGGGTCGGCCGAACAAGACCGCGGAGCAAGAACTGGGGATGACCGCCGAGCGTCGCTTGGAGATGCCGCCGATAGAACTGCGAGAGCGGAATCTCGGTCTTCCAGCCGTACCCGGCCACGAACGTAAGCGAGGTGAAATACCGGCCGGCCAGCACCGCGAGCTCATTCACGATGACACGCAGTCGCTCGGGCGAAGCGGACGCGATCTCGGCGGATGCGCCTTCGACGGCGGCCCTGTAGGTCGGCAGCAGCTCGCGACGCCATTCGTCGACGTACAGGTCGATGCCGAAACGGGCCAGGAGCGGAAACACCGGAGCGATGCGGCGCGGCTCGCGCGCGAGCCGCACGAGCATTCCCGGCAACATACGCGCGATCGCACGTACGGACGCCGGTAGAAAGTTCAGCGAGTAGTAGTACCAGCCGTTGACGACGACGTGCAGCGGTCGCGGCGCGGGCTGGCCGACGAGGCGCGCATATTCGCCGTGCATCGTCTCCTCCATCGTCGTGAGGAGCCAGCTTTCGAACAATGGCGTGACAGGCTCGCCGATCCACTCGCCCAGTCGGAAGTTGCGCGCGAACGCGCCGGATGGCGCCTCCCAACGCACCGCGTCGGGGAGCGCGGTCATGGGGCGCGCCTGGAGCACGTGCAGCGTCCCATCGGCGAAGGCCCACTCGATGTCCTGCGGGACGCCGCGCTGTTCAGCGATCCGCCGCGCGACGTCGGCGACCGCGCGCGCTTGCTGCGGATCGATCGCACCGTCGCCGCTGGTGCGGTGCTCGATCGACGCGTCGCGAACACGCCACTCGTCGGCTGCGGTCTCGCCCCCAACGAGGCGGTCGCCCAGGCCCGCGACCGCATTCACCACGACCACGTCGCGCTCGCCCGTGATCGGGTCGGCGGTGAAGGCCACCCCCGCCGCTGTGGCAGCGAGCATCGGCTGGACAAGCACAGCGACCTCGTCCGATGCGCCGCGGTATTCGGCGACGCGTGACGTGCGCCCACTCTCGCGCACGCGGTGGATCGCGTCGATCAAGGCGTCGTCCCCGCGCACGCCAAGCACCGTCAGGTACTGGCCGGCGTGCGACGCGTCGGCAAGATCCTCGGCAAGCGCCGACGATCGCACCGCGAAGGGCGTCGTACCGAGTCCTCGCGCCATGGTCAGCACGGCCGTGCGCGCGTCGTCGTGAAGCCGGCCCTCCGGATCGAACGAACCCGTGAGGACGACGAAGCCAGGAGGCACCTTGAAGCCCGAACGCTTGAGTGACGCGAGGGTCGTGGCCTTCGTGCCGGCGCGCATGGCATCCTCGGGACCGAGGCGATCGAGCTCGCGGACGGTCATCCGCGGCTCCGGCGGTGCGTTCGTTGGAGGGCCTCGACGACCCAGGCCATGTCGTCCCCCGCCTGCGACGCGTCCAACCCTAGGTAGTCCTTGTACGCGCGCATCGTCGCGGACGACATGAGGATGAGGAGCACGCGGGTGAAGCGGTCGAGCTCGTCGCCCGCGAGACCCGGGAGACGCTCCGCGATGGTCTTGCGCGCGAGCGCGACTCGCTGGGGCATGATCCGTCGACGCGCCTCCTGGCCGAGCTCGCTCGCCAGCGCCGCGCGCACCTCCGCGTCCATGCCCGCGTTCCGCCGATACATCTCGCGAACGATCGACGGCAGATCCGCCCCCTCCAGCATGGACGAGTCCATCAGACCCGTCCGGCCGACGAGGTGCGGTGAGAGCGCGGCGACCAGCGCGGCCTTACTGCGGAAGTGGCGATAGACCGTCGGGACCGAGACCCCGGCCTCACGCGCCACCGCGGGGATGGACAGCGCGGCAACGCCACGTCCCATCGTGCGGACGAGCGCATCGAGGATCTTCCGACGGGTCGCATCGGCTTGTTCCGCCCGCAGCTCGCTGTCGTACGCGCGTGACGTGCGTTTGCGCCCCTTGACATTGGTGATACGTTTCATATTGTCATTATATGGACCGTGTCAACGCGTCAGGGCCCGACGCGCGCGGTCTCGATGGAAGAAGGAGCAAGGCGTATGGATCCTCGCATCGGTCGTGTTGGCGCGGTGGCTGGGTGGGTCAGCCTCGCCATGATCTTCGGGTACCACATCGGCCTGACCATCTTCGCCGGTCAGCGCGTGAGCGGCACGCTGGACCCGGCCGCGATCGAGGCCTACTACCGGAATGGGATCATCGGCCCGGCTTCGATCGCGACCTTCCTGGCGGTCGTGCCGATCGCCATCTTCGCGCTCGCCCTGCGTGAAACTCTCGGCGTATCCCCTCGGGCCCGCCTCTTCGCCTCGGTCGCGCTGATCCTCGTCGTGGTAGAGCTGCCCGGCATCCTCATCCAGGGCGCGCTCGAGGCCACGCTGGTCACGATCGTGTCCCGTGGCGGCGACGTCGTCCCGCTCTTCCGTTTCTGGGATGTCTTCTACAACAGCGGGCTTTACGTGCTCGAGGCCGTCTGGGTAGGCGCCTTCGGTCTCGCGATGAGAGAACATCCCGCGTTCCCGCGCTGGCTGCCCCGATTCTCGTTCGCGGTGGCCGCGCTGCAGCTCATCAACATGACCGCGATCTGGGTCGGCATCCCGGATCCGGTCACGCTCCTCGGCAACCTGGGCTTTGGGATCTGGATCGGCGCCGCGAGCTTCGGCCTGGGCCGTCTCGCCACCGAGTCCGTTCGGCGCATGGTGACCCGGCCCGCATAGCCACTCGCCGCGGCGCGCGGCCCCGTTGGGGGGGGCGCGGGGCGCCCCCCCCCGCCCAGGGCCCCGGCAAGACCAACC
>JBGQFO010000152.1:0-4657 GCA_041496945.1 Candidatus Limnocylindria bacterium | reverse complement strand
AGGAAGTACGCGACCGCGGCGCCGACGATCCCGCCGCCGACGATGATCGTGCTCAGGGAAGCTCCTCGAACGTGTACTTCCCCTCGTGCTGGCCGATCCTCCCGAAGCGCGGCAGGTCGTGGGTGAACGCGACGATCCAGCGCTCCTCGACGGCACGGGGCAGGATCAGCTTCTTCGCCGCGAGCGTCTCGAGCGGATAGAGATCCTGCGCCGGGATCCACGGCAGCGGCAGGTGGTGGCGGTCGGGCATGAAGTCGGATGAGAAGAACAGCGTCTCCTTCCCATCGGTGATGCGCACCGTCTGCGTGCCGCGGGTGTGACCCGGGATGCGGTCGAGGCGGATCCCGGGGAGGATCTCGACCGCTTCGTCGATGAGCTCGAGCTTGCCGGCGGACTCCAGCGGCGCGAAATCTTCGGCCAGGTAGGACCCGCGCGTGCGCTCGTTCGGCGCGTTCGCGTCGAGCCACTCCAGGCGCTGGAACACATATGAGGCGCGCGGGAACGTCGGCACGACGTGGTCGCCGTCGCGGCGCGTGTTCCCGCCGGCGTGGTCGAAGTGCAGGTGCGTGTTGATGACCAGCGTGACCTCGTCGGGCTTCACGCCGCGCAGGGCGAGCTCCTCGAGGAGATGCGGCGGCGCGTCGATGCCGAAGTTCCGCTTCTGTTTGTCGGAGAGCTTCGGCCCCGCGCCGGTCTCGACGAGCACCACGTGACCCGCGCCGTCCCGGACGAGCAGGCAGTTCATGTCCATGGTCACGCGGTTCAGCTCATCGGCGGGCTTCGTCTTCTCCCAGAGCACCTTCGGGACGACGCCGAACATCGCGCCGCCATCGAGCCGGAAGATGCCGTCGCTGAAGATCTCGACCTGGAAGCGGCCAACGCGCACGAGGGTCAGTATGGAGAAGTGGATCGGGAGGCGACCCGCCGGCAATGGGAGAAGCGCGCGGCGGCCTATCTCGAGAGCCCTACGCACGCGACGGGCGAGGACCTCGGCACGCTGCTCGGATTCGCGGATCCACGGGCGGACGAGACCGCGCTCGACATCGGCTGCGGCGTCGGCCACACCTTGCGCCGCCTCGCCCCACGCGTGCGCCTCGCCGTCGGCGCCGACGCCACGCCGGGGATGCTCGACGGCGCACGGACGCTGCTCGCGCGCGACGGCGTCACGAACGCGCTCCTCGTCGTCGCGCCGGCCGAGGAGCTCCCCTTCATGGAAGAGACGTTCGACCTCGTGACCTGCCGGCTCGCGGCGCACCACTTCGCCGACGCCGGCACGGCGTTCAGCGAGGTGCGCCGCGTCCTGAAGCCTGGGGGACGCTTCGTGCTCTCCGACAACTACGCGCCAGACGACGAGTCGTTCGATCGATTCATCAACACGCTCGAGGCGACGCGCGATCCCGCGCATGTGCGCGAGCACACCATCGCGGGCTGGCGCGAGCTCATCGAGCAGGCCGGGCTGGACGTGACCGACGAATCGCGCGGCACGGTGCACATCGAGACGGAGTCGTGGCTCGCGCGGTCGGGGACGCCGGAGGCTGCGGCTGCGCGGGTGCGCGAGATGCTCCGCAGCGCGGCAGGACCCACGGTCGACGCGTTCGGCATCGACGCGCGCGGCTTCGACCTGCTGAAAGTCGTGTTGCGCGCCGCAGGGTGAGCGTCGCGGCCCACGTGGGGGCCGTCCGGTGACGGAGCTGCCCGCGGTCCGCGACGTCCCGACCGCGACCGCCGCGCAGATGGCCGCGGCCGATCGGATCGCGTCGGAGCTCGGCGTCCCGGTCGAGGCGCTCATGGAGAGCGCCGCGCATCAGATCGCGCGCGTCGTGCGCCTGTGGTCCGGCCAGCGTGTGTCGGGTCGCGACATCGTCGCCGTCGCCGGGAGCGGGAACAACGGTGGCGACGCGCTCGCCGCGATCCGCTGGCTGAGCGGCTGGGGCGCCCGGGTGCGCGCCGTGCTCTCGGGTCCGGCGGACCGCCTGCGGCCCCTCGCGCGGCGTCAGCACGACGCGCTCCGCGCGATCGGCATCGAGATCATCGACGGCGCCGCGGATCCGGCGGCGGCGCGGGCCGCGATCGGGCGCTGCGACGTGGTGCTCGACGGCCTCCTCGGCCACAGCGCGACGGGCGCGCCACGGGGCGCCGTCGCCGACCTCATCAGCGCGACGGACGGCACGCGCGCGACGATCGTCGCCGTCGACCTCCCGTCGGGTCTCGACCCTGACACCGGCAGCGCGGCCGGCGTCGCCGTCCGGGCGGGCTTCACGGTCACGCTCGCGCTCCCAAAGCCGGGCCTGTTGACGGATGCGGCGCGACCGCTCGTCGGCACCCTGCTCCTCGCGGACATCGGGATCCCCAGCGCGGCCTTCTCGCGCATCGGCATCGACACTGCCGGCATCTTCTCAGCAGGCGACATCGTGCTCGTGGAGCGCTGACGGGCAGCCGATAATCCCCTGATGCCGCTCGAAGGAAAGCGCCTCGCGTTCATCGGCGGCGGGACGATGGCCGAGGCGATGATCCGCGGACTGCTCGAGAAGCACCTCGTGCCGCCGTCGCACGTGCTCGTGACCGGCCCGCGGCGCGAGCGTCGCGCGGATCTGACCAAGCGCTTCGGCGTGAAGGCACTCGCGTCGAACGTCGAGGCCGCGAAGGGCGCTCACGTCGTGGTGCTCTCGGTGAAGCCGCAGGTCCTGCCCACGGTGCTGCGCGAGCTCCGCGGGGAGCTGAGGGAGGACCAGCTCGTCCTCTCCATCGTCGCGGGCGCGCCGCTGGCCGTGCTGCGCGAGGGCCTCGACCACGCCGCAGCGGTGCGCGCGATGCCGAACACGCCGGCGCAGATCGGCATGGGTGTCACCGCGTGGACGGCGACGGACGCGGTCGACCGCGAGCAGAAGGCCCGCGCGAAGGCGATCCTCGGCGCGCTCGGCGAGGAGCTCGAGGTGGACGAGGAGGCCCTCGTCGACATGGCGACCGCGCTCTCCGGCACCGGGCCGACGTACGTCTTCCTGCTTATGGAGGCCCTCGTGGACGCCGGCGTGCACCTCGGTTTCTCGCGCCGCGTGGCCGAGGAGCTGGTGCTGCGCACGGTGGAGGGATCCGCGGCCTTCGCGCGCCAGAGCGGTCGGCATCTTGCGGAGCTGCGCAACATGGTGACCTCGCCGGGTGGCACGAGCGCGGCCGCGCTCTACGAGCTGGAGAAGGGATCGCTGCGCACCGTGCTCAGCCGCGCGGTCTACGCGGCATACGTGAGGACACGCGAGCTCGGTGCCGAGGCCGAGGCTCGGTCACGGAAGGAACGGTCATGACGCGCTGGATCGTCCTCGCCGCGGCCCTCGCGATCGGGTTCTTCCTGCTCTCGTACGACCAGCGGACCGACGACACCGGCGTCGAGGTCGGGCTGCTCGTCGCGTCATCGCTCGCGCTCACGCTCGCCGCGCCACGCGCCGCGATCGGCATCGCGATCGCGATCGGTCTACCGATCGCCGCGTATTCGCTGTGGCATGGGAACGGCGCCGCGCTGGCGGCACTGCTGTTCTCGAGCGCCGGCGCGGGGATCGGCTACGTGATGAGAAGGAGCGTGGCCGGAGTCGCGACCTAGGCGACCTGCGTGACCTCGACCCGCTCGCCGGACTTGCTGATCGACGCGTGCGCGTCGACCGCGCCGAGCCACGCGGCGCCCCCGGCCATCAGGGCCTCGAACGTCTTCGCCGGGGCGACGCGCGGCCACAGGAGCATGGTGTGCTCGTGTGGCGCGCCTTCCCGCAGGAAGCGTTCGAGGTCCTCTCGCGTCGTGAGAACGACGGCCGCGCCGGAGGTCCAGCCTTCGGGTGCCGCCTTCACCAGACGTGGCGACCACGAGGAGAGCCAGCTCGGTGCGGAGCCTTCGCAGCCGACGACCGCGACGAGCGGCGTCGGCCCGAACTCCCAGAGGAACTTGGCCGTCTCGGCGATGGTCTCCGGATCGGCGAGCGGACGCCAATCGGCGTCGGCCGGCGGGAGCTCCACGACGAAGCGGTCATATGCGACCTGGCTCACCTGCATGTCGCCTAAGGGATACACCTTCGCGCCCGCCAGGTGAAATACCCGTTCGGGGAGAGCGCGGAGTAGTACTTCCGTACGGGACGATGAAGCGCGCTTAACCGGAGCGGCGCAGCCGTGGGTCGAGGGCATCGCGCAGCGCGTCGCCCAGGAAGTTGAACGCGAAGACCGCGGTGAAGATCGCGATCCCCGGTCCGACGCTCATCCACCATTTCAGGTTCGGCAGGTAGCGCTGGCTGTAGTTGATGTCCTGACCCCACGAGGGATACGGCGGTTGGGGTCCGAGGCCAAGGAACGAGAGCGCCGCCTCGGCCAGGATCGCGAACGCCGTCGAGAGCGTGGCCTGCACGATGAGCGCGTTCATGACGTTCGGGAAGATGTGCCGCGTCACGATGCGCAGCGGTGATGCGCCGATGGTCCGCGCCGCGACGATGAACTCGCGCTGACGGACCGCGAGCACCTGACCACGGGTGAGCCGCGCGTACGCGGGGATCGCGACGATCCCGATCGCGATCATCGCGTTCTGGATCTGCGGGCCGAGCGCCGAGGTGATCGCGATCGCGAGGATGAGCGCCGGGAACGCGAGCAGCGCGTCGATGCCGCGCATGATGAGGAGGTCGAACTT
>JBGQFO010000151.1:0-4665 GCA_041496945.1 Candidatus Limnocylindria bacterium | reverse complement strand
TCGATGGGCTCGGCCGCCGCGGTCGCGACCGGTGTCGTCCCGGCGGCCATCGGCTCGCAGACGAACGGCTCGACCATCCGTCCGGCCGCCTTCTGTGGTGTCGTGGGATACAAGCCGACGGTCGGCCGGATCTCGCTGGAGGGCGCGTTCGAGTTCGCGCACACGCTCGATCACGCCGGCGTGTTCGCGCGGACCGTGCGATCGGCCGGTCTCTTCGCGGCGATCCTGGCGAAGGACAGCGAGCGTTCGCCACGCGCCGATGCCGCGCGCGTCCCACGCCTTGCCGCCCTGCGCACGAGCGAGTGGGAGCACGCCAGCGACGCCATGCGCGAGCGGTTCCAGGCCGACCTGGACCACCTCGCCGCTGCCGGCGGCCCGATCGAATGGCCGAGCCCGCCAAAGACCCTCGATGACGCGCCGCGGATCCTCCGCACGATCATGCTCTACGAGGGCGCGCAGGCGGTCCTACCAAGGATCGCGCGCCGGCCCGAGCTGGTCTCCGCCCTCGCGCGCGAGCAGCTCGCCGAAGGCGCGCGCACGACGGACCGCGCGTACCAGGACGCGATGCGCGAGCGCGACCAGCTCATCGCCACGTTCGCGGACTGGGCCGCACCCTATGACGCGATCCTCACCCCGCCGGTGCTCGGCGAGGCGCCGACCGCCGAGACGACCGGCGACCCCCGTTTCTGCTCGCGGTGGTCGCTCCTCGGCACGCCGGCGATCGCGATACCGACCGGCCTCGGTCCGCACCGGCTGCCGCTCGGTCTGCAGCTGGTCGCGGCGCCCGGCGACGATGCGCGCCTCCTCGCGGCGGCGATGTGGACGGAGAGCATCCTTCCCGCGCCGGGCGCGGCGCCGAGCTAGCGCCCGCCTCCACCCCTGCTCAGCTACGGAACTCCTTCGACGGATCGCCGGAGGTGCCGGCACCCGCGAGCCGGAGCGCGAGGTCGACCGCCTCCGCCGGCGTTTTCGCGAAGTGGAGCGTCGCGCGATGGGCTTCGTCGAGATGCTTGCCGTCGTATGCGATCTCGCGGATGCGGTCGCTCCAACCACCGGTGCCCTCGAGGATGACCGTCGGCTTGTCCTCGTACGCGACCGTGAGCTCATTCAGCGTGCCGATGCCGCCAGAGATCATGATCACGGCGTCGGCAGCGCGAACGGTCAGCGTGTTGCGCATCCAGCCCATCCCGGTGGTGAGGGCGATGTCGACGTACGGATTCGCGTCGCGCTTGTCGAACCCGGGAAGGACGCCGATGACGAGCCCGTTCGCGGACTTCGCCCCGCGGCTCACCGCTTCCATCACTCCCGACAGACCGCCACTCACGACGACCGCGCCACGCGCGGCCAGCAGACGCCCCACCTCCTCGGCCGCCGCGATCGCCCGCGGCGGGACCGGGTCGCGCGGATCGCGCGCGGCCTTTCCGATGACGGTGATGAGCAGCGGACGGGTCACCGCGCGGTCATGCCGGCACGCCGCCCTGGAGGATCGTCGCGAGCGCCGCGCTGTCGATGTTCCCGCCCGAGACGATGCACACCACCTTGCCCTTCCCCGCCCGGCCCGCGAACGCCGCGGCGAGGGCCGCCGCGCCGGCGCCCTCCGCGACGACGCGATTGCGCTCCACGAGCAGCCGGATCGCCGCGGCGATCTCCTCGAGCGACGACACGAGCGAGCCATCGAGCAGCTCCTTCGCGAGCACGAACATCTCCGGGAAGACGCGCGGCCCGCCGATGCCGTCCACGAAGGTCCGCGTGTGCGCGATCTCGGTGGCCTCGTCCTTCGCGAGCGACGCCGCGAGCGGCGCGGAGGTGCCCGCCTCGGCCGCGTACACCTTGGTCGTCGGACGCAGCGCGCGGAGCGCCGAGGCGATGCCCGACACGAGCCCGCCGCCACCGAAGGGCACGACCACCGCATCGACGTCGGGGAGGTCCTCGAGGATCTCGAGCCCGATCGTGCCGTTGCCGGCCATCACCGCGTCGTCGCTGAACGCGTGCACGAACGTGCCGACGATGCCCTCGCGTTTGTGGGTCCGGAAGGTGTCGAACCACTCATCGTGCGGGACCGGGACGACCTTGCCGCCGAGACGTTCGACCGCGGCGATCTTCGTCGCGGGCGCGCCCTCGGGGACGACGACCGTGCAGGGGATGCCCAGGCGCCGGGCATTCCATGCGACGCCCTGCGCCATGTTCCCGGCGGACGCCGTCCACACGCCGCGCGCGAGCTCCTCTTTCGACGCGAGCGCCATGCGATTGCTCGCGCCGCGGATCTTGAACGAGCCGATGGGCTGCAGGCATTCGAGCTTCAGGTAGATCTCCGCCGGCGCGTCCGCGTTCAGCCGGACGAGCGGCGTGCGGATCGCGGCATCGGCGATGCGCTCGCGCGCGGCCTGGATCGCGGCGAGCGGGATCACCTGTGCCTCGCGTACTTCACGAGATCGAGGTCGTAGTAGCGCGCCGGTCCGACGTAGGTCATGCCCGCCTTCTCCATGACGCGGCGCGACGCGACATGCTCGGGGAAGCAGATCGCGATGATCTCGGTGAGGCCGCACTCCTGGAAGCCGAGCCGGAGGCACGCCGACGCCGCCTCGGTGGCGTAGCCCTGGCCCCACCACTTCTTGCCGTAGTGATAGGCGACCTCGACCTCGGGGCCGACGCCCTGCACGAGGAACAGACCGGTGTCGCCGATGAGCTCGCCGGTCTCCTTCAGCTCGACTGCCCACAGGCCGAAGCCGTGCTCGCGCTCGTGGCGCATGAAGCGCTCGATCGAGGCGCGCGTGCGGTCGACCGACGGCGACGCGCCCCGCGGGATGAAGCGCATCGCCTCGTCATCGCCGAAGACACGCTCGTGGAGCGCAGGTGCATCCTGCAGCGTGAATGAGCGGATGATCAGGCGCGGCGTCTCGATGGGCAGCGGCACGCGCGGAACATAACGCAGAATCGACGGCGTGGCAGAGGTGCGCGCGTTCCGCGCGATCCGCTACGACGAGCGCGTCGCCGGGCCACTGTCCGACCTCATCTGCCCGCCGTACGACGTGATCACGCCCCCGGAGCGCGCCCGGCTCGTCGCGCGGAACGAGCGCAACTTCGTGCGTGTCGAGCTCCCAGAGGAAGGCGCCGCCGGCTACGCGCGGGCCGCGGAGCTGTTCCACGCGTGGATGCACGAGCGCGCGCTGGTGGCGGACACTCCCTCGGTCTACCTGCACGAGCACGAGTTCGCGCTCGGCGGCGTGCGCGCGACCCGTCGCGGCGTCTTCGTCGCGCTGCGCCTGCATGAGCCGTCCGAGGGCCTGGTGCTCCCGCACGAGCGCACCTTCCCGAAGGCGAAGGCCGATCGCCTCGAGCTCCTCCGCGCGACGCGCGTGAACACGAGCGCGATCTTCGCCATGGTCGACGGCGGGCCGATGGCGATGCTGCGCGATGCCTCGTCCGCGCCGGCCGGCGAGGCGCAGGTTGGCGAGGACCGTCACCGTCTCTCGCGCGTGATCGACACGCAAAAGGTCGCGCGCTTCCGGGACGCGATGCGCAGGGAGCGCGTGTACATCGCCGACGGGCATCACCGCTACGAGACGGCGCTCACCTATGCGAATGAGCTCGGTGCCGGACCCGACGCCAACGAGCGCTTCGTCCTCATGTATCTTTGCGCGCTCGACGATCCGGGTCTGCGGATCCTTGCGACGCACCGCCTCGTCGTCGCTGGACGCGCCGCGCTCGACGCTGCCATCGCGCGGTCGTTCGTGGTGACGTCCATCGACCGCGAGGCTGTCGAACGCACCCAGCCGGGGATCGTCCTGGTGCGCGATGGGGCGTTCACGCGGCTCGACCTCCGCGCCGACGCCGATCGCTCGGCGCTCCCGCCGGCGTGGCACGAGCTGCCGGTCGCGATCGCCGAGGAGTTCCTGCTGCGCGACGTCCGCGAGACGGACGCGGTGATCACCTACGAGCACGACGTCGAGCGCGCGATCGCCGACGCGACCGGAGAGTGGAGCGCGATCCTGCTCCGCGCGGTCGATCCGTCGACCCTGCGCGCCGTTGCCGACGCCGGCGAGCGGCTGCCGCAGAAGACGACGTACTTCTATCCCAAGGTGCCCGCGGGTCTGGTGATCAGGTCGCTCGATCTGGGTTAGCGAACCAGGGGCGTCTGATCCTCGGTCGCGAGCTCGAGCTCGGCAGCCAGGTGAGTACTCAACGCCAGGATCTGAGCTCGCTTCACCGCGCTCAGCCAGGGCCAAAGAAGCCGAACAACGGAACCGACGTTGTCAGGGCCACCCACCCGCCAGCGGTACTGCGGCAACTTGCTCCATGGATTGCGCAGCAATCGCGGTCCACTGATCTGCCCGACTCCGACGAGGGCGTGGAAGCGTTGAAGAGTCTCCGGAACATCGCCGTATGACGCCTGCGCCAACTCCATCCTCATCCCGCGCCAATCGGGCAAACGGCCGTCCCTCGTGAGGTAGAGGCTCCCCTCGCCATCAAAGAACCCGGCCGCCCAGGCGCGCTCGAGCTCAAGCGAAGGCGCACCGACGTTGCGTAATGGGACCGCGCGCCCGACTTCGAACGCGGCCTTGCCAAGGCTGTGCTCGTTTCTCGCTGCTCAGGAAGGGCCAAAGGGCTTCCGATATGTCATCGATGACGTCGTTCCGAGTCGTCTTCCAGTAGTAGAGGTAGCCG
>JBGQFO010000150.1:0-4712 GCA_041496945.1 Candidatus Limnocylindria bacterium | reverse complement strand
TGCGTTCGGTCGCGAAGACGTATTCGCGGAGCGGCACGGTGTTCTTCGCGAGCCGGTGCACGAGGTTCACGTCGGTGCCGTAGAGCTGGACGGCTTGGCCGATCTGCTGGCGCGAGAACTCGCCGCGGTGGACGATGAACTTGAGCCCGAGGTCGCCCGCGCTCGCGCAGGCACGGCATGGACAGGTGGAGAGCTCGCGGATGTCACGCAGGCGCTGGTGGAAGAGCCGGAACGTCTCGTGCAGCCACGCGGTGATGCCCTCGTCGGTGCGCTCGGTCGTCGCGCACAGCGCGTCGCCCTCCAGCTGGTCGATGTGTAGGCGCCCGCCGAACGAGCGGGCGATCGTCTCGAGGAGCTCGCGCAGGATCTCGATCGAGTGCTCGTGCTCCGTCCCGGACATGTCGGACGTGTAGCCGCTGATGTCGGCGAGGACGAGGGTCCCCTGCGTCGCGGGCATCCCGGGATTATCGGGGTCGGGCGGGCTCCGCAGGGGTCACGACCGGCAGCGTGTGGAGCGCCCGCGGGACGAGCAGCACCGACGCGCGCGCGGGTCGGCCGATGTGCTCGTAGGCGATGTCCAGTGCCTCTTCGACGTCCACCGCGGCGCGGAGCTTCGCGAGCCGCACGACCTCCGGCGACTCGGAGGCGGCCACGATGACGAGACAGTGCTGCAGCGTGAGCGCGACCATGACCGCGCGCTGCTCCCCGCCCGCGAAGCTCCGCCGGGCCTCCTCGACGACGGCCGCCGGTGACGCGGCGCGCTCGAGCGCCGCGAGGAAGCGCTGCTCGCCCGGGCCCTCGCCGGCGCCCTCCTCGAGCTGCGCGGGCACGATGATCGCCCCGCCCTCGCGGACCACCGGCGTCGGCGCGAAGCGCAGGTACGTGGCCGCGCGCGACGCCTGGTAGAGGTTCACGTCCTTCGGCTTGCCGACGCCGGCGATGGCGATGTCGTATTGCTTCGGTATGGGACGCGTGTAGAGGCGCTCCCCCACCGCCACGAGCGCGTCGAGCACGTCGTCGGGCGCACCGGCCTCGATCGCCACGACGCGACCGTGATCGTCGGTCACGACGTCGAGGCAAAACACCAATCCCGCACGCCGAGCGATCTCCCTGATCGTCTGGTGGAACGGGTTGCCCTCGATCTTCGCGAGACGGACTCCCGGGTCCTCGAGGAAGCGCATGCCATGGGTCGCCGTGATCACCGGCTCGCCGCAGCAGCCGATCGCGACGGTCTTCCGTCCGCCGGACCAGCCCGCGTACTGATGCGGCTCGACGATCCCCGTCGCGACCACCAGGTCGGCGTCCTTGACGATCCGCTGCGTGAGGCCGGGGACTCCGTACGGCGGGATGCTGCCGAGGTCCGCCCACCTGGCCGGATCGCGCCCGTCCGAGTCAACGACCGTCACGCGATCCAGCACCGCGCCGAGCTTCTCCCGCTTCTCGGCGTCGGTCGTGCCGCGATGGAGACCGATGGCCACGATGACCGTGATCTGCGCGTCGGCGATGCCACCCGCGTTCAGCTCATCGAGAAGCGGCGGCACGAGCGCGCCGTCGGGGCAGGCGCGCGTGAGGTCGGTGACCGCGATGACGGCCGCTGCCCGGCGCGCGCCCGCGCGCGCGACGGCGTCGCGCGCGAGCTCGGCGAGCCGCGGCGTGCCACGCGGGGAAGCCAGCGCCGCGCGCGCACCCGACGGCACGTCGTCGATCGCCGGCAGGCTCCCTGACTCGACGACGTCGATGTCGAACCAGGGTTGGAGCATGAACTCGAGCTCCTGGTCCCCGTACGGCACCCGGAAGACACGCTCCGGTTTTGGTGCGCGTTGCATGTTGCGACTGTAACTTTGTCGACATGAGCGACCGCTTCAGCGATTGGGTGGCGACGGCCGATGCGGTGCGCGCGACGACCAAGAAGCTCGAGAAGCAGGCCATCCTGGGCGCCTACCTCGCGAAGCTCGACGATGCCGACGTCGTCGTCGCGGCACGCCTTTTCGCGGGAGCACCGTTCCCGCGGAAGGACGAGCGGGTCCTCTCCGTCGGTTGGAGCGCGCTCTCCGACGTGCTTCTCGAGCGCTCGGGGAAGAGCGCCCAGGAGATGCGCGACTCCTACCGGCGCCACGCCGATCTCGGTGACGTCGCGCACGAGCTCGTCGGCGAGTCGCCTGCCGCCGGCGACCCGCTGACGCTGGCCGACCTCGCGGCGAGCTTCGAAGAGATCGCGGCGACGCGCGGTGCGAACGCGAAGCGCGACCTGCTGCGCGCGCTCCTTCGTCGTGCGAACGCCGGTGAGGCGCGCTACGTCACAAAGGTGATCGGCGGCGAGACCCGTATCGGTCTGCGCGAGGGCCTGCTCGAGGATGCGATCGCCAAGGCGTTCGGGCGCGACCGCGAGCAGGTCGCGCGCGCCAACATGCTCACCGGTGACATCGGCGACGCCGCACTCCGTGCGAGACACGGGAGCCTGTCCGAGCCGACGCTCACGCACTTCGCGCCGATCGGGATGATGCTCGCGACACCCGTGCTGGAGCTCAGCGAGGTCGCGCAGCGCTTTCCCGCTCCCTATGTGGTCGAGGACAAGTACGACGGCGTGCGGGCGCAGGTGCACCGGGCGGGCGACCGCATCGAGCTCTACTCGCGCACGCTCGATCGCGTCACGGCGCGCTACCCCGAGCTCGTCGGGCCGCTCGCCGCGATCCCCGGGTCGTTCGTGCTCGACGCCGAGGTGCTCGGATTCGACGCGGCGACACAGCGGGCGGTCCCCTTCACGACCTTCCAGACGCGCCTCGGACGAAAGGACGTCTCCGGCGAGCTGCGCACGAAGCTCCCGGCATCTCTCGTCGTCTTCGACATCCTCGAGCGCGACGGACGCACGCTCATCGACGAGCCGCTGGCCGAGCGCCAGCGTGTGCTGCGGGCGTTGCCCTTCGCGCCGCCGATCCTTTTCGCCAGGCAGGTCACGCTCGACCAGACGGGCGACGAGCTCGTGGCCTCGCTGGAGCGCGAGTTCGCGGCGGCGCGCGAGCGCGGCAACGAGGGGCTCATGGTGAAGGACCCGCGCTCGCCCTATCGTCCCGGGCGGCGCGGGATGGAGTGGCTCAAGGTCAAGCGCGCCCTCCGGACGCTCGACGTCGTCGTCACCGCCGTCGAGTGGGGTCATGGAAAGCGCAAGGGCGTGCTCTCCGACTACACGTTCGCGATCCGCGATGGCGACCGCCTGCGCAACATCGGCAAGGCCTACTCCGGTCTCACCGACAGGGAGATCGCGGACATGACCGCGTATTTCCTCGCCTCGACGGTCGAGGATCTCGGTCAGGCGCGGATCGTCCGCCCGGACACGGTCATCGAGGTCGCGTTCGACCAGATCCAGCGGAGCGATCGCCACGACTCCGGATACGCGATGCGCTTTCCGCGGATCGTCCGCCTTCGGCCGGACAAGCCGGTGCACGAGATCGACACGCTCGAGACGGTGAAGCAGATCGCGGAGGGGCTGCCCTAGCATCCATTTCGGATGGCAGCCGTGACCGTCGCCTCGCAGCTCCAGTCGCTGCTGAGGCTTCAGCAGGATCTCGCGCTCGAGACGAACGTCGATAAGGTCCTCACGCGCATCGTCGAAACGGCCACCGGCATGCTCGAGGCGGAGCGCGCGACGATCTTCGTCGTCGACAGCGGCAAGAACGAGCTGTGGTCGCGCGTCCTCATCGAAGGCACGGAGCCGGGCGTCACCGACGTGCGTGAGATCCGCCTGCCCTTCGACGGCCGCAGCCTCGCCGCCGAGGTGGCCCGCACCGGTGCGGTCCTCCGGATCGACGCTCCGTACGACGATCCCCGGTTCGACCCGAGCACCGACCAGCGCACCGGCTTCCGCACGCGATCGATCCTCATGGCGCCGATCGACGCACGCGATCGGCGGCGCCTCGGCGTGCTCCAGGTCCTGAACAAGCGCGTGGACGGCTTCACCGCCGACGACGAAGAGTACGCGCAGGCCCTCGCCGCATCGGCCGGGGTCGCCCTGGAGTACGTGGAGCTCTCGGAGGAGCTCGCCGCGGAACGGCTGCGCGTCGTGCACGTCGCCGAGGAGGAGCGAAAGCGCCTGGCACGCGACCTGCACGACGGCGTCGCGCAGATGCTCGCGAACGCCGCGATCGGCATCGAGCTCGCCACGAAGCGCGCGAAGCTCGACGTGAACGCGGCGATGGCGGAGCTCGCGACGCTCCGCGAGAAGCTCGTCGATTCGCAGAAGGGTCTCCGCGACATCCTCTTCGCGCTGCGGCCGCTCCCGCTCGAGGACGGCGGCCTCGCCGCGGCGGCCATCGCGCTCGCGGAGCGCATCGATGGCACGAACGGCTCGGAGGTCCGGGCGCGGCGTATCGAATCGATGCGCCGACTCGGGCCCGAGGTCGAGGCCGGCGCGTTCACGATCATCCGCGAGGCCGCGAACAACGCGGTGAAGACCGGACGGGCGCCGCATGTCGGTATCGACGTCTACGACGAGCCCGACGCGGTCATCGCGCTCGTCGAGGACGACGGCAAGGGCTTCGACGTCGCGAGCGTCCTGGGGAGCTACTCGTCGCGCGGCAGCCTCGGCATGCTGCAGATGCGCGAGTCCGCACGGCTGATCGGGGCGCAGCTCTCCATCGACTCGAGTCCCGGGAACGGAACGCGCATCCGGCTGCGCATACCCACGTGACGTCCGAACGGCGCCGCGTCTCGGGCCG
>JBGQFO010000149.1:0-4863 GCA_041496945.1 Candidatus Limnocylindria bacterium | reverse complement strand
GGTCGAACTCGATGCATTCCAACAGCGTCAGCGATCCCGTCTTCCAGGTGGCCTACGCCCGCGCCATCGCCGCCTACGGCATCGAACGCCGGCAGTTCTGCCTCTCCTGCCACAGCCCCACGACGCGCGTCACCAAGGACTTCGACCACGGCGTCCCGCTCCTCCCACCACCGGCGACGACACCCGGGCCGCTCTGGTCGCCCGACAGCGCGTCGATCGGCGCGATCTTCGCCGTCCGCGGGGACGCGCAGGTGGTGCGCGCGCGGATCGCCGACGAAAAGACCGAGACGGTGATCGGCGGTGCGCGGCAGGTCACGTACCTCTCCGGCGCGGCCGGCATGCGGCTCGCGTACGCGGCGGGCGATCCGCGCGATCCGTCGGAGCTCTACATCGCGGACTGGGACGGCAAGAACGAGAGGCGCATCACTCACCTGAACGACGATCTCGTCCGCGAGCTCGGCGCGCCCATCCCCAAGCGCCGGGTCTTCGACACGCCGAACGGAAAGATCGAGGGTTGGGTCATCACGCCGCCCGGTACCTTGGGACCGGCGCCGCTGTTGGTGGACATCCACGGCGGTCCGGCGGGCTTCGCCGGCGACATCTTCTCGCTCTCCTACTTCTTCAAGTACGTCCTCGCCTCGCGCGGCTGGGCGGTGCTCTCGCTCAACCCGACGGGGTCCGGCTCATACGGGCGGGCGCACGCGCACGGGATCCGCGGCCGCTGGGGTGAGTACGACCTGCCCGAGCAGGAGGCCGCCATCGACGCGCTGGTGAAGGACGGCATCGCCGATCCGAAGCGGCTCGCCGTGGCCGGTTACTCGTACGGCGGATTCATGACCTCGTGGACGATCGGCCACAGCGACCGCTTCAAGGCCGCGGTCGTCGGCGCGCCGGTGGTGGATCAGGAGTCGTTCCACGGGAGCTCGGACATCGGCATGTGGTTCGCGCCGTGGGAGCTGAACGCCCAGTACCCGAAGGATCGCGAGGTCATGCGCCGCTACTCCCCCCTCACCTACGTCGATCGGGTCACGACGCCCACGCTCGTCCTCCACGGCGAGGCCGACGACCGCTGCCCGATCGGCCAGGGCGAACAGCTCTTCACCGCGCTGCTCGCGTGCGGGAAGGTGCCGGCCGAGTTCGTGCGCTATCCGGGCGGCTCGCACCTGTTCATCGCGAGCGGGCGCCCGAGCCATCGCGTCGACTTCACCAGCCGCACCGTCGACTGGGTGACCCGCTTCACCAACGACTGACACGCTCCCGGAACTCAGCGCCACGCACGCGCCGGTACACTGATCTCTCCGATGCGGACGATCGCGCTCACCCTTGCTGTCCTGCTCTCGGCCTGCGCGCCGGCGGCGGCCCCACCACGCGATCCGCTCGCGGGTGTCTACCGGATAGGCGGCGGCGACGCGTCGATCGACATCGTGAACGCGCTCACCGGCGCATTCTCGGCCAAGCATCCCGGCGTCAAGTTCGATATCGATACCTCGCTCGGCTCCGATCCGGCGGTGAACCTCACGTCCGACGGCACCCTGGACCTGGGCATGGCCAGCCGCGAGCTGACGGGCGACGAGATCGTCCTCGTCGACCGCACGCTCATCGGCGTCGCCGGCACCGGGCTCGCGGTCCATGCCCAGAATCCGGTGCGCGGCCTGACCCTGGATCAGGTGCTCGACATCTACTCGGGTCGCGCCGTCGAGTGGGCGGCGGTCGGCGGCGAGAAGGTGACGGTCATCCCGTTCGTACGCGAGGTCGGCTCGAGCGCACGATCGACCTTTGAGAACGTGGTGTTCAAGACGAAGCCGACCTATGGGCCGAGCGTCCTCGAGATCCACGGCGGGGATCAGATGCGCCAGGCGATCGCGGCATATCGCGGCTCCATCGGGATCATCGGTGTCTCGACCGACGATCCAAAGGCTGAGGGCGTGCACCTCGTGTCCGTCGACGGCGTTGCGCCGACGAAGGCCGCGCTCGTGGACGGCAGCTACAAGCTCCGTCGCCCGCTGTACCTGCTCGTCGATCGCGACACCACGCCGAAGCCGGCGATCGCCGCGTTCCTCGAGTTCCTCAGGGGCACGGAAGGACAGAAGATCCTGCAGAAGTTCTAGCCCCCTACCCTGTTTCGCGTGCGCTATCGCGCGATCGGTTTCGATCTGCTCACCGCCCTGCTCGACACCTGGAGCGTCTGGGCTGCGGTCGCGGGCGATCGCGAGCTGGGGATGCGCTGGCATGGCGCGTCACAGGCGCTCCTCCGAGGCACGCCGTATCGACCGTTCGCCGCCATCGTCCGCGAGTCCGCGGCCGCGGCCGGCATCGGCGCCGCGAAGGCCGATGAGCTGCTCGCGCGTTGGGGCGACTTCCGGCCGTGGCCCGACGTGCCCGCGGCCCTCGCGCGGCTGGAGGGACGGACCCGCTTCATCGTGACGAATTGCTCGCGGGAGCTCGGGCATCGCGCCGCACGGGCCGCCGGTTCGTTCGACCTCGTGATGACCGCCGAGGAGGCGGGTGCCTACAAGCCCGACCCGCGGCCCTACCGCGCCGCACTGGCCGTGCTTGGGCTCGAGCCGCGCGACGTGCTGTTCGTGGCGGGCTCCGCGCACGACGTCGGTGGCGCATCGCGCGTGGGCATGGACGTGTACTGGGCGAACCGCGGGGCTGTGGCGGCGCCGGCGGACGGGGTCGCGACGAGGGTCGAGCCGGATCTGCGCGGGCTGGTGGCGCTGGTGGAGACGTAGCGGTGCCGCTGGGACGTGAGGCCATCGTCCTGCGCGACGACGGCCTGCCGGCCGATCCGCACACCGACCTCGAGTGGCTGGGGTGGGTGGCCGCCGGCGACACGCGCAACTGGTGCCGGAGCGACCTCCTGGTGGACTGGCTGGCCGAGTACGGCGCCCTGCACGACTTCGTCGCGGACCGCCAGCTCGCGGGCTTCGACGACGCGTTCGACCTCGGGCGGTTCCTCATGCGTCAGGGCCGCGCGTTCGAGCGCACGCTCATCGCGGACCTTGCCGCGCGCTGGGCGGTCGTGCGCGTCTCGAGCCGACCGGACGAGGCACGCTCGCTCGACGCCGCGATCGCGACCTGGGACGCGATGCACGCCGGCGTCCCGATCATCGCCGGGGCGGTGTTGCGCGATCCGCAGCTGCGCACCTTCGGTGTCGTCGATCTGCTGGTGCGGAGCGACGTGCTCGCCGAGCTCTGCGCGGACGTGTTCGCCGGCGATCCGCTCGAGCTTCCGGTCATCGGCCTCTCGCACGGACGCCACTACCGCGTCGTCGAGGTGAAGTTCCAGACGCTCGAGCTCATGCGGACCGGTGACCTCACCACAGCCGCGGGCGAGCACGACACGCTCGCTCAGACGTGGATCTACAACGAGGCGCTCGGGCGCCTCCAGGGCTACACGCCGCCGGCCGCGTACATCGTCGGCCGCGGGTGGCGGCAGGGCGACGACCGCGGCGATCGCTGCTGGGACCGTCTGGGCCGCGTTCGCCACGACGTCTTTCTGCGCGGGCGTGGCCTCGACCTGCGCGAGCTCGTCCTGCAGGCCTGCGGCTGGGTGCGTCGCGTGCGCACCGAGGGCGCTGAATGGCGCGTCCTGCCGATCCCATCGGTGCCGGAGCTCTGGCCGAATATGAAGGCGGAGGACGCCGGCTGGCACGACGCGAAGGCGCGTATCGCCGCGGAGCTCGGCGACCTGACGCTCCTGCCGCGCATCGGATCGACCGAGCGCGCGCGGGCGCATGCCGTGGGGATCACGCGTTGGGACGACCCGAAGCTCGACCCCGCGGTCTTCGGCGTGAGCGCGAAGGAGACCGCGATCCTCGACGCCGTCATCGCGGTCAATCGCGATGCGGGCGACCCGCTGCGCCCGGCGCGGTTGCGCGACGGCGACTGGCGCAGGCGGGCGCCGCTCGAGGTCTACGTCGACTTCGAGTTCCTGCAGGACCTCGGCGACGACTTCAGCGCGTTCCCGCGCAAGGGCGGGCAGGCGCTCATCTTCCAGATCGGCAGCGGCACCTACCGCGAGAGCGCGTGGCGCTTCGAGCAGTTCACCGTGTCCGATCTCAGCCTCGAGGCGGAGGCGAAGATGATCGACGAGTGGCTCACATACCTGCGTGGCCTGTGCGCGGATGCGGCGACGGACCTGCGCGACGCGCGCCTGGTGCACTGGTCACCTGCCGAGCAGAGCAACTTCGAGCGCGCATACGACAACGCGCGTGCCCGCCACCCGGATCGGGCCTGGCCCGAGCTCCCCTGGTACGACCTGCTGCACGACGTCATCCAGGCCGAACCGGTCGTCGTACGCGGGGCGTTCTCGTTCTCTCTGAAATCCATCGCGCGGTCGATGCGCGCGAACGGTCTCATCGCGACCGACTGGGGCGAGGGCCTCGCCGACGGCGCGGGCGCGATGGCCGGCGCGTGGAACGCGGCGGTCGAGGCGAAGGGCCGCGGCATCGCGCTCGGCGACACCGAGACGATGCGCGAGGTCGCGCGATACAACGAGGTCGACTGCCGCGTGATGGCGGAGATCCTCGACCATCTGCGCGAGCAGCACTGACCTTCGGCCCACCCACCTGTAGCGGTGCTCCCCACACCCGCCCACGACGGCGCACTCTCCCGCGGAGCGCGGCCGTGCGGTACGAATGACGGCAGTACTTAGGAGGGCTCCGGTCATGGAGAACACCGCGCCGTCGACCACCACCCCGCAGCCGCGTCTGTACCGCAGCCGCAGCGATCACGTCATCGGCGGCGTGTGCGGCGGGCTCGCGGCGTACTTCCGGATCGATCCAGCCGTAGTCCGGCTCGCGTTCGTCGTGCTCGCGCTCGCCGGCGGCGCGTCCGTGCTGCTCTACATCGTCCTGT
>JBGQFO010000148.1:0-4879 GCA_041496945.1 Candidatus Limnocylindria bacterium | reverse complement strand
TATGAGCGCGCGATGAAGAAGCTCGGCGGCCCGCGCGTCGCGCCAAAGCTCGTGGCCGCGTACGCCGCGCTCAATCGCGCCGGCGATGCGCGCCGCGTCGCCGCGCTCGCCCCGGACGACCCGATGACGCGGCTCGCGCTCGCGTGGAGCGAGCTCGCCGCGGTCGGAGGCGATCGCGAGAAGGGGCGCGTGCTCGCGGACGCGCTCGCCGGCGACACCGAGCTGCGGTCGACCGCCGCCGGTGACGCCATGGCGCTCGTGCTCGAGGCCATCGCGGCGGCGCGCTCCGGCGATGCCGCGCGGGCGCGTGCGGCCCTCGATCGCGCCGGCGCGCGTCGCGACGAGCTCGCCGCGCACGACCGCGCGTTTGTCGGCTACCTCGGCGGCATCGCGCTCCTCGAGATGGGCGCGCTCGCCGACGCGCGCGCGACCTGGACGCTTGCGGTCGATGCCGCGCCCGACACGATCGGCTCGGCGCTCGCGCGCCGCGAGCGGAGCCACCTGCCGCCCGGTTAGGTTTCGGCCCGACGCCCGTACCATCCGGGCTGTGCGCAGGGCAGCACTCCTCGTGGCCGCGCTCTTCGTGCTCGTGGCAAGCGCCCCGAACGCTCCGCGGACAGCGGTCGCCGTGGTCGAGCTACGCGACGACATCTTCGATCCTCGGTCAGTCCGGATCGAGCCTGGCGCCTCGGTGATGTGGGTGAATCGCGGTCGCAATCCGCACAACGTGACCGCGGACGATGGGGCATTCGGCTCGAAGACCCTCCAGACCGGCGATACCTACACGGTGACGTTCCCGAAGGTCGGCGCCTTCGGCTACTACTGCTCGCTTCACGGAAAGGCAGGTCTCGGCATGTTCGGTCACGTCTATGTCGGCGTCGCGCCGGAAGACGTGGCGACGACGAGCGGGAGCCGCACCTACCCGGCCGATCCACCGGTACGTCCCACGGGCGGCCGCACGCTCCGCGTCCCGCGTGACTTCGCGACGATCCAGGCTGCCGTCGACGCCGCACGACCGGGGGACATGGTGCTGATCGCCGCTGGTACCTATCACGAAGCGGTGAGCGTCACCACTCCGCATCTCACGATCCGGGGCGAGGACCGGAACCGCGTCGTCCTCGACGGCCAGTTCGATCCGCAGTTCGCCAACGGGATCGCGGTCTTCGGCGCGGACGGCGTGGTGATCGAGAACATGACCGCCCGGCACTTTCGGTTGAACGGTTTCTATTGGCGGAGCGTGTGGGGATACCGCGGCAGCTATCTTACGGCCGACGCCAACGGTGACTACGGTCTCTACGCCTTCGATTCCGGCGTCGGGCAGTTCGACCACTCCTACGCGAGCGGTCACCCGGACTCTGGCTTCTACATCGGTCAGTGCGATCCGTGCAACGCGCTCGTCACCGACGTCATCTCGCGTTACAACGCGATCGGCTGGTCGGGCACGAACGCGAGCGGAAACATGGTCATCCGCGATTCCGAGTGGTCAGACAACATGGCGGGCATCGCGCCGAACACGCTGGATGTGGAGGCGCTCGCTCCGGAGCACGGGCAGACCGTCGTCAACAACTGGGTGCACGACAACAACAACCGCGACGCGCCCTCGAAGCCCGACTTCTACGCGTTCTTCGGCTCGGGCATCGTCGTGATCGGGGGCAGCGACAACGAGATCGCGTACAACCGGGTCGCCGATCACGTCAACGTCGGTATCGCGGTGGCGTTCAGCCTCGACCAGAATCTGTGGCTCGCGAGGCGCAACCGGGTGCACGACAACACCGTGGCCGGTTCGGGTATCGCCGATCTCGCGCTCGTCGCGCCCGCGGGCGGCGACAACTGCTTCGCGGCGAATCGCAGCGGCACTGCCCTCCCGCCGCGTCTCGAAGACCTGTACGCGTGCGGCGCGCCGCTCAGCGTGATCGGCGGCGGGGACACCGGTATCGCGATCGGCGGCGGTGCGCGGCTCTTCAGCGGCCGGGTCCTCGGACGCTATCCGCACGGGACGCCGCAGGACGCACCACCGGCGCCCCCACAACCGAACATGCCCGACATCACCGCCGCCGCGGCGGTCGCCGGCCCCGCGTCACGAATCGATCCCGCGGCTGAGGTCCGACGTGCCGCGGCACTTCACGGCGCGGCGGTGGCGGCGTCGGCCCCACTCTCTCTCACGAACGCGTTCTACGTCGGGTTTGGCTACGCGATCCCGATCGCCGCGGTGCTCGGCCTGATCTGGTCGATCGCCGCGGCCCTGCGCCGCGCTCGGATACGGCGACGGTTCATCCTCGTGCCGCTGGGCGCCTACGCCGTCATTGCGATCGCGATCTTCCTCGACAACGTTCTGTTGCGTTGATGACCTGACCGCCAACGAGCGTCGCGATCCTCGCTACATCCCCGAGTCGGGCGGCTCCTCGGTCTCTTCGTCGTCCCAGCCCTCGGCGTTCTCGAGGTCCTCGGCATAGCGCTCCGGCTCGAGGCCCAGGCTCTCGATCACCGCGATGAGGCCGTTGCGCTGCTCCGGCGGCGTGGTGCGGATCCACCCGCGCATCGCCTCGTCGACATCGACCTCGTTCTCGCCGGCCTCGGATGCGATGCCCTCGGCCTCATCGCGTGCCGACATAGTCGCGAGCTGGCGCAGCGTCTCGGGGACCATGCGCGCGAGCGCGGTGAGCAGGTTGTCGGCCTCAACGGTCCAGTCCATCGACGCTCAGCCGATCGCGTCGATGCCCGTCGTGAAGCGGCCGATGATGAGCTTCTGGATCTGCGTCGTGCCCTCGTAGAGGCGGTTCACGCGCGCGTCGCGCCAGAAGCGCTCGACCGGGAACTCATCCGAGAAGCCGTAGCCGCCGTGGATCTGGATGGCGTTGTCGGTCACGTGCTGCGCGATCTCGCTCGCGTACAGCTTCGCGATGCTCGTCTCGCGCGTGTTCGGCCTGCCCTTGTTCTTCAGATCGCCCGCGCGCCACACGAGAAGCCGCGCGGCCTCGGTCTCGACGACCATGTCGGAGAGCAGCTCCTGCACGAGCTGGTGCCCGGCGATCGGCTTGCCGAACGACTTGCGCTGCGTCGCGTACGCGACCGACGCGTCGATCGCGGCCTGCGCCTGGCCGACCGCCCCGGCCGCGACCGAGTAGCGCCCCGAGTCGAGCGCGGACATCGCGACCTTGAACCCCTCGCCGATCTGGCCCAGCCGCGCACTGTCGGGGACGCGGACGTCCTCGAGGATGAGCTCGCTCGAGTCGGATGAGCGCAGGCCAAGCTTTCCATGCAGGCCCGAGCTGCCATACGGGCTCTTCTCGCGGTCGATGAGGAACGCGGTGATGCCCTTGTGCCCCTTGCTCGGGTCGGCGTTCGCGAACACGAGCGCCAGCTTCGAGACGCTGCCATTGCTGATCCACGTCTTGCGGCCCCTGATGACCCAGTCGTTCCCGTCGCGCTTCGCGGTCGCCTGCAGGCGCGTCGCGTCGCTGCCGACCGCCGGCTCCGTGAGGCCGAAGCACCCGATGATCTCGCCGCTGCAGAGACGGGGGAGCCAGGCGCGCTTCTGCTCCTCGGTGCCCCACTTGAGGATCGTGAGTTCCACGAGCGAGATCTGGACGCTGAGCGTCGTGCGCACCGACGAGTCGACGCGGCCGATCTGCTCGGTGATGATCGCGTGGCTGATGTAGTCGATGCCCATGCCGCCGTACTGCTCGGGCACCGGGCCGCCGAGGAAGCCGACCGGCGCCATCTTCTTCAGGACATCCCACGGGAAGATCTCCCCCCGATCGCGCTCGCGCGCCCCCGGCGCGATCTCGCGGTCGGCGAAGTCGTGCGCGAGCGTTCGGATCGCTTCCTGTTCGGGGGTGAGGTCGAAGTCCACGGGTCGAGCCTACCAAGGCCCGCCGACGGACGGCGCGGGTTGTTTTGTCAGCGGTAGGGGCGGCGGATCGCCATCCAGCGACCGGGCTCTGCGAGCGGAGCGAACCCGTACCTGGCGTAGAGGCCGTGCGCGTCGCGCGTGGCGAGCATGAAGTTGCGCACACGCCCGAGCTCCGGATGCGCCATGACCGCGTCCATCAGCAGCTTCGACACGCCGTTCCCGCGATGCGCGGGTACGACGAACACGTCGCACAGCCAGGCGAACGTCGCGCGGTCGGTCACGACACGGGCGAACCCGGCGAGCTCGTCCGGCGCGCTGCGCACGTCTGGCGCGTGGCTCGTGGCTTCGCGCGCGTGCGCCGCGAAGCTCAGCGAATTCGCGACCGCGGCGTCGAAGACCGCGCGCGGCAGCCCGAGCGACCAGTAGGCCTCCTCCGACAGGAAGCGGTACACGGCGTCGCGATCGCTCGGGCGGAGGTCGCCGACGACGTACCGGCTCACGACGCGAGGGCGCGCGTGAGCGACTCCGCCGTGGCGTTGCCGCCGCTCACCCAGCAGACCACCGTCTTCCCCGCGAGCCGCTCGCGCAGCTTGCGTGCGGCCGCGAGCGGTGCCGCGCCGGCGCCCTCCGCGACGAGGTGCCCCTCGACGAGAAGGACGCGCATCGCCTGGTAGAGCTCCGCGTCGCTGACGAGCACGAAGTCGTCGAGATGCTCGCGCAGGATGCGCTGCGGAAGGTCGAACGGCGATCGCGTGGCCAGGCCCTCGGCGAACGTCTCGATACGCTCGGTCGTGCGCCGTGTGCGATCGCGCCAGCTCTGGTACGCCGCCGGAGCGCCGTCGGACTGCACGCCGATGACCTGGATCCGCGGGTTCGTCGCCTTCCCCGCGATGCACGCGCCGGCCGCGCCGCTCCCACCACCGATCGGGACGATGAGGACGTCCGCGGTCGGCAGCTCCTCCAGCACCTCGCAGGTGGCGGTGGCCACGCCGGCGATGAGGTACGGCTCGTCCCCGGAGTGCACGT
>JBGQFO010000147.1:0-4910 GCA_041496945.1 Candidatus Limnocylindria bacterium | reverse complement strand
TCAAGATCGACGAGGAGCTCGGCTCGGGCTTGGTGCTCTGGCTGCCCAACCTCTCCATCGTGCGCGAGGAGCTCGAGACGTGGTGGCGCAGGGTCCACCATGAGCGCGGCTACACCCTGGTCTACACACCGCACATCGCGCACGAGAAGATCTATCAGCGCTCGGGCCACCTCGAGAAGTACGGCGAGAACATGTACGGACCGCTGGCGTTGGACGAGGGCACGCAGAACTTCTGGATCAAGCCCATGAACTGCCCCGGCCACGTGAAGGTCTTCCAGGCGCGCATCCGTTCCTATCGCGAGCTGCCGCTCCGCATCGGCGAGCTCGGCACGGTCTATCGCTACGAGCGCGGCGGCACGCTGCACGGGATGCTCCGCGTGCGCGGCTTCACGCAGGACGACTCGCACATCTTCTGCTCGTGGGAGCAGGCGCAGGAGGAGATCGGCAAGGTCTTCGACCTGGCGATGGAGTTCCTCCGCGTCTTCGGCTACTCCGATCCGAAGATCTACCTGTCGACGCGGCCGGCCAAGCGCCTCGGCTCCGACGAGCTGTGGGACCGGGCGGAGAAGGCGCTGAAGGACGCGCTCGGCGTCCGCGAGGTGCCGTACGACATCGACGAGGGCGGCGGAGTGTTCTACGCGCCGAAGATCGACATCAAGGTCATGGACGCGATCGGCCGCGAGTGGCAGGGCCCGACCATCCAGATCGACCTCAACCTGCCCGAGCGCTTCGACGTCACGTTCGTCAACGCCGAGGGCCAGCGCGAGCGCGCGGTGATGATCCACCGCGTCCTCTTCGGCAGCCTCGAGCGGTTCGTCGGCGGGCTCATCGAGCACTACGCCGGCAACTTCCCGCTGTGGCTGGCGTGGGAGCAGGTGGCGATCATCCCGGTGCGCGAGAGCGCCCTCGATTACGCGAAGCAGGTCGCCCAGACGCTGCGCGCGAAGGACTTCCGTGTGCACCTGGACGAACAGGTGGCCGACATGCGCGGCCGCATCAAGGAGGCGCAGCTGCGCAAGGCGAGCTACCTGCTCGTCGTCGGCGACAAGGAGGCGGCCGCGGGCACGCTCTCCGTGCGCCGGCGCGGCTCGCGCGACGAGGAGCGCGGCGTCACCATCGATGCCTTCATCGCGCGGCTGGAGGAGGAGCGCACGAGCAAAGCGCTGCCGGCGGACTTTGTCGGGCACCGCGAGCCCAGTGCCGGCGATTCGCTGTCCTGATGAACGGGTCGACCGGTGCGGAGGGCGGTCCGATCCTGCGCGGTGAGCGCGTCACCCTCCGGCCGATGACCTACGACGACGCGCCGGCCCTCATGCGCTGGGGGAACGACGCCGCCTTCGCGTGGTTCCAGTGGGGCAGGAACCCCGGTCGCTGGAAGGACGCAGCGGCCGCCCACGAGTGGATGGACCGCTTCGCCGAGCGGAGCGGCAGGCTGTTCGCCATCGAACACGAGGGCCGCGCGATCGGCCAGGCCAACTACCGCGACTGGCAGCCGAAGGCCGGGAGCGCCGAGGTCGGGATCGGCATCGGCGAGCCGGCGCTCTGGAGCAGGGGGCTCGGCCGTGAGGCGCTGCGGCTGCTCGTGCGACACCTGGTGGACGAGCTCGGGGCGCACCGCGTGAACCTCCACGTGCTCGCCTACAACGACCGCGCCATCTCCTCGTATCGCGCGGTGGGCTTCGACGTGGAGGGCATCGAGCGCGACGCGGTCAGGACCGACCGCGGGACCTTTGCCGACGACGTGGCCATGGCCTACCTCGCCGGCCGGAAGCGACCGGCCTTCGACCCCCGCCCGGTGACGCTCGTCGGCGAGCACGTCCGCCTGGAGCCGCTGCACCGCGAGCACGCCGCCGAGCTCTTTCCCGTGGCGCACGACGAGGACATCTGGAAGCTCTTTCTCGTCGCGATGCCCCGCGACACCGCTGAGCTCGAGGCCTGGATCGGCGGCGCGATGGAGGAGCAGATCCTCGGCAACCAGGTCGCGTTCATCACGCGCCGGGCGTCCGACGGCGCACCCATCGGCAGCACGCGGTTCCTGCACATCGACCGCGCGAACAAGACCGCGGAGATCGGCTGGACCTTCCTGGGGCGCGACGCGCGGCGCACCGCGGCGAACACCGAGGCGAAGATGCTGCAGCTGCGCTACCTGTTCGACGACCTCGGCGCGAACCGCGTCTGGCTGCAGACCGACAAGCTCAACGAGCGGTCGCAGCGCGCCATGGACCGGATCGGCGCGAAGCGAGAGGGTGAGCTCCGCGACGACCGGATCTCCTTCGACGGCCGTATCCGGACCAGCGTCGTGTACGGCATCACCCGTGGCGAGTGGCCGGCGGTGCACGAGCACCTTCAGGGGCTCCTGCGCCGGTGATATCCTTCTCGGAGTTGAAGTCACAAGCGGCAGAGGCGACCCTCTCCTGACAGCGGAGTCCGCTCGATAGCCACGCCCGAACTGCGGATCAACGAGATGATCCGCGTCCCCGCCGTGCGCCTCATCGGCCCGAACGGCGAACAGCTCGGTGTGCTCCCGACGCAGCGTGCGCTCGCGCACGCGCAGGACCTGGGCTACGACCTCGTCGAGATCGCGCCGAACGCCGTGCCGCCGGTCGCGAAGATCCTCGACTTCGGGAAGTACCGCTTCGAGAAGCAGCAGGAGGCCAAGGAGGCCAAGAAGCGGCAGAAGTCGGTCATCTGGAAGGAGATCCGGGTCTCGCCGAAGATCGACGACCACGACATCGAGACGAAGATCAAGAGCGCCTCGAAGTTCCTGGGTGAGGGCGACAAGCTGAAGGTCACGGTGCGGTTCCGCGGGCGCGAGCTCGCGCACCCGGACCGCGGCCGCGTCCTCCTCATGCAGATCGCCGAGCGTCTCAAGGAGCAGGGCACGGTCGAGCGCTCGCCACTTCTGGAGGGCCGCTCGATGTCGATGATCATGAATCCGCTGCGCGGCGTCGGTGCGGCGCCCGCCGCGCCGCAGCCCTCCGCCGGGGCACCAGCACCCCCCACGACGCCGCGGCCCGCCGCACCCGCGCCGGGCACGCGTCCCGCGCCGGGCCTGCCGCGCACGCCCTCCGCCGCGCCGACCGCACCGACCGCACCGACGTCGGCACCGCGCGCCCCGAGCGCGGCGCCGCGACCGGCGGCACCGCGCGCGACGCCGATCCGTCCGCCGCAACGCTCGAACTAGACCGGGTCACGACGCCGCAGATACACTGTTCGTTCACGCATTGCCCTGGAGGTATCACGCCGTGCCCAAGCAGCGCAGCCACAGCGGAGCGAAGAAGCGGTTCGGCGTGACCGGTCGGGGTCGCATGACACGCATGAAGGCGTACAAGGGTCACCTCAACGCGCACAAATCGCCGTCGCGCAAGCGCCGGCATCAGGGCAAGGCGCTCGTCGCGAAGGGCGATCTGAAGCTCATTCGCAAGCTCCTGCCACACCTATAGAGCCGAGGGAAAGCCTGAATGTCACGAGTGAAGCGCGGAGTCGCCGCGCACAAGAAGCACAAGAAGCTCCTCCAGGCCGCTGAAGGGCGCCGCGCGACGAAGCGCAAGCTCGTTCGCCCCGCGCGCGAGGCCGCGCTGCACGCGCTCCGCTACGCGTTCAACGACCGTCGCAAGCGCAAGACGCAGTTCCGCTCCCTCTGGATCGCCCGCATCAACGCCGCCTCCCGTGAGGCCGGCATCTCGTACAGCCGCCTCTGGGCGGCGATGCGCGCCTCGGGGGTCGACCTCGACCGCAAGGTCCTCGCGGACATGGCGGTCAAGGATCCGGCCTCGTTCCGCCGGTACGTCGATCTGGTGAAGGAGAACAAGGCGACTTCATAACGGCTGTGACGGAGAGCAGTACCGCGTAGCCCTTCGACAGGGATGGCGGGACACGACTGAGATCCCGCTTCGAAGTAAGGACGAGGGAATTCGCTCCGGAGCCGATGCGCAGGAAAGCGCATCCGGGTGGGGCCCGTTAGCGCTCTGAACGAAGTGTCCGGCGTGTTGCCGGGAACACGGGTGGTACCGCGGAGGCCCGCCTCCGTCCCGAGTCGCTGTGTGAGCGACGGGGACGAGCGGGTCTTTTGTTTTTGAGCTGAATGTCAACGCCGGGGGACCTGAAGAGGATCGCGGACGAGGCCGAGAGACAGATCTCGGCCGCGGCGGATGAGGCCGCCCTCGAGACCGCGCGCGTGACGTACCTCTCGCGCAAGGACGGGCTCCTCACGGCCGCCACGAATGCGATCGCGACGCTGCCCGCCGCCGAGAAGCCCGCGTACGGGCAGGCCGTGAACGAGGCGAAACGGCGCATCGAGTCCGCGCTGGAGCAGCGCGGCGCGGCGCTCCACGGCGGCCGGATCGAGAAGAGCCTCGCCGAGATCGCCGACCTCACGCTGCCGCCGCGCCGCCTCCGCGTCGGGCACATTCACCCGGTCAGCAGGACGATCCGGGACGTCTCGCGGATCTTCGGGACGATGGGCTTCGAGACGATCGAGGGCCCCGAGATCGACAACGACTACTACAGCTTCGAGGCGCTCAACATCCCGGCCGGCCATCCCGCCCGCGAAAAGTGGGACACGCTCTGGATCTCGAACCCGCTGGGGGACGATCCCGCGCAGCCGCTGCTGGGTCGCCCGCACACCTCGCCGATGCAGGTCCGCGTCATGGAGCGCCGGAAGCCGCCCATCCGTGTCCTCATCCCCGGCCGCTGCTATCGATACGAGGCGACCGACGCGATCCGCGAGAGCATCTTCTTCCAGTACGAGGGCCTCGCGATCGACGAGAGCCTGAACATGTCCGATCTCAAGGGCGTCCTCTACTCGTTCGCGCGCCAGTACTTCGGGCCGGAGCACCGGGTGCGTTTCCGGCCGGACTACTTCCCGTTCACCGAGCCGTCGGCCGAGATCGCCTTCAGCTGCTTCATCT
>JBGQFO010000146.1:0-4932 GCA_041496945.1 Candidatus Limnocylindria bacterium | reverse complement strand
GAGATGCGGTGCGCGACGACGATGCTGGTGCGCTCGCGCATCACGCCGCGGAGCCGTTTCAGGATCTCGGCCTCGGTGTAGGTGTCGACCGCCGACAGCGCGTCGTCGAGGATGAGGATGCGCGGGTCCTTCGCGACGGCGCGCGCGATCGCGGTACGTTGCTTCTGTCCTCCGGATAGCGTCACGCCGCGCTCGCCGATCATCGTGTCGTAGCGCGCCGGGAAGTCCGCGACGTCCTTGCCAAGCTGCGAGACCTCGCCCGCCCATTCGAGCTCGGCATCGGTGAGCGCGCGGTCCCGCCCGAAACCGACGTTCTCGCGCAGCGGCACGGAGAAGAGGAAGGTCTCCTGGGGCACGTAGCCGACGGCGCGGCGCAGCACGGGAAGCGGGTACCGCCTCACGTCGACGCCGTCGATGAGGAGCTCGCCCTGCTGTGCGTCGAAGAGGCGCGGGATGAGGTTGACGAGGGAGCTCTTCCCCGCACCGGTGGGCCCGACGATCGCCAGGGAGCCACCGGCTGGCACCGAGAACGAGATGTCGCGCAACACGATGGCCGGCCCGTATGCGAACGCCACGTTCCGGAACTCGACCGCGCCCGCGATCGGCGCAAGCACCGGATCGACGGGATCGGTGACCGTCGGTTCGGCCTCGTAGATCTGCTCGAGGCGGCCGAGCGACGCCCAGCCCTGCTGGATCATGTTCGTGACCTCCCCCAGGGCGATCATCGGCCAGGAGATGAGCTGCAGGTACGCGATGAACTGGACGAGCTGACCGATGGTGAGACGACCCTCGATCGCGTCCTGCCCGCCGACGTACAGGATCGCGAGCACGGCGCCGCCGAGGATGAACTGCATCGCCGGCCACACCAGCCCGTTCACCTTCGCGAGGCTGACGGCCTTGTCGAGGTAATCGCGGTTCACCTTCGCGAACGAGGTGATCTCGGGCTCCTCCTGCGAGAACGCCTTCACCACGCGGATGCCGGAGAAGTTCTCCTGCGCCTTCGCGGAGAGATCGCCGAACTGCGCCTGGAGCTGCTCGAAGCGGCGGTTCACCCGCCGGCCGATCGTCCAGAACGTGTAGGAGGAGATCGGTGTGAGCGCGAGCGTGATGAGCGCGAGCTTCGTGTTGACGCTGAACATCGAGATGAAGGTGAAGAGCAGCGTGAGGAGCGTGGTCGTGAGCATGAGCACGCCGAAGCCGACCATCTGGCGGACGGCCTGGAGGTCGTTCGTCAGGCGGGCCATGAGGTCGCCGATGCGCTGATGCTGGAAGTACGCGAGGTGCATCCCCTGCAGGTGCGCGAGCAGGTCGTCGCGCATCCGGTACTCGATCTGCCGCGAGGCATCGAGGATGCGCCAGCGGCCGAGGCCGCGAAGGACGTTCTCGACACCCGCCAGCGCGACCATGATCAACGCGAGGCGCGTCACCACGTCGAGCTCGGAGCCGGTGGTGAGCGCGTCGACGATGCGGCCGATGAGCAGGGGTGGCAGCACGGCCACGAACGAGCTCGCTGCCACGATCGCAACGCCCGTGGCGAGCCTGAGCTTGTGCTGGCCGAGGTAGTGGAGAAGGGTCGCGCGCGAGGACCTCACTGGAAGGGCCAGTCTACCTGAGCGGCTCCCGCCGACCCTAGCCGAGCGAGTCGTTCGCCTGCGTCATCTGCGTCACAGATGACGCGAACGATCGGCCCGATCGCAGGCGCTCGGATCGGCCCGCGAACCAGACGCCGAAGACGACGAGCGCGCCGAGCACGAAGACCGGCGCGATGCCCCACACGTCGGCGATCGGACCCACGATGACCAGGGGCAGGAAGCTGAAGATCGAGACGAGCGAGTTGAGTACCCCGAACACGCGGCCGCGGATGTCCTCGGGTAGCTCCTCCTGCAGGAGGGTCATCGCCGGTACGGTGATGAAGGAGTACGCGACGCCGAAGACGAATGCCGTGACGCTCACGATGCCGATGAAGAACGGAAGGGCGCCACCGAGCCCGCCGCCGAACCGCGACTCGGCGAACACGTCGGCGAACGGGCGTGCCGCGGCCAGCACGGCGAGCGCGATCGCGGTGACCATGAGGCCGACGCCGATCGCGTGCGGCCGGCCGATGCGACGGCTGACGACATTCAGCAGGCCCAGGCCGACGACGACACCGATCCCCGCCGGCGCGACGAGCACGACGACGTTGCGCTCGCCGAGGCGCAGCACCTCGCGGACGAAGCCCGGCGCGAGCGCACCCGCCACCGCCACGAGCGTGTACGTGAGCGCGATGTAGACCATCGCCCACGTCACCAGGGGCGTCGACCGGAGGTACCCGAAGGCGTCGGCGATGCCGCGTCGCGTCTCGCTCACGGCCTGCTCCGCGGCTTCGACCGACAGCAGGCGCGCCTTCGGTGCGACGGTGGGGAGCGTGAGGCAGAGCACCGACGCGATCGCGAACATCGAACCGATCGTGAACCACAGGACGTAAAAGCCGTAAAGGGAGACCACCACCGGCGCGAGGATGATGAAGCCGACCAGGAACGCGCCGTTGAACGTGAAGGTGAACAGCGAGTTCGCGACGAGCAGATCCCTCTTGCGCACGATGGATGGGATCGTCGCCGCCTCCGCGGGCACGAAGAAGATCGTCACCGTGGCGACGAGGAAGTTCACCAGGTATGCCGTCGTGACGCTCTCTCCCGCGAGGATGAGCGGCACGATGACCACGGCCCGCAGGGCATTGGTCACGACGAGCACCATGCGGCGGTCGACGCGGTCGACGATGACCCCGCCGGCGAATCCGAAGAGCACCGCCGGGATGATGGCCAGGAGGATGAGGAACGAGGACGAGGTGTTCGAGTGCGTGAGCTCGGCCACGAGGATGATGAGGGCCGACGTGACGGCGTTCGCCGCGGTCTGCGAGAGGACCTGCGCCCCCCACAGCGCCATGAACGCGCGATTGCGCAGCAGCCCGTGCTGCGCGGCCTGGGTGACCTCCGACAAGCTCTGGTCTACTCCACCGGGGCCTGTGGTCCGCGTGCGACGAACCGCGTGATGTCGCGCTCCACCGCCGACCGCGCCACGAGCACGCGTCTTTGGCAGGACGTACAGCGCAGCCCGATGTCCGCCCCGAGGCGAACGATGCGCCAGGTATCGCCGCCACAGGGGTGCGGCTTCCGCAGCACCACCATGTCGTCGAGGAAGAGGGGCAGCGGACCCTTCGGGCGGGCCACCCGGACATCGCTCATCGAAGTCGCAGTTTAGCCGCGCGGCGGGTTCGCGAGGCTCGGCAGATCGAGCGTCGATTCTCGCGAGACACCGAACCGTGTGCTTCGATAGATCAGCTCGAACTGGCCGACGATGCCGCCGGTCCGGGTCATGGCCACGTACATCACCTCGGGCGCGCCGATCGCGGTCACGGTCCAGGGGCCGCGGATCGCCGTCGCGTCGACGGTGAGCGAGCGGTCGACGCTCATGCCGAACCACGAGCGCGGTCCGACCCGCACGGCATTCACCGCGATCGCCTCGGCGCCGGCGTTGCGCAGCTCATTCACCAGATCGGAGAGCGCCCGGTCATCGAACGTGCCGTCGATGCGCACGCTGATCCCCTGCCCCCTGACCGCGGTCCGCGCCGCGAACACCTCGAGCTGCGCGAGCTGGCGCTGTGCTTCCGTGAGGGAGCCCTTCCCGCTGGCGGCGTCCTCACGCGCGCTCTCGGTCCGGATGCGGAGGTCGAAGATCTCGTCACGCAGGGCGTTGTTGCGCTCGGCGAGGTTCGCGATGACCGTCGTGAGCGACGAGGGCGTCTCGAGCTGAAGACTTCGGGTATACACGTCCTGGGCGCGCACCTGCGTGACCGCGAGCAGACCGAGGAAGAGCGCGACGAGCGTCGCCGCGAGCCCGCCGGCGTTGGTCTTCACGACGGCCTCGTCGTCGCGTACCGCAGGTTCAGGGCACCGCCGTACGGAGGCACCTTGAGGCCCGATGTCCGCGCGACGTGGAACCCGAGGCCGTAGACGTCGCGGCGCTGCTTGATATCGCGCAGCTCGTTCGGATCGTCGTATGCCGACAGCAGCTCGTTCTGCGGGCCGATGACCTGGATCGCGAACGGCGGCGACATGAGCGTGCCGTTCACCATGATCGTCGAGCCGACGCAGTACACGCTCGTCGATCCCACGACGCGCTCTCCGTTGATCGCGATCGCCTGCGCTCCGCCGCGCCACGCGGTGTTCACGATGTCGGTGAGGTCGGTCGAGTGACAGATCGACTTGTCGACGTTGAGCGTCTGGGCCGGTGAGGTCGAGCGCGCGTCGTCCAGCGTGATGAGCACGCCGTCGCCAATCCGTTCGGTCAGGCCCGCGGCCGCGCGCAGCTCTTCGATCCGGGCCTGGAGGTCACGGCTGGCCGTGCTCTGCGACGCCGCGCCACGCTGGATGTCGTCGAGCTGGGCGCGCAGGTCGGCGAGCTGGGCCTTCAGGCCGTTCTGCTCGTTCTGCAAGGAATTGGCCGCGTCGAGGAGTGGCGCGTTGTAACGCACGGTGAGCTCACTGCGCTCCTGCTGCGTCCGCCACTGGAGGGACACGAGCAGCCCGAAGAGCAGCGCTGGGAAGATCAGGACGAGGGGCGCGCTGAGCCGCCGTGACGGAGCCCCCGCCAGGGTCGCCATCCGTGGATAAGTGTCGCACTGGCGACCGTCCCGCTACCCGGGACCCCCTTTCCGGGGGATGCTCGGTACTACTCCCCGGAACAGGCTCTCCTACGTCCGGGGAGGGACAGGAAAAGAGTGAGCGTGGTGGAGGCGGGCATCCAGGTAGGCGCCGTGGACGCGGCCGCATGCCCGCTGTGCTCGGCCCAGGCCTCTCACGAGAGTCACGCCGCCACGCCCGCCGCCGACCGTCGCGACGACCTCGTTCCCTGGGCCATCGGCCTGACCGCCGCCGTCCTCATCGCGAGCGTCGG
>JBGQFO010000145.1:0-4948 GCA_041496945.1 Candidatus Limnocylindria bacterium | reverse complement strand
TGCCGCCATCGCGCGTCCGCTCGCCGCCGGCCTGTACACCTGGCTGCCGCTCGGCTTCCGCGTCGCGCGGAAGGTCGAGCAGATCATCCGCGAGGAGCAGGACCGCATCGGCGCTCAGGAGATCCGCATCCCGGTCATCACGCCAGCCGAGTACTGGAAGGAGACCGGCCGCTGGGACGCGCTCGAGCCGGTGACCTTCCGCACAAAGGATCACGGCGGGCACGAGTACATGATCGGCTACACCCACGAGGAGCTCGTCATGAAGCACGCGCGGGACGAGATCCTCTCGTATCGACAGCTGCCGACCATGGTCTACCACTTCCAGGAGAAGGGCCGCGACGAGCAGCGCCCGCGCGCCGGGCTGCTGCGTACGCGCGAGTTCGTGATGAAAGACGCCTACTCGATCGACAAGGATTGGGAGGGCCTCGACAAGCAGTACTGGGCGCAGCACGGCGCGTACGCGCGATCGTTCGAACGTATGGGCCTGACGGCGATCAGCGTCGAGTCGGACACCGGGAACATGGGCGGCGACGTCGCGCACGAGTTCCAGGTGCTCACCGAGGTCGGTGAGGACCGGATCATCTTCTGCTCCCAGTGCGACTACCGCGCGAACATGGAGAAGGCCACGCGAGCGTTGTCGCCCGCCGCGGCGGCGGGCAACGTGCCGGCGCCCGCGCCCGTGTCGACGCCCGGTGTCACCACGATCGAGGCGCTTACGAAGAGCCTCGGGATCGCGGCCGGCGATCTGCTGAAGACGCTTCTGCTCCGCGACGCCTCCGGCGCCGTCGTGGCGGTCGTGCTCCCCGGCGACCGCGAGCTCAACGAGCCGAAGCTGCGCAAGGTGCTGAAGACCTCGGAAGTGAAATTCGCGGCCGACGCGGACTTCACCGCGGCGCGCGCCGTCGCCGGCTTCATCGGCCCAAACAACTTGAATGCTCGGCTACTGGTGGACGTATCGGTGGACGGCGGTCGTCCTTACGTCGCCGGTGCGAACACCAAGGACGCGCACCTGCGGAACGTCCTGCTGGGTCGTGACTTCAACGGTGAGATGGTCGACGTCCACGACGTGCGCGAGGGCGACCGCTGCCCGAAGTGCGGCGGGACGGTCACGATCAAGCGCGGCGTCGAGGTCGGGAACATCTTCAAGTTCGGTCCGTACTACGCCGACAAGATGAACGCCACGTACGAGGCCGAGGACGGGACCCGCAAGCCGCTCATGTTCGGAAGCTACGGCATCGGCATCGGCCGCGCGGTGCAGACGATCATGGAGACGAACCACGATGCGAAGGGCCTCGTCTGGCCGCTCGCGGTGGCGCCGTTCCACGTTCACGTCATCGCGCTCCTGGGCAAGGACGACACGGTGAGGGCATCGGCCGACGCGCTCGTCGCCGAGCTCGAGGCGGCGGGCGTGGAGGTCCTGTACGACGACCGCGACGAGTCCGCCGGCGTGAAGTTCGCGGACGCCGACCTCATCGGCATCCCCTTCCGGCTCACGGTGTCCGCCCGGACCCTCAAGGAGAACGCCGTGGAGGTGAAGGGACGCACCGAGGACAAGGGTGTGATGGTCCCGCGCGGCTGGATCATCCCGAAGATCCGCGACCTCATCGGTGAGCGGCGGCGGTGACCGCGAAGAAGGCCGACGCTCGGGCGGTGACGCCCGCCGTCACGGACGAGCCCGAGCAGTCGCTCGAGCAGAGCCTCCGACCTCAGCGCCTCTCCGACGATGAGTACATCAACCAGGCGAAGGTCAAGGCGAACGTCCGCATCCTCATCGACGCGGCCAAGGCACGGAAGGAGCCGCTCGAGCACGTCGCGCTCTTCGGGCCGCCGGGGGTGGGGAAGACGAGCCTCGCGAACGTGATCGCGCACGAGCTCGGTGTCCCGATCCGCGTGACAAGCGGTCCGGCCATCGAGCGCCAGGCCGACCTCGCCGCGATCCTCACGAATCTCGAGCCGGGCGAGGTGCTCTTCGTCGACGAGATCCACCGGCTCCCGCGCATCGTCGAGGAGGTGCTCTATCCGGCGATGGAGGAGTTCCACCTCGACATCGTCATCGGCAAGGGGCCCGGGGCGCGCACGCTGCGGCTGCCGCTGCCGCGCTTCACGCTCGTCGGCGCAACGACACGCATCGGTCGGCTGTCGTCCCCGCTGCGCGATCGGTTCGGCGCGACCTACCGGCTCGACCTCTTCGACACCGCGTCGCTCGAGATGGTGGTGAAGCGCTCGGCGCGCATCCTCGGCGTGGCGGTCGTCGCCGAAGCCGCGCACGAGGTCGCGCGGCGCTCGCGCGGGACCCCGCGCATCGCGAACCGCCTGCTCAAGCGCGTGCGCGACTACGCCCAGGTGAAGCACGACGGGCGGGTGACGCTGCCGGTCGCGAAGGAGGCGCTCGCGGCGCTCGAGGTCGACGAGCAGGGGCTCGACGACGTCGACCGCAAGCTGCTCGCAGCGATCATCGACAAGTTCGCGGGCGGTCCGGTCGGCCTCGAGACCCTCGGTGCCGCTCTCTCGGAGGACGCGGAGACGATCGAGGACGTGTACGAGCCGTACCTCATGCAGGAGGGCTTCTTGAAGCGGACGCAACGCGGTCGTGTCGCGACCGAGCGCGCGTACAAGCACCTCGGTCGCACGCCGCCGGTCGAGCGGTCCGGTGCCGCGACGCTCTGGGAGGACGCCCAGGGACCCGAGTCGTGAGCGTCGACGCCCGCTTCGAGCTGCAGCAGGCGATCGTCGACAACCAGCTCGTCCTTCACTACCAGCCGATCGTCGCGGTCGCCGATCGTGCGCTCGTCGCGGTGGAAGCGCTCGTCCGCTGGCGCCATCCGACGCGCGGGATCCTGCCGCCCTCGCAGTTCGTCCCGGCGATCGAGCGTGCGGGCCTCGCGCGCGAGCTGACGCTGTGGGTGCTGCGCGAGGCGATCCTCCAGTCGGCCGTGTGGAGCCAGGATCACGAGCCGCTGGCGGTCGGCGTGAACCTCTCGCCCGAGAACCTGCGCGACGCGCACTTCCGCCGCTTCCTCGACATCACGCTCCGCGCCGTCGGCGCGCCGCAGATGCTCATCGCCGAGCTGCCCGCGGCCACGCTCACCGCGCCGGAGCAGCTCGAGAGCCTCTCGCTCATACGTCAGCGGGGCATCCGCGTGGCGATCGACGACGTCGTGGCCCCGACCGCGCTGCGCGACGTCCCGGCCGACGTGGTGAAGCTCGGGCGAGCGCTCGTGGCACGCCTGGGCGCGGACCCGCAGGCGCGCAGCGACGCCAGCGGCATCGTGAAGGCCGCGAAAGAACAGGGCCGGTCGGTCACGGCCGTCGGCATCGAGGACGCGAGCGCCTGGTCGATCCTCGCCGAGATGGGGTGCGACGCGGCGCAGGGCTTCGCGGTCGCGCCGCCGCTCTCGACCGCGGACCTGGCGTTGTGGCGGGAGCGGCGCTAGCGCGCGCGCCGTTCGTCGCGGCGCTCGCGCTGATCCTCGCGTCGTGCGTGCTCTCTGAGGCCGTGCCCGAGAGAACATTCCATTTCTCATCGGAGAGCGCGCGCATCGGACCGGCGGTCGTGCAGAGCGTGACCGCGCTCGTCACCGGCCTGGAGATCCCGTGGGCGGTCGACCTCGCGCCCGACGGACGACTCTTCGTGACCGAGCGGACCGGCCGCGTGCGCATCGTCAGGCTCGAGGGGACGAGCGCCACGCTCCAGACCGACCCGTGGGCGACGGTGGCGGCGAGCGCGACGCCGAATGCCGAACGTGGGCTCCTCGGGATCGCGCTCGATCCGAGCTTCGCGAAGAACGGCTTCGTGTACCTCTATTACTCGTACCGCGGCCCGGGCGCGTCGACGGTCAACCGTCTCGTCCGCATGCGCGACGCGAACGGCGTGGGCGTGGAGGAGACGGTCCTCCTCGACGGCATCCCGGGCTCCGACGTGCACGACGGCGGTCGGATCAAGTTCGGTCCCGACGGCAAGCTGTACGTCACGACCGGTGACGGCGGCGCCGAGGCCCGCGCGCAGGACACCGGCTCGCCGAACGGCAAGGTGCTCCGCCTCAATGCCGACGGGTCCGTACCCGCGGACGACCCGTTCCCGAACGGCGCGTGGTCGTACGGTCACCGCAACGTGCAGGGCATCGCGTTCCAGCCCGACACCGGCGTGCTGTACGAGACCGAGCACGGGCCGAGCGGCATCTTCCCGGCGTGCTGCCAGGATGAGGTGAACCTCATCGAGCGCGGCAGGAACTACGGCTGGCCGACCGTCACCGGCCAGCCCCACGATCCGCGCTTCGTCGATCCGATCGTCTGGAGCGGGCGCGCCGACACCTGGGCGCCGTCCGGCGCGACATTCCTCGCGCACCCCGGACCGCTGCGCGGTTCGTTCGTGTTCGCGACGCTGCGCGGCGCGCACCTGCACCGTGTCGTGTTCGGTCCCGATGGGCGCAGCGTCCTCTTCGAGGAGCGCCTCCTGGAGAACCAATACGGTCGGCTGCGTGACGTATTCGAGCTGCCGAGCGGCCAGCTCCTCGTGTTGACGAACAACCGTGATGGCCGCGGCCGCCCGCTGCCGGCGGACGACCGCATCCTCCTGGTCACGCTCGGCTGAATCGCGCACATCGCGTGCGACAATGGATGTGAACGCGCGCGACGAAGGAGACCACAAGATGGGCGAAGAGACGAAGCCCGCCGAGGGCGCCAAGACGGAAGCGAAGTCGCCGATCGTGGCCGAGGCCGAGAAGCAGGAGGCCATCCTCAACGCGCTGCAGTCCGTCCTCGACCCGGAGATCGGTCTGTCGGTCATCGACCTCGATCTCATCCGCGAGGTCGTGTTCACACCCGAAGAGGCCGAGGTCCGCATGGTCCTCACCACGCCGTTCTGCCCGTACGGCCCGATGCTCATCAACCAGATCCAGTCCGTGTCCGAGCAGGCTGCGGAGATGCCGGTGAAGGTCACCGTGCTCCC
>JBGQFO010000144.1:0-4950 GCA_041496945.1 Candidatus Limnocylindria bacterium | reverse complement strand
GCAACGCAGCCGTCATCGCGGACCTCGTGGGCGACAACGTAGGCGACTGCGCCGGCCGTGGCGCGGACCTCTTCGAGTCCACGGCGGCGGAGAACATCGGCGCGATGATCCTGGGCGTCGCGATCTACACGGTGACGCACAACGTCGCGTGGATCGTCTTCCCGCTGGTCGTCCGTGGCTTCGGCTTGATCGCCAGTGTCATCGGGATCTTCCTCGTCCGAGGGAACGAAAAGAAGGATCCGATGGGCTCGCTGAACTCCGGCTACTACATCACCATCGCGCTCTCGATCGCCGGGATGTACTTCGTCACGAACCAGATGCTCAACGAGAAGGGTGGCGCTCTCTACTTCTTCGGGGCGGGCGTCGTCGGCATCCTGACCAGCCTCGCATTCGTGTACATCACCCAGTACTACACGTCCGGCAACTGGCGGCCGGTCAAGGAGATCGCGGAGGCCGCGAAGACCGGTCCGGCGACCACGATCATCTCGGGTGTCGCGGTGGGTTTCGAGACCACCGCCTCGTCAACGATCACGATCGCGATCGCCCTGTTCCTCTCGCACTGGCTCGGCGATCAGTGGGGTCAGTCCACGGGTCTGCCGCACGGCGGCATCTACGGGACGGCCGTCGCGACGATGGGCATGCTCATGAGCGCGGCGTTCATTCTGGCGATGGACACCTTCGGACCGATCACGGACAACGCCGGCGGTGTCGCGTCGATGGCGCGGGCCTCGGAGGAGACGCGCGAGCGCACCGACCGCCTCGACGCCGCGGGCAACACCACCAAGGCGCTGACGAAGGGATATGCCGTCGCCTCCGCCGCCCTCGCCGCGTTCCTGCTTTTCTCGGCCTATCTCGACAAGGTCGCGCAGCTGACCGGGAAGCCCTTCAACTCGGTCGATCTCGCAAAGGTCGACGTATTCCTCGGAGGGTTCCTCGGGGCGATGCTCGTGTTCGTCTTCTCGTCGCTCGCGATCCGCGCGGTCGGCCGGGCCGGCGCCGCGATCATCGAAGAGGTGCGGACGCAGTTCCGCGAGCACCCCGGGATCATGGCCGGCACCGAGGAGCCGAACTACGCGCGAGTCGTCGACATCACGACCGCGTCCGCGCTGCGCAACATGATCGCGCCGGGACTCCTCGCGGTCAGTGCCCCGGTCGTGGTCGGCATCCTGCTCAAGGCCGAGGCCGAGGCCGCGATGCTGATGGTCGGCACGATGACCGGCGTCATCCTCGCCACCGTGCTCAACAACAGTGGCGGCGCGTGGGACAACGCCAAGAAGTACATCGAGTCTGGGATGCTGAAGGACGACAAGGGGAGGTCCCTGGGCAAGGGCACGCCGGCGCACGCGGCGGCCGTCGTCGGCGACACCGTCGGCGATCCGTTCAAGGACACCGCGGGCCCGAGCCTCCACGTCCTGATCAAGCTGCTCGCCACGATCACGCTGGTGCTCGCGCCGCTCTTCATCTAGCGCGCGGGCGCGCTAACCTCGCACGTATGCGACCTCTCGCCGCGGTCGGCGCGGGCGTACTCGTGATCGCAGCGATCGTCCTCGCCGTGGCGCTCGCGCCGCCGTCTCGATCGGTCACGTCGCCGTCGCCTGCGGCGGTCTCGGCCCTGCCGAGCGCGTCGCTCACTGTGCCTCCGTCCGCATCGCCGGTCTCGTCCACTCCGGCTCCGACGCAGCCCACCGATCTCGCGTCACTGCTCCATCCCCTTGTGACGTCGTGGCAGCCAACGGGTCCGTTCCTCGTCGTCGAGCACTCGGACCCGCAGGGCTGGACGGTCCTCGCGGTGCCGCTCGCGGGTGGTGCGACGCCGTTGGTCAAGCTCGTAGGCCTGGTCCAACTCGGCTACGACATGCGTGACGACGGGAGCGTGCTCGCGGCGGCACTGATGACGACCACACAGACCTCACGCATCGCGATCTGGGATCTCGCGTCGGGGAAGACGCGCTGGCTCACAGAGGATGAGCTCGGCGTTCAGCACTCGACTCCGGTGTGGTCAGAAGACGGCGCGTTCGTCTACTACTCCGCCCACATGTACTCCGCCCAGGCCAACAGATCGATCGACCTGGGCATCTTCCGGATCCGGAGCGATGGCACGGGAAAGACGCGCATACGCGCTCCCGAGGAGAGCGGCGCCCACCTGAGCGGACTCACGCCGGATGGCCGCGGTCTTCTCTGGAGTCGTGTACGCGCGGGCGGCGCGGTCGAAGTGCTTGACCTCGTATCCGGACAGAACCGCTCGTTCGATGAGACGACCACCGCCAGCCTTCTCTCGTGGCGGCGCGCGCAGCCGCGCGCTCTCGTGATGGTCGGCGGTTGTTGCGCCGGCCGACCGGGCGGTTCGCTCGCTGTTTGGAACGACGCGACTGGGTCAAGGGAGATCCTGATCGGTGCTGAGTCGACGCCTCCGACCAGGGTGCTGTCGGCGTCGTGGGAGCCGCGTGGTGCGCGTTTCGCCGCGGCGATCATCGAGAGCCCGACCATCGATTACTTCGGAACGATCTCCATCTTCGACTCGGACGGCAGACGGCTCGCGGCGCTCGCCGGCACCGACGGCACGCAGCAGGTGTTCTGGCTCCCGATGGGCATCGTGTTCATGCGGCCGCGCGACACGGGTGGTACCGAGATCATGATCGTGCCCGAGTCCGGCGGACAGCCATCGCGGATCTTCGAGGACGCCACGTCGATGTTCATCCGCTCTGTGGCCGGACAATGATCCGGCCGCTGGGTCGTTAGCCTCCGTTCGTGCTCACATCGATCGATCTCAACAGCGATCTCGGCGAGGGCGCCGGGACGGACGCCCAGCTCATGCCGCTCATCAGCTCGGCGAACATCGCGTGCGGCGGGCACGCCGGCGACGAGTCGACGATGCGCGAGGCCGTCGCGCTCGCGCGGCGGTACGGCGTCGCGGTCGGAGCGCATCCCGGTTATCCCGACCGCGAGAACTTCGGGCGCGTCGCCGTCGCGATGACGCATGACGAGCTGAGCGAAGAGGTCGCGCGCCAGATCCGAGCGCTGCGACGCGTCGACCCTGATCTGAAGATCTCGCACGTGAAGGCGCACGGCGCGCTCTACAACGAGGCCTGGCGTGACAAGGCGATCGCGAAGGCGATCGTCGCAGGCGTGACGATGGTCTTCCCGCCGCCCACCGACGTCGCGCTCTTCGCTCAGCCGAAGTCGGCGCTGGCCGAAGCCGCGCTGCAGGCCGGTCTGCGCGTCGTGCGTGAAGGCTTCGCCGATCGGGCCTATGAAGCGGATGGCACCCTGCGTTCGCGCAAGCTCGCGGGCGCGCTGCACACCGACCCGCAGGTCGCCGCGAAGCAGGCGCTCTCATTCGTGCGCGAGGGCGGCGTGCGCACCTACGACGGCTCGTTCCGCGAGCTGACCGTCGAGACGCTGTGCCTCCACGGCGATACGCCCGGCGCGCCGTCGATCGCGGCCGCGGTGCGCGAAGCGCTGGCGGCCGCCGGTGTGAAGGTCCGAGCGGCGATCGTCTGGCGTTGAAGCCGCGGATCGTCCCCTTCGGCGAGGGCGCGCTGCTCGTTGAGCTGGGGGACGAATTCCAGGAGAACATCGTCAGCTGGGCCCGCGGCCTCGCGGACTACTGGGAGACGATCGTCAAACTCGGTCCCGCGGTCCCGGCGTACGCGTCGGCGGTGCTTCGCTTCGATCCGCTGCGCACCGCGCCCGCGGATGCCGAGAAGGTCGCAGACGCGATGCTCGCGCGCGGCCAGCTCATGTTCATCGCGGGCAACGAGCCGCGGCGCCTCATCGAGATCCCCACGACCTACGACGGTCCGGATCTTGTGGAGACGGCCGAGCGTTCGCAGCTGAGCGTCGAGCAGCTCGTCGCCCTTCACTCGGAGCGCGAGTACACCGCGTATTTCCTGGGTTTCATGCCGGGTTTCGCGTACTGCGGCCGGCTGGACCCGCGCATCGTCTCGTCGCGGCTCGCGCGTCCACGCGAGCGCGTGCCGGTGGGCTCGGTCGCGATAGCCGACGGACAGACAGGGGTGTACCCGCTGCCCTCGCCGGGCGGATGGCGTCTCATCGGACGGACCGACCTCGCGCTGTTCGATCCCGGCGCGGCTGAGCCCGTCACGATCCACGCCGGCGACCGCATTCGTTTCGTCCGACTGTGATCCGCATCAGCGAGGCCGGCGTGCGCTCGACCGTGCAGGACCGCGGACGCCTCGGCCACCTTCGCTCGGGCGTGCCGCCGGCCGGCGCCGCCGATCCGTTCGCGCTCGCCGCCGCGAACGCGCTCGTCGGAAACTCCGACGATGCCGCGGGGATCGAGATCATCGGCGCACCGTTCCACTTCACCTCTGACGACGCGCGCGTGGTCGCGGTGGCCGGACGCGATGTGTCGCTCTCGATCCGGTCGCGGCTACCGGGTTGGGGCTCGGTCTTCGTGCGCGCGGGCCAGACGGTGACGGTCCACGCCAGCGAGCGAACGCGCTACGCGTATCTCGCGGTGAGCGGCGGGATCGCGACGCCGCCGATCCTCGGATCGCGCGCCTCGTATCTGCCCGCGGGTCTGGGCGCGCCGCTGCGCGCGGGGGACGCGCTCCCGCTCGGCGACTCGGGCGCTGGACCCGAGGACGCCGCGCGGCGCATCGCGCCCACCGCGTATGACGGGCAGGTGCGCGCGATGGCCGGCCCGCACCTGGGTCGCTTCGAGTCAGACGCCGTCGCGCTCTTCTTCGCCGCGACCTTCGTCGTCGAGCCCGCGAGCGACCGTCAGGGTGTGCGGATCGGCGGTGCGCCCATCGTGCCGCGAGCCGGCGAGCTCCTGAGCTGCGGCGTCGTCGCGGGCGCCGTGCAGGTTCCGCGCGGTGGCGCGCCGATCGTGCTGCTCGCCGATCACGGAACGACCGGCGGCTATCCGGTGATCGCGACCGTCATCGCCGCGGATCTCGGCAAGGTCGCGCAGCGGGTGCCGGG
>JBGQFO010000143.1:0-5038 GCA_041496945.1 Candidatus Limnocylindria bacterium | reverse complement strand
TCCGGCGACTCGAGGCCGATGAGCTTGTCGACGGTCTTGCGGTTGCGGATCGAGCGCGCCAGCGACGCCAGCACGACGGGATCGCGCAGCGCCTGAGGGTCCTGCTGGGCGAGAGGGGTCATCGCGACCTGCGCCGCCAGCTCGTTCCCGCTCACGGTGACGCCTTCCTTCTTCGCGATGGCATCGAGCACGAGCATCGCCTTCGCGCGACGCTCCGCCGCGGGCCTCCACTCCTCGCGGATCTCCGGCTCGGTCTTGCGCGCCTGGAGGAGGAACTGCTCGAACGTGAGCCCCTGCTCGCGGACGCGCGCCTTCAGGTCCGCGACGAGGTGGCCGATCTCGTCCTGCACCAGGAGCTCCGGGACCTCGACCGTCGCGACCGTGAGCGCGTGGTCCATCATCTTGTCGGCCGCGGCGTCGCGCGCCTCGTGGAACGCGGCGTGCGCCAGCTCGTTCTTCACCGCGCGGCGCAGCTCGACCACCGTCCCCATGCCGACGGTCTTCGCGAAGTCGTCGTCCAGCGCGGGGACGATCTTCTCGGCGACCTGGCTCGCGCGGATGGCGAACGTCGCCTTCTTGCCGCGAAGCGCATCCTAGGTCGTGTCGTCGGGGAACGCGAGCTCGGCCTTCTTCTCCGTACCGACGGCGAGCCCGACGAACGCGGCCCCCAGGCCCTTGATCGACGACTCGCGACCGGCCTCGACGTGCGCGTTGCGCGCGAACGGCGGGAGCGCCTTGCCGTCGACCGTCACGTCGATGTCCACCATCACGATGTCGCCGCTCTTCGAGACGCGTTCCACCGGCTTCAGATCGGCGTGCTGATCGCGCATCGCGTCGATGGTCTTCTCGATCTCCTCGTCCGTCGGCGGCTTCGGCTCGACGACCGCGCCGTGCGCCTGGTAGTCGCCGAGGCCGACATCCGGCTTCACGACCACCGTGGCCTTGTAGCGGAGCGGCTTGCCGGGCTCGAGCTGCGTGACCTCGACGCTCGGGCTGTCGATCGGCGTGAGATCCTCGAGATCGACGATCTCCTTGTAGGTCTCGTCGATCACGTCCTCCGCCGCCTCCGCCCAGAGGTGCTCGGTCCCGTACTGACGCTCGTACATCGCGCGCGGCGCCTTGCCCGGGCGGAAGCCGCTGATGCGTGCCTTCTGGTTGTGCCGCTCGAACACCCGGTCCGCCTGGCGCGTGAGGCGATCGGCGTCGGCCTCGACCTCGAGCACGACGCGCGCACCCGGCTCGCGCGTCACGCTGTGACGGAACGAGCGCTCGGTGGGTGCGGCGGGCGTGGTCGTCGTGGGCGTGTCTGCCATGGAGTAGCGATAGTCTAGCCCGATGTTCTTCTACGAGATCCACGAGGGCGACGAGGACGTCGGCACGGCGGTGCTCCTCGGTCACGAGCAGCGCTTCGATCCCGACGACTTCTTCGCTCTGGTGAAGAAGGTGCGCGCGTTCATCGCGGATTCGTACGAGGAGGACACCCTCTCCGAGGCCATCGCCAACGAACTGCAGCGCAGCCATGGCTTCCTCCACGTGACCGACGACCTACTTGTGGCGTCGATCAGCGTGGGCGAGACGGACGCGGACACCTACCTCGTGACCCAAGGGGAAGATGCCCGGACGGTCTTCGTGAAGCGGGACGAGAGGGGCCGTTCCGGCCACGACGAGCACAACGGCCACGGTGCCGATGGCGATCCGGGCGACGATGACGATCCGGATGACTGATGCCTGAGCGGATCGGGTTCGTCGGCACGGGGATCATGGGCGCGCCGATGGCGCGCAACGCGCGGAAGGCCGGCTTCCCCGTGACGGTCACGAACCGCACGCTCGCGCGCGCCGAGGCGCTCGCGAAGGATGGCGTGACCGTGGCCCAAACGCCGCGCGAGGTCGCCGAGCGCTCGGACATCGTCGTCACCATGGTGGTCGACTCGCCCGACGTCGAGCAGGTGCTCTTCGGACCCGACGGCGTCGCGTCCGGCGCGCACGCGGGCCTGCTGGCGATCGACATGAGCACGATCTCGCCCGGGCGGACGAAGGAGTTCGCCGCCCGCGCCGCGAAGAACACACCGCCCTTCAAGACGCTCGACGCACCCGTGTCCGGCGGCGAGATCGGCGCGATCGAGGCGCGGCTCTCGATCATGATCGGCGGCGACGCGGCCGACGTGGAGCGCGCGCGTCCGCTCTTCGAGGCGCTCGGGAAGACGATCGTGCACATCGGCGGGAGCGGCGCGGGCCAGGCCTGCAAGCTCGCGAACCAGATCGCGGTGGCGATCAACAACCTCGGCGTGTCCGAGGCGCTCGTCTTCGCGGCGTCGCAGGGCATCGACCTCGAGAAGGTCCGGCAGGTCATCGCCGGCGGCGCGGGGTCGTCGTGGGCGATGCAGAACTACGCGCCCAAGATGCTGGCCGGCGACTTCCGCCCCGGCTTCATGGTCGACCTGCAGCAGAAGGACCTGCGGCTCGTGCTCGGCGACGCCGACGCGGCGCACCTCTCGCTCCCCGGCGCGTCGCTGGCGCACGAGCTGTACAACGCGCTGCAGGCCGCGGGCGAGGGCCGTGACGGAAACCACGCCCTCCTCAAGGTGATCGAGCGGCTCTCGGGGATCCAGGCGAGGGTCAAGTCATAGCCTTCGAACAGGCGCTCCGACGGCTCGCGCGCGTCACCGACGCCCAGCTCGGGCGGACGTGGGAGTGGCCGGGCAAGGGATCGGCGGACCTTCGCAACGCGTTCTTCTACGTGCTGATGGAGGAGCAGGCCGCGCTTGTCGTCGCCGCCACGCCGACGAACGAGGCTGACCGCATCCTGGCGCTCGCGCAGCGCGCCTTCGGCGACCTGCGCGGTCTGCTCGTCGCGGTGCCCGACGCGCTCCTCGATCGCGAGGCGGCGCCGGGCGAGTGGTCGATCCGCAAGACGATGGAGCACACCATCCGCGTCGAACGCTCGTACCGCGCGGGGACCCAATACGCGCTCCTCCGTCGCCCGGACGAGCCGATCCTCATTCCGGAGGAGCGTCGCCCGAAGGCCGATCCGGCCGACACCGTCGGTGACGGGCTGGCGATCGCGGCGGCGCTGGCGCAGCGGCGGGCCGAGACCGATAACGCGCTCGCCGGCACGATCGCGGCGGACCTCTCGCTTCCGTCGCAATGGTCGGCCGTCGACGCGCCGTTCGCCGTGGACGTGCGCTTCCGCCTTCATCGCTTCGGCGCGCACCTGGTGGAGCACACCCAGCAGGTCGAGAAGACGCTGCGCGCGCTCGGTCAGAGCGAGACCGATGCCCAGGCCTACGTACGGCAGATCTCGATCATCCGCGCCCGCCACGAGCGGCGCTCGACGGAGGCGGTGCGGAAGCGCCTCGACGAAGCACTCACTGCCGTGGCCGACGCCGCCGCGACCTAGCCTGACCATTACGCTTAGCGGCGGGCGAGTGACGGAATCGGTAGACGTTAGAGATTTAGGGTCTCTTGCTCGAAAGAGCGTGAGGGTTCGAGTCCCTCCTCGCCCACAGCGCGCGGTCTAGCGGCGCTTCGTCAGGCTCTTCACGATCGAGCGCAGGGTGAGGAGCGCGACGATCCCGAGCAGCTGGCCCATGAAGATCGTGCGATTGAGATCGATGGCCGGGCGCCACTGCGCATCACCGTCCTTGATGACCCACGCACCGGCCGGACGCGCGGACAGGCCGAAGCCCGCGCCGCCGTTGCCGGCTTGATCGCCGCCGCCACCGCCGCCGCCCATGACGTGCGCAGCTGGGATCACCGTGACGCCCTCTTCCTGATACGGATCGCCGTACACGCGGCGCACGGTCAGCGCGTCGCGGGCCTGATTGATGGTCTCGAGCGCGTTCATCGGTCGACCTCCCCTGACGCGAGTGCGATCTTCACTCTAGACCGGCGCGCTACGTCCCCGGTGTCTTGATCGTGGACCAATGCGCGCCGCCGTCGAGCGTGCGCTGGATCGCGCCCCGCACCGTGGCGTAGCCGACGTTCTCGTCGCCGAAGACGATCTGCGGCGCGATCGGCGCCGCCTGCGCGTAGTCCGACGCGTAGCGATGCCAGGTCGACCCGCCATCGGTGGTCTCCTCGTGCTGGCCGGGCGCGCCGACCTGGAGCCACCGCGTGGCCGTCACGAACGCGAACGTCCCGGTCGCGTCCGGCGTCGTGGCCGCGAGCGTCCACGTCGCGCCGGCGTCGACCGAGCGATAGACGAAGCGCTGCAGTTGCCCACTCACGATGCCCTGCGCATCGACGAGGATCGTCGAGCCGAACCAGCGCGGCTGACCCGGCTCGACCCCATAGCCGCCCGTGTTGAACCCGGGAGGAGCCGGCAGAGCCACGCCCTCGCTCCAGGTCTTCCCGTTGTCGGTGGTGCGCCGCACCCACGTCGCCATGTCCTGCGCGACGGAGCTGACCACGCCGCGCAGCGGATCGGCGAATGCCATCGAGCGTTTGCATTGAATGAACAGCGGTCCATCGAACTCCGAGTCCGGACCGAGGCGCGACCAAGATAATCCGGCGTCGATTGTGTGCCAGAGGGCGTACGGATCCTGTCCGCACCCCGAGCCGGGTAGCTGGGTCCTCAGCAGCCAGCCCTCGCGGTCGTTGATGAAGTTCACGATGTTGAGCCCCGCACCGGGCGTGGCAGGCCCGCTGGCAGGCCAGGGACGACTTTCCCAGGTGGATCCACGATCGACGGAACGGAAGAGATGGTCCCCGGCGACCACTGCCCAAACCACACTCCCAGACGCCGAGAGCGACGCCGTAGATGGGAGTGGGATCAGGGTCGGTGAGCCGACGGGCGTGGCCGTCGGCGTCGGTCGTGAGGTGGCCGTCGGCGAGCCGACCGGCGTGCCCGTCGGCGTCGACGTGGCCGCGAACGTCGCAGCTGGCGTCACGACGACCGTCGCCGAAGGGAACGCTGGGGCAGGTGTAGGCGTCGAGGTCGCCACCACCGACGGGCTGGGTGCGGACGCGACGGGCGCGCCGCACGCGGCGATGAGCAGGACGCCGGCGATGAGAAGGACCCGCACGCCTACAGCATGCC
>JBGQFO010000142.1:0-5112 GCA_041496945.1 Candidatus Limnocylindria bacterium | reverse complement strand
GGCGAGCTCACGCGCCTGCGACGACTCATCGTCGCTGGGCGCGGGCGCCGGTGCGCGCAGCGGTGCGCCAAAGCGCGGGGCCCCGCCACCGCGGCCGCGCCGGCCGCGACGTCGACCGCCGCGGAAGTCACCGCCGGGGACGAACGGCCGCGGCGCGTTCGGTGCCACGTCGCCCCGCGGAGCCGCATCGCTCCGCTGCGGGGGCTGCTCCTCCGCACCCTGGGGCTCGTCGCGCGGCTCGTCTCTCTGCTCTTCCATGCTCATGCTCCTTTGCGGCCGCCCTGCTCCCAGCGCTGACCGTCCTTGGTGTCCTTGACGCGTATGCCGAATCGCCGCTCGAGCTCGTCGCGGAGCTCGTCGGATCGTGTGAAGTCCTTCTTGGCCCGCGCCGTCTCGCGCTCGGCGAGCAGCGTCCTCGCCTCCGTCGGCATGGCGGTGGCGTTCTCGGCGCGCTCCCGCAGCGACAGCCCGAGCACGCGGTCCATGTCGAAGAGGAGCCCGAGCGCGCGCCGCTTCGTCGCGTCGTCGCCCGTCGCGGCGTGGCCGACGGCGGCCTCGGCCTGGGCGAGCGCGGACGCGGTGTTGAAGTCGTCGGCGATCGCCGTGGCGAACGCGCCGCGGATCGGGTCCTCCACCGAGGGCGCCGCCGCGTTCCCGCCCGTCGACTGCCAGGCCTCGGCGATGACGCCGCGCCACTTCTCGAGGCGGCGCTGCGACGAGTCGAGCGACTCCCAGGTGAAATCGACCCCCTTGCGGTAGCTCGTGCCGAGCGCGAGGAGCCGGAACGCGAGCGGGTCGTAGCCCTTCTCCTCGATCTGCGCGAGCGTGAGGAAGCCGCCCGCGGACTTCGCCATCTTCGCGCTGTCCATCCGCAGGAAGCGCGTGTGCATCCAGTAGCGGACGAACGGCTTGCCCGTCGCGGCCTCCGACTGCGCGATCTCGCACTCGTGGTGCGGGAAGAGGTGATCCTCGCCGCCGGAGTGCATGTCGAAGGTCTCGCCGAGGTACTTCATCGACATCGCCGAGCACTCAATGTGCCAGCCCGGGTTCCCGCGCCCCCAGGGCGACTCCCACTGCTGCAGATCGTCGGGCCTCGCCTTCCGCCAGAGCGCGAAGTCGAACGTGTTGCGCTTGTTCGGGTTGACGTCGACCCGCGCGCCGGCCTGACGCGTCTCGGGCGGCTCGGGGTTGAGGCGCGTGCCGTACCCCGGGAACGTCGTCGTGTCGAAGTACACGCCGTCGGCGGCCACGTAGGCCTTCCCCTTGGCGATGAGCCGCTCGATGAGCGCGATCATCTCGGGGATGTGCTCGGTGGCTTTCGGCACGATCCGCGGCTGGAGGATGTTGAGCTTCGCGCGATCGATCATGAACTGCTTCGTGTAGCGCTCGGCGACCACCAGGGGGTCGAGGTGCTCGCGACGCGCGCTCACCGCCATCTTGTCCTCGCCTCCGATGTCGGCGTCGCCGACGAGGTGGCCAGCGTCGGTGATGTTCATCACCTGGTTCACCTGATACCCGAGGTACTCGAAGGTGCGCCGCGCGAAGTCGGCGGTGAGATAGGAGTAGAGGTTCCCGATGTGCTGGTAGTCGTAGACCGTCGGCCCGCAGGTGTAGACGCCGAGGGCGCCCGGAAGCCGCGGCTCGAAGTCACGCACCGAGCGCGACGCGCTGTCGTACATCCGTATGGCCGGGCCGGTGGTCGCTGTGATGGGTCCTCTCCTTATTCGAGGTTCGCGATGGCGAGCGCGGCGATGGCCTCCTCGGCCCCGATGACCCCGAGGCCATCGTTGGTCGTCGCCTTGACGCTCACCTGATCGACGACGACGTCGAGCGCTTTCGCGATCGACTCACGCATCGCCTGCACGTGCGGCGAAAGCCGCGGCGCCTGCGCGATGACCGTCGCGTCGAGCGAGCCGACGGTGAAGCCACGCTCGCGGACCAACCCACCGACCCGGCGCAGCAGCTCAACGCTGCGCGCCCCCGCATACGCGGGATCGTCGCTCGGGAAGTGCCGACCGAGGTCTCCGAGGTTCGCGGCACCGAGGAGAGCGTCCATGAGCGCATGCAGAAGGACGTCGCCGTCGGAGTGACCCACGAGCCCCTTCGGGTGCTCGATCGCGACACCGCCGAGCACGAGCCGGCGATCCGCCGCGAGACGGTGGATATCGTAGCCGATGCCCGTCCTGCTCATCGCAGCTGCATCGCGGGGAATCCGGCGAGGCCCTTGGCCACGAGCTCCCGCGCATAGGACAGGTCCTCGAAGGTCGTGATCTTCAGATTCCGGCGCTCCCCGAGCACCATCCTCGGTACCAGACCCGCCGCGACCAGCGCGGCCGCGTCGTCCCCGAAGGAGCGCGCCCCCACGGCTCGACGGGCCTCCGCGAGCAGCTCGCGGCGGAAGACCTGGGGCGTCTGGGCCGACCAGAGGCCTTCGCGCGAGACCTCTTCGGTCGCCGCGCCCGCTTCATCGGCCCGCCGCACCGTATCGGCGAGCGGCAGACCCGCCACCGCGGACCCGTCGGCGAGCGCGATCTCCACGCAGCGCGCGAAGAGGCTCGGCGGCACGAAGGGCCGTGCCGCGTCGTGTATCGCGATGACGTCGGCGTCGGGCGCCGCGTCGAGCGCGGCCCAGGACGAGGCCGTGCGCGTCTCGCCGCCGGGGACGACGCGCGCATGTGGCGCGCGCTCCTGGACGACTCTGCTGACCTGTTCGAGATTGGTGATTGGCGCGACCACCATGATCTCGTCGAAGCAGCGCGCCGCCACGCCGGCCGCGAGCGACCATGCGATCACCGGGTGACCGCCGAGGTCGGCCAGGACCTTGTCGACCCCGGCGCGCGTGGCATTGCCCGCCGCGAGGATGGCGAGAACGCGGCGCACTAGTGGCTCGGTGCCCTCGGCCTTCGGATGTCGATGACCTCGCCCTTCGGCTGCGCGAAGATCATCCGGCCGCCCACGGTCTGGAGCACCCGCATCACGGTCACGGTCACCTCGGTGCCCTGGTAGCGCACGCCGTTCTCGACCACGATCATCGTGCCGTCCTCCAGGTACGCGACGCCTTGTCCGGGCTCCTTGCCCTCCTGGATGACGCGAACGGTGAGCTCGTCGCTCGGCAGCACCACCGGTCGCACGGCCTTGGCAAGATCGTTGACGTTCAGCACCGTGATCCCCTGCAACTCCGCGACGCGGTTCAGGCCGTAGTCGTTCGTCATGATCGGCACGCCCATGCTCCGAGCCAGCGTGACCAGCTTGCCGTCGGCGCCCGTCCCTTCGGGGTCGGCGTCGAGGAGCTCGATGTGGACGGTCGACTCCTTCTGCATCTTCGCGAGCATCTCGAGGCCTCGGCGGCCACGCTCGCGCTTGTTGCCGTCGGATGAGTCCGCGAAGTGCTGGAGCTCGCCGAGGATGAAGCGCGGCACGACGAGCGTGCCGCGGATGAAGCCGCTCTTCACGACGTCCGCGACGCGGCCGTCGATGATCACGGAGGTATCGAGGAGCGCGCGCTCCTCACCCACGCGGTCGCGCTTCCCGGGACGGATCTCGCGCGCGAGCGCACCGAGCTCGGCGCGCTTGATCGCCCCTGCCGCCGCACCTCCGATGCCGAGAAGCGCCGCGCCGACGAACGGCGCGTACCTCCCTAGGTCGCCCGGAAGGAACGAGAGCGGGAACGCCAGGAAGAGCCCGAGCATGAGACCGATGCCGGCTCCGAATGCGCCGCCGACAAGGTCGCCCGCGGACGTCTCCCGCAGCCAGCCGGCGACGCGTTGCGCCGGAAGGACCGTGACATATACGGCACCAAGCCAACCGAGGATCGCGCAGGCCGCCGCAAGAAGAAGGACGACGAGGACCTGGTTTGAGAGCGGCGTGACCTGGGTGACCTCGAGCAGCGAGGCGCCGAGGTAGAAACCGAAGAACCAGCCGATGAGTGCAACGAGAAGACGAACAAAGAACACGCTGTCCACTCCTTTCTATTGGTGTCTGTCAGGGCGCGCGGCAGGCGTGGGGTCCGGCCGATGAAGATGTGGCCGCCGACCGAACGCTGGTGCCGAGATGGATGGATCACGCGAGCAGTCTAGCTGTCCGCTATCCCCGAACGGGTGAGCGCCTCGCGCAGCGACGCGACGCCGACGACCTCCATCGCGGTCCCGTTCAGATCGGGGAGGCTCGCCTGCGGCACGATCGCGCGTGTGAAACCGAGGCGTTGCGCTTCCTTCAGCCGCGCGGCGACGCGCTGGACCCGCCGCAGCTCGCCGCCGAGGCCGAGCTCGCCAACGAAGACAGTGCGTGGGTCGGCGGCCCTGTCGCGGAGCGCCGACGCCAGCGCGACGGCGACCGCGAGGTCGGCTGCGGGCTCGCGCACCTTCAGACCGCCGACGAGATTCACGTAGACGTCGTGCTGCCCGAGCGCGATCCCCGCGCGCTTCGCGAGCACCGCGAGCAGCACCGCGAGGCGTTGCGGGTCCGCGCCGCTGACCGTGCGCCGCGGAAGGCCGAACGACGTCGGCGTGACCAGCGCCTGGACCTCCACCAGCAGCGGACGCGTCCCTTCGAGCGTCGGCACGATGACACTTCCCGGGACGCCCTTGGTGCGCTCCTCGAGGAAGACCTCCGACGGATTCGCGACCTCGCGCAGCCCGGTCTCCCCCATCTCGAACACGCCGACCTCGTCGGTGGAGCCGAAGCGGTTCTTCGTCGCGCGCAGGATCCGGAACGCGTGGAAGCGCTCGCCCTCGAGGTACAGGACCGCATCGACGATGTGCTCGAGGACGCGCGGCCCCGCCACCGCGCCCTCCTTTGTCACGTGGCCGACGAGGAAGATCGGGACATCGTCACCCTTCGCGACGTCGAGCAGGCGCGCCGCGCACTCGCGCAGCTGCGACACACCGCCCGCGGCCGAGCCGATGATGTCGGAGGACATCGTCTGGATGGAGTCGATGACCGTGAAGATCGGCCGGATCCTCCGGATCGCCTCGATGATCGTCCCGAGGTCCGTCTCGGCGAGCACCAGGATGTTCGGACCTTCGATCCCGAACCGCCTCGCGCGGAGCTTTATCTGCGCCGCGGACTCCTCGCCCGAGCAGTAGAGGACGGTGCCGCGCGTCGCGAGGCGCG
>JBGQFO010000141.1:0-5229 GCA_041496945.1 Candidatus Limnocylindria bacterium | reverse complement strand
GATCCACGCAAGGAGATCCACTGGAAGGCCTCGGCCCGGCTGCGGACCCTCCAGACGAAGCTCTACGAGCCCGCCACGAGCCTCGACGCGGTGTTCCTGGTGAATGTCGCGTCGTACGAGCAGTACTGGATCCAGGCCGATCCGGAGGCCGTCGAGCTCGTGGTATCCGCGGCCGCCGATCTCGTGCGCCAGGCCGCCGCCGCGGGCCGCCAGGTCGGCCTCGTGACCAACGGCATCGACAACCTGACCCACGAGCGGCCGCGCTCCGCGCTCGCACGCGGACCGCGGTCCCTGACACGGAGTCTGGAGATCCTCGCGCGCCTGGGTCCTTACGCCGTGAACTCGCCCGAGGTGGTGTTCCTGGGCGAGCGCGGCCGGCTCCCGTGGGGCGCGACGCTCGTGGTCGTGACGCCGAAGGTCTCGAGCGGCCTCGCGGCCGCGATGCTCGCCCTCCGCCGTGCGCACCATCGCGTGCTGGCGGTGAGCGTCGCGCCGCCGGCGCCGCAGGTCGCCGCGCACCTTGCCGCGCGCGGCGTGGTGGTCGATGTCCTGCATCCCGCGGAGCTCACGCGTGCGGTCTAGCGGCGCGCTCGCGCTCCTCGTCGGCGCGCGCTGCTTCGTCGAGGCGGTCACCTTCGGCGCCCTCGCCGCGCTCGCCCACGCCCTGGTCTCGGGTCGAGATCCGGTGCCGGTCCTACCGACGACGCTGGTCCTGTTCGGCGTGGGCCTGCTCTTGGTGACGGTATTGCGCGAAGCCGGCACCGAGCGCCGCAGCGCGACCATCGTCGTGATCACCCTTGCCGGCGCCGCGGCCTGGGGTCTGACGCTCCCGATGAAGACCTCCGTCGATTGGTTCGCGACGCTCTCGCGGATCGTCGTCTTCGGTCTGCTTGGCGAGACCTACCTGTGGCGGCTTGTGTCGATCGCGCGCGGCGCGATGCGCTGGACCGACGCACGGAACGCGGCGCCGCTCGCGGGCCTGGCGATCGCGGCAGCGTCGCTCGTGCCCGGCCCGATCGATCGCGCGCCGTTCGCCGCCCTCGCGCTCCTCGTCATCGCGGCGTCGGGGCTCGCGCTCTCGCTCGCGCGGACCAGCGAGGAGCTCGCGCTCGCGCGCGGCACGACCGGGACCGTGCGCACCTCGTCGGCCACGAGCGCGACCGTGGTCGTCGGCGTCGTCGCGGTCTTCGCCGCGGCGTTCGTCCCCACGCTGCAGGATGCGTTCGTCGCGTTCGGTGGGTTCCTCGCGCCGATCGCATCGCGGATCTTCTACCTCCTGATCCTGCCGTTCGCCTACCTCGCGGGGTACCTCATCGAGCTCCTGCGGCCGCTCCTCTCCGGGGTGTGGCCGCAGCTGGACTGCACCAAGACGCCAACGCCCCTTACTTGCCAGCCGATCGATCTCGCGCAGGACGAGCTGCTGACGCGCCAGATCGAGCAGACGCGGCCGTTCGTCTTCGGCGCGGTGGAGCTGATCATCGTCGCGATCGCCGTCCTCGTCGCGATCCTGCTGTTCGACCGCATGCTCCGCGAGCGCCGTCTCGAGCTGCCGGAGGGCGTGACGCTCGAGCGCGAGGACACCACCGGCATCAGCCTCATGGACGCGCTCCGGGGTCTCCGTCCACGTCTCGCGCCGCGCCGGCGGCGCCCGCGCGACGACGGCACGCCGGCGGGCGCGCTGCGCCTCCTCTACTGGCGATTCCTCGAGCTCGCCGAGCGCCACGGCGCGGGGTGGCGCGAGGCGCACGAGACACCCGCCGAGCACGGCGCGCGGATCGGCGCGGCGGCCCCGTCGTGGAACGAAGGCGCGCCGATCGTTCACGCCTTCGAGGACGTGCGGTACGGCGAGCTCACACCGGATCCGGCGACCGTCGCCGGCACGCGTGAGGCACTCCGCAGGCTCGAGGGCGCGATACGCGGGTCCTAGCCATCGTCGGCCCGACGGGGTCGGGCAAGAGCGGGCTGGCCCTCGAGGTCGCGGCCGCGCAGGGCGGCGAGATCGTGTCCGCCGACTCGCGGCAGATCTACCGGGGCCTGTCGATCGGCACGGCGCAGCCGAGCAGCGCCGAGCGCGAGCGTGTCCCGCACCACCTCATCGCTGTCGTCGACGTGGGCGAGCGCTACGACGTGGCGCGCTACCAGCGCGAGGCCCGCGCGGCGCTGACGGGCATCGCGCGGCGCGGCCTTCTCGCGGTCGTCGTCGGCGGGACGGGACTGTACGTCCGCGCGCTGCTCGACGGCCTCGACCTCGAGTCGGTGCCCACCGATCCGGACGTCCGCGCGCGGCTCGAGGCGGAGGCCGCCGGGGGTGCCGACCTTCACGCGCGTCTTCGGGCGATCGATCCAGCGGCCGCGGCGCGGGTCGACCCTCGCAACGTGCGCCGGGTGGTGCGCTACCTCGAGGCCTCGCTGCTCACCGGCGGCGTGTCCGCTCGCTGGCGCCGCGACGACGCCATCCCGGCCATCAAGGTCGGCCTCGCGCCTCCGCGCGAGTGGCTGCGTGAGCGCATCGTGCGTCGCGCGCGCGAGATGGTCGCGCGCGGCGTGCTGGACGAGGCGCGGGCGCTGATGGCGCGGGGCATCGACGCTCGGCTCCCGAGCATGAGCGCGCACGGGTACGTGCATTGGATGGCGCATCTGCGCGGCGAGATCGACCTCGAGCGCGCGATCGCGCTCACCGTGCGCGACACGACGGCGTACTCGCGTCGCCAGATGACCTGGTTCCGCCGGGACGAGGCGGTCCGCTGGTGCGATCCGGTGACCGTCAACTCGGTCGCATTCGCCACACAGGCGCTCGCCGGCGCGGCATAGTGGGCAGATGATCGACACCCGCGAGCCGCCGGAGCGCGCCTACCTGGTCGGCCTCGACCTGCCGCGCTCCCGCTTCGAGGCCGAGGACTCGCTCGACGAGCTCGCCTCGCTGGTCGAGGCCGCGGGCGGCGTCGTGGCCGGCCGCACGATGCAGGGTCGACGCGCGCCGGACCCGCACACCTGGGTGGGGAAGGGGAAGGCCGCCGAGCTCGCGCTCGAGGCCGGTCGCGTGGGCGCCGAGATCATCGTCACCGACGACGAGCTCACGCCGACGCAGCAGCGCGGCCTCGAGGGCGCCACGAATCGGCGCGTCGTCGACCGCTCCGCGGTGATCCTCGACATCTTCGCGCGCCACGCGCGCACGAAGGAGGGGCGCGTCCAGGTCGAGCTCGCGCAGCTGCAGTATCAGATGCCACGGCTGCGCGGGATCTGGAAGGGCCTGTCGCGGCTTGGCGGCGGAATTGGGACGAGAGGCCCGGGTGAATCTCTCCTCGAGACCGATCGCCGCGTCATCGAGCGCCGTCTTCTCGACCTCAAGGCCCGACTTGCGGAGGTGCAGAAGCAGCGCGAGCGCAGCCGAAGCTCGCGCAGCCGCGAAGGGCTCTTCCTGGCAGCGCTCGTTGGCTACACGAACGTCGGCAAGTCGACGCTGCTCAACCTGCTCGCCGGCGCGGACGTGTTCGTCGCCGACCAGCCGTTCGCGACGCTCGATCCGACGACGCGCCGCATGGCGATGCCCGGCGGCGGAGCGATCCTGCTCTCCGACACCGTCGGCTTCGTGAACAAGCTGCCCCCGACCCTCGTCGCCGCGTTCCGCGCGACGCTCGAGGAGCTCGACGACGCCGACCTGCTCGTCCACGTCGCCGACGCCGGCCATCCGAACCTGCACGAACGACTCCTGGTGGTTCGCGAGACGTTGCGCACGCTCGGGCTCGCGGAGCGACCGACCCTCGTCGTCTTCAACAAGGTCGACACGCTTCGCGGGGCCGAAGGCGCGGCCCTCCGCGAGGCCCTCGCCGGCGAGTTCCCTGGGGCGGTGCTCACGAGCGCGCAGACGGGCGAAGGTCTTGACCGGATGCGGGAGCGCCTCGGCGAGCTCGCGGCCGCGCAGTGGAAGCACGTGAAGGTCACGCTCCCGTACAGCGACGGCGCCCTCGTGCAGCGCGTTCGCGAGCGCGGCGCGCTCCGCGCGGCGGACTACAGCGAGCGCGGGATCGAGATCGTCGCCGACGTGCCGCCGGATCTGGCGCAGGAGCTGGTGAGCCGGAAGCTGGTCAGCTCCGCCCGACGATGATCGGGAGCGCGGGGTCGTTGCCCCATTCCTCCCAGCTGCCGTCGTACGTGCGCACGTCCTCGTGGCCGAGCGCGGTGAGCACGAGGTGCGTGAATGCCGCGCGCACGCCGGCCTGGCAGTAGGTGATGGTCGCGGTCTCCGGGCCGAACCCCGCGTTGATGTAGAACTGCTCGAGCTCGTCCGGGTCCTTCAGCGTCCAGTCGTCCTTCAACGCGTCCTTCCACAGGATGTTCACCGCGCCGGGGATGTGCCCGCCGCGCGCGGCGCGCTTCTCGACCCCGGTGAACTCGCCGTCGCGCCGCACGTCGAGGAGCCAGGGGTCGCCGGTGCGCACCGCGCCGAGCACCTCATCTTTCGAGGCGAGCACGCCGTCGCGCGGATGGGGCACGAAGGTCGCCGGCTTCGCCCTGGCCTCCCCCGGCTCGACGGGACGGCCTTCCTTCAGCCACTTCTGGATGCCGCCCTCCATCACCGCCATCCGATCATGGCCGTAGCGGCGCAGCGCGACCCACAGTCGCGCGGCGTGATGGCCGCCCTCGGCGTCGTAGCCGATCACCTGCGTCTCGTTCGAGATCCCGAGTCGCGACATCGCCTGCGCGAAGTCAGCGGACGGCAACATCAGGTAGAGCGGATGCCCGGACGCGGGTGGGGGAGCGGAGAGGTCGCGCGACCAGTCGCAGTGGACCGCGCCCGGCAGGTGGCCCGCGAGGTAGTCCTTCTTCGCGTCGCCCTCGAAGTTGAAGCGGCAGTCGACGATGCGCACCTTCGGGTCATGCAGGCGCTCGGCCACCTGTGCGGTGGCGACGAACAGCTCTGGACGCGCGAATCCGCCTATGTCCAGACTGTAGCGAAGCCCGGCGCTCGCCGGGGACAGGAGGGGCACATGCGCCGTTCGCAGAGCGTCCTGTTCGCTGTCATCGCGCTGCTCGCAGCGATCCTCGCGCAGCCCGCGGTCGCGAAGAGCGTGATCCCCGCGCCGTCGGTGAGCTTCGCGCGCTTCGATCTCGGTACCGGCACGCGGACCAGGCTCGCGGCGCGCGGCGATCTCACGCTCGCCACAGGGGTCAACGAAGGGTCGTGGCTCTCGTCGCCGCAGAGCGTGCCTTTCGCGTTCGACGAGCTCG
>JBGQFO010000140.1:0-5268 GCA_041496945.1 Candidatus Limnocylindria bacterium | reverse complement strand
CGAGGCCGCGATCACGCCGCGCACGCGCGCGATCCTCCTCGGGTTCCCGAACAACCCGACCGGCGCCGTGCTCGAGAAGGAGGACGTCGAGGGCATCGCCGAGCTCGCCGCGGAGCACGATCTCCTCGTGTATTCCGACGAGATCTACGACCGCCTCGTGTACCGCACCGCGCACCACTCGATCCTGTCGGCGCCCGAGATGAAGGAGCGCACGGTCTACCTCGCGGGTTTCTCGAAGTCGTACGCGATGACGGGCTGGCGCGTCGGCTACGCCTGCGCGCCTGCGGAGATCGTCGAGCAGATGATGAAGATCCACCAGTACACGGTGATGTGCGTGCCCACGGCCGCGCAGTACGCGGCGCTCGAGGCACTGAAGAACGGCGAGGCCGATGTCCTGCGCATGGTCGGCGAGTACGACAAGCGCCGGCAGTACATGTGGAAGCGCTTCAACGACATGGGCCTGCACTGCTTCGAGCCACGCGGCGCGTTCTACTGCTTCCCGAACATCACTTCGACCGGTCTCTCCGACGACGACTTCTGCGAGCGGCTTCTCAAAGAGGAGCGGGTCGTCGTCGTCCCCGGCAACGCGTTCGGCGAGCGCGGCCGCGGGCATATCCGCGCCTGCTACGCCTCGTCCTTGGAGCAGATCGTCGACGCCTGCGACCGCATCGAGCGCTTCGTCAAGCGCGTCTCCTAGCGATGGGCACGCGCCACGAGGATCAGCCCCCCGAGCACTGGGCGGGAGCGGAATCGCTCGACCCGACGCCGGTGTGGAAGCAGTACGCCCTCGTCGCATTGCTGCTCTTCGTCGGACTGATCGCCGTGTTGGTCGTGTCGCTGCTCGCGATCGCGCCGCAGATCGTGACCCCGCCCGCGCTCGTTCCCGGCGATCGGCTGGTCCTCGCCATCGGCGACCTTCCAGCGCCCGGCGCTCCGCCGAAGCTCATCGGGGCACCACTCGTCGGCGCGGACCGCGAGTTCTGGCTCGTGCAGCCGGCCAAAGGCGAGGTCTATGCCTTCCGGCGCGCGTGGTCGTACCAACCAGACGGCGGCGTCCCGTGCACGATCGAGACCATGGGTCTCACGTCCGTCCAGCAACGTTCCTTCATCGGGCACTGCCAGGATGGGCACGCGCCGACATTCGGCGGCCGTGGGCAATCATTGGAGGGGCCCGCGATGCGCGGGCTCGATCAGTATCTGGTGTCCGTGAGTGACGAGCGCCTGATCGTGAATCTCAGCCGGCTCGTCCGCGCTTCCGAGAGGACCAGTGGGCCGGTGCCGACGGGCATCCCGCAGCCACAGCAGCCATGAGCGACCGTCCGTACGACCTCGTCATCGGCATCGAGACGCACGTCGAGCTCGCCACGAAGTCCAAGATGTTCTGCGGCTGCGCCGCCACATGGTTCGGCGCGCCGCCGAACTCATTGGTCTGCCCGGTGTGCCTCGGGCTGCCGGGTGCGCTGCCGGTCCCGAACAAGCGCGCCATCGAGCTCGCCATGGTCGCCGGCCTCGCGCTGAACTGCGAGGTGCCCGCGCACACGAAGTTCGACCGCAAGAACTACATGTACCCCGACCTGCCGAAGGGCTATCAGATCTCGCAGTACGACCTCCCGCTGAACGTCAAGGGCTGGCTCGAGATCACGACGTCCGGCGGCGCGAAACGCATCGGCATCACCCGCGCGCATCTGGAGGAGGATACGGCGAACTCGAAGCATGGCGAGGGCTACGCGCTTGTCGACTTCAACCGCTCGGGCGTGCCGCTGCTCGAGATCGTCAGCGAGCCGGACATGACGTCGGTCGAGGAGGCGCTCGCCTACGTGCGCGCACTCCGCGAGGTGCTGGTGTTCGCCGGCGTATCCGAGGTGCGCTTCGAGCAGGGCGCGGGGCGCTTCGACGTGAACGTCTCGATCCGCTTCACCGAGAACGGCGAGATCCGCTGGCCGCCGCTGAGCGAGATCAAGAACATGAACAGCTACGCCGCGCTCGAGGAGGCCGTGCCGTACGAGGCCGACCGGCTGTGGCAGGAGTGGCAGGCCGGCGGCGAGCTCCGCACGCGCAAGGGGAAGATCACCGTCGGCTGGAGCCCCGAGCGCAGGCGCACGTTCCTGCAGCGGTCGAAGGAGGACGTTCAGGACTACCGCTATTTTCCGGAGCCGGACCTCGTCGCATTCGCGCCGTCGCGCGCCGACGTCGAGCGCCTGCGCGCCTCCATCCCCGAGCTCCCGACCGCCCGGCGCGCGCGTTTCACGCGCGATTATGGGCTGTCGGACTACGACGCGCGCATCCTCGTCGACGACCGCGCGCTCGCCGATTTCTTCGAGGAGACGGTCCGCGCGGCCGGGGGCGAGGCCAAGACCGTCGCGAACTGGGTGACCGGGGAGTTCCTGCGCCATCTGAGGAGTGACGGCGGCGCGGTCGCCGGCGCGAAGATCACTCCTGGGCAGCTGGGTGCGCTCGTCTCGCTGGTGCGGCAAGGCGAGGTCTCCGGCTCAGCGGCAAAGGATGTTTTCGCCGAGATGTGGCAGACCGGCGCCGCTCCGGACGCGATCGTGAGGTCGAAGGGCCTGACGCAGGTGTCGGATGAATCAGCTATTGCCGCAGCGGTGGACGCCGTGCTCGCGGAGAATCCGAAGGCCGTGGCCGACTACAAGGCCGGGAACGCGCGCGCGCTCGGCGCGCTTGTCGGACCGGTCATGAAGCGCATGGGCGGCAAGGCGAATCCCGATGTCGTGAACCGGCTGCTGCGAGGGCGGATCACGTCTCGAGGCTGAGCGTGGCCGCCGCCCTCGCCGTGCGTGGCCGCAGCGGCACGGTGAAGTGGAATCGCGAGCCCTGCCCACTCACGCTCTCGACCCAGATCTTGCCGCCGTTCATCCACACGAGGCGACGCGCGATAGCGAGACCGAGACCTGTGCCGCCGTGACGCCGGCGGGACGATCCGTCGGCCTGACGGAACTCGTCGAAGATGAACGCTTGCGCTTCGGGCGGGATGCCCTCGCCCGAGTCCGTCACGAGGACTTCGAGCGCGTCGGTCGCGACCGCGGCGCTGATGACGATCTCGCCGCTCGCGGTGAACTTGATCGCGTTGCCGGCGAGGTTCACCAGGACCTGCCGGATCTGGTGCGGGTCCGCCCAGGCCTGAGGGAGCGAGGGATCGACCTCCGACCGCAGCACCAGCGCCTTCAAACGTGCAGGCCCGCGGAGCAGCTCGACCACGTCGGCGGTGACTGTTGCGACGTCGAAATGCCGTGGCTGGACGTCCATCTGACCCGCTTCGATCTTCGCCAGGTCGAGCAGGCCGTTGATGAGGCCGAGAAGGCTGTGGGCGGCACTCCGCACCCGGCCGAGGTCCTCGGACTGCGAGTCCGTGAGGGGCCCGTTCAGACCCTCCAGGAGGAATTCGCTATAGCCGATGATCGCGTTCATCGGCGTGCGGAGCTCGTGGCTGACGTTCGCGATGAACTCGCTCTTCAAGCGGTTCAGCTCCTCGAGCTTCACATTCGCGGCGCGAAGCTCGGCGACGAGCGAGTCGTTCCGGGCGTCGCGTACCCTCACCGCGCCGGCCATGGCTCCGAAGGAATGCTCGAGCTGACCGATCTCGTACTGCGATCCGCCGCCGACCGGTGTCGCCAGGTCGCCCTCCTCGATACGTCGCGCCGCGGCCGCGAGTCGGGCGAGCGGCATCGTCATGGCGCGGGCGGTGCGGTACGAGAACAGAAGCGAGAGAGCGCCCAGGATGATGCCGCCGGCGACGACCGCCGCGGCGATCTCACGCTGGGCGTCCGCGAGCGGAGCGAGCGGGAGGAAGACCGCGAGCCTTTGCGGATCGCTGGAGTGGGACTGCACGAGTGTGAAGATCGCGGTGTAGCGATGACCTCTGATGACGGTCTCTGATCGATACGGTCCGAGCAGGAGCTCTGTTTCGGTCGGCTTCGGCAACGCCGCGGGGTCCAGGCCGGAGACCGTGGAGACGACGACCTGACCATCGACGAGGATCGCGATCTCCGAATCCGATGACGCCCGCAGCGTCTTGACGAAGCTATCGTCCAGCAACGCGCCCGTCTCCACGAATCCCGGAGTGGTCGCGGGGTCGCCCGAGGAGATCGGCGTGATCGCTCTGATCATCAGGCCACGGGCCTCCGTATAGATCACGTACGACTGCTCCGCGCGCGCTTGGGCGCGCACCACGAGCTCCGCGGGCAGCTTGTCACCCGGTGTGAAGTCCTGTGCGCCGGCGATGATGATGCCGTTCGTGTCGGACACGAACGCCAGATCGAGAGCGAGACGCGATTTGAGCGGGATCAGAAGCTCGCGCAGACCGCGCGCGTCCCTCGCGGCGGTCAGTTCGCGGATACCGGGGATGGCGGACAGGACGGCGCTCCCGCGCGACGCGAGCGTGATGCGGTCGGCGATCCCGTTGGAGGTCGCGGCGGCGACGACCCCGGCCTCGTCGTTGAAGCGGTCCAGCAGGAGCTGCTGCGACAGCGTGATCGCGAGCGCGCCGATCACCACGATCGGGAGGATGCCGATCACGAAGCTCCGCGCCAGGAGCGTGCGCCGCAGGCTCGGCCGCAGGAGTGCGGTCATTTGGCCGCCGACGCGCTCCATGTCAGTTCGCGTTTGCCGCGACCCGCTGTCCTTCGGGACTGCGCACGAAGTCGATGAACGCCTTGATCCCCGGGCGCAGCTTCGATTCGTCTGTGGCGAACACCAGCAGGAGCGGACGGCCGATCTTGTATGACCCGTTCACGAGGTTCTCCGGGGTCGGCGCCACTCCATCGATCGATATCAGCTTGACGGTCGGCTCGGTCGCCGCGCGGTTGTTGGCGGTGGCCATTCCGATCGACGCCCGGAACGACCCGACGGCCTTCAGGGTCTGCTCGAGCTCATAGACCTCGGTGGCGTCCTTGGCGTACGTCGCCGTGCCGCCGAAGAAGAACTTCTCGAAGGAGCCGCGCGTCGCCGCGTTCGGTTCGCGCACGAAGACTTTGACGTCGAGATCCTCGCCGCCGACCTGTTTCCAGTTGGTGATATCCCCGGCGAAGATCCCTTTCACCTGATCGCGCGTGAGATCCTTCACACGATTCGCGGCGTTGACGATCACCGCCGTACCGGCGAGACCGATGCCGAGGGTCTTGAGTTTCGTGGCCTCGTCCGCGGTGAGCGCTCGGCTCGTGAAGCCGAAGTCGACGGCGCCGCTCGTCGTGAGGTTCACGGCCGCGTCGGACCCGACCTCCTCGACCTGCCAGGTGACACCGGGATGCAGCT
>JBGQFO010000139.1:0-5307 GCA_041496945.1 Candidatus Limnocylindria bacterium | reverse complement strand
TGATGAGCGATCTCGAGCAGACGGACGTGGAGACGCGCTTCGGCTATCGCGCGAAGCAGGGATATCCGGTGCCGCTCGTCGAGATCCGCGTCCGGAACGACGCGGGCCACGAGTTGCCCTGGGACGGGAAGTCGATGGGTGAGCTCGAGGTGCGTGGTCCCTGGGTCGCTCGTGCGTACTACAAGAGCCCGGAGTCCACGGACCGTTTCACCGCGGATGGCTGGTTCCGCACCGGCGACATCGTCACCATCGATGCGCGCGGCTACGTCGAGATCCAGGACCGCTCCAAGGACCTCATCAAGTCCGGCGGCGAGTGGATCAGCTCCGTCGCGCTCGAGAATGCGCTCATGGGTCACCCCGCGGTCGCCGAGGCCGCGGTCATCGCGGTCCCGCACGCGCGCTGGCAGGAGCGTCCGCTCGCCGTCGTCCTACTGAGGCCCGGGCAGACGGCGACCGCGGACGAGCTCCGCGCGTTCCTCGCGCCCAGCTTTGCGAAATGGTGGCTGCCCGACGCGTTCGAGTTCGTGACCGAGATACCGAAGACCGCGGCCGGCAAGTTCCGCAAGACGGCGCTCCGCGACCGCTTCGCGACGCGCCGGGAGACCCCACCTGCCTCCTGAGCTCGTCCACCTGGAGCGGTCGGGTGGCGTGACGACGGTCACGATCGACCGCCCGCCGGTGAATGCCATGAGCCGGGCGGTCGTCATCGCGCTCGAGTCGGCGCTGGATGCGCTCGCGACCGACGCGGCGACGCGCGTCGCGCTCCTGCGCGGCGCGGGGCCGCGCGGCTTCAGCGCCGGAGCCGACATCTCGGAGTTCCCGGCGCTCCTCGAGCCGGGTGCCGACACCCGTGGGGAGGGTATCCAGCGCCTCGCCGACCGCGTCGACGCCTTCGCGAAGCCGCTCGTCGTCGCGATCCACGGCTTCTGCCTTGGTGGCGCTCTGGAGATCGCGCTGGCGTGCGACATCCGGATCGCGGCCGAGGACGCGCGCATCGGCCTGCCCGAGGTGCGCATCGGCATCCTGCCGGGCGGCGGCGGCACGCAGCGCCTGCCGCGCGTCGTCGGACCGGGGCGCGCGCGGCTCATGATCCTCAGCGGGGAGCCCATCTCGGGACGCCGCGCCTTCGAGTGGGGACTCGTGGAGGAGGCGGTCGCGCCCGCCGAGGTCTTCTCCGCGGCCGCGGTGGTCGCGCACACGTTGGCGGCGCAGTCGCCGCACGCCCTCGCGGTGGTCAAGGCGCTCCTGCGCGAGACGCGCGGCGCTCCGCTCGGCGACGGACTGCGCACCGAGACCGCGGCGCTCGCGCGCTGCCTGGCGCATCCGGACGCTCGCGAGGGCATCGCCGCGTTCCTCGGGAAACGCGCGCCGCGCTGGGCGGCGCCGGGCGATGGGCACGCCGATGCGTGAGGCGGTGATCGTCGCGAGCGTCCGAAGCGGCCTCGCAAAGTCGTTCCGCGGCTCGTTCAACCTCGCCCGCCCCGACGACATCGCGGTGCGATGTGTTCGCGAGCTGCTGCGGCGCGTACCGCAGGTCGATCCGGCGGAGATCGACGACGTCATCCTCGGTGCAGGCTTCCCTGAAGGACCGCAGGGCTCGAACGTCGGGCGGACCGTCGCGCTCATGGCCGGCCTCCCGCCGAGCGTGCCAGGGTCGACGATCAACCGCTTCTGCGCTTCGGGCCTCAACGCGATCGCGATCGCGGCGCGGATGATCGAGGGCGGCAGCTACGACGTCGCGATCGCCGGCGGGCTCGAGTCCATCACCATGCTGCAGAACGATTACAACCGGAAGAACCTCCACAACCCCTGGCTGCTCGAGCACAAGAAGGACATCTACATGCCGATGGGCCAGACCGCGGAGGTCGTCGCCGAGCGCTATGGCGTCGCGCGCGAGCGGCAGGATGAATTCGCGCTGCTGTCGCAGCAGCGGACCGCCGCGGCGCAGCGCGGGGCGAAGTTCGCCGACGAGATCGTGCCCATCACGGTGACGATGCAGCTCACGGACAAGGTCACGGCCGCGACGTCGACGAAGGAGGTCACCGTCGATCGCGACGAGTGCAATCGCCCCGACACCACGCTCGAGGGCCTCGCGAAGCTCCCGCCGGCGTTCAAGGAGGGCGGCACGGTGACGGCCGGCAACGCCAGCCAGCTCTCGGACGGCGCGTCGGTGGCGCTCCTCATGTCAGCCGAGCGCGCGAACGCGCTCGGCGTGCGGCCGCTCGGCGTCTTCCGCGGCTTCACCGTCGCGGCGTGCGAGCCCGACGAGATGGGCATCGGGCCGGTGTTCGCGGTGCCGAAGCTCCTGAGGCAGGTCGGGGTCCGACTCGCGGACATCGACCTCGTCGAGCTGAACGAGGCGTTCGCCTCGCAGGTGGTCTACTGCCGTGACCGTCTCGGGATCGACCCCGATAGGCTCAACCCGAACGGCGGCGCGATCTCGATCGGTCACCCCTACGGGATGAGCGGCGCGCGGCTCGTCGGGACGGTGCTCTACGAGCTGCGTCGCCGGAAGGCGCGGTACGGGCTCGTCACGATGTGCGTCGGTGGTGGGATGGGGGCCGCCGGGCTCGTCGAGGCGACGAACTAGATCCGATGCGACCCGCCGGGTATCGCTCGCGCCTACACGAACTCCCAGCGCCGGCCGGCACGATAGGCGCGCAGGACATCCCGGCTCACGACCATGCGATGGACCTCGTCCGGTCCGTCCACCAGGCGCATGCCGCGCGCGACGAGATACATCGCCCCGAGCGGCGTCTCGTCGGTGAGGCCGAGCGCGCCGTGGACCTGGATGGCTCGGTCGATCACGTCGTGCAGCACGCGCGCGGCGAAGAACTTCACCAGCGAGACCTCGACCCGCGCCTCGTCGCCCTCGTCGAGCCGGTGCGCCGCCTGGAGCGTCAGCAGCCGGCAGGCTTGGATCTCGGCGGCGGAGTCCGCGATCCAGTTCTGGATCGTCTGCTTGTCGGCGAGCGCGCTGCCAAATGCTTCGCGAGCGAGCGCGCGGCCGCACATGAGATCGAAGGCGCGTTGCATCTGCCCGAGCCAACGCATGACGTGATGGATGCGGCCGGGACCGAGCCGCTTCTGCGCGATGCGGAAGCCGTCCCCGGGGCGGCCGAGCGTGTTCGAGATCGGTACGCGGACGTTCGTGAACCGGACCTCGCAGTGCGTGTTCCATCCCCGGCCACGATGGCCGAGGGTCGGGGTCGCGCGCACGATCTCGAGGCCCGGCGTATCCGCCGGGACGATGATCTGGCTGAGGCGGTCATGCGGCGGCGCGTCGGGATCGGTGACCGCCATCAGGATCGCGAACGCGGCGCCCTCCGCGCCGGAGCTGAACCACTTGTGCGCATTGATCACCCACGCATCGCCCGAGCGCTCCGCTCGTGCGCGCAGACCGCGCGGATCGGACCCGGAGACCTCCGGCTCGGTCATCGCGAAGAAGGAGCGGATCTCGCCGGCGACGAGCGGGCGCAGCCAGCGCGCCTTCTGCTCGGGCGTCCCGAACTCGTGGAGGATCTCGGCGTTCCCGGTGTCCGGCGCCTGGCAGCCGAAGACGCGTGGCGCCATCAGGCTGCGGCCGATGACCTCGTTGAGATAGACGTAGGGGAGGAACCCGGTGCCCGTCCCGCCGGCATCCGGGCCGATGAACATCGCCCAGAGACCCGCGTCCTTCGCTTTGCCCTGGAGCTCGCGCATGAGCCCTTCCGCCGCGTCGTCCTCCCGTGCGATGGCGCGCTCATTGGGGTAGACCTGTGCCTCCATGAAGGCCGCGAGGCGCTCGCGGCGCTGCTGCACGTCGGGGGACGGCGCGAAGGCCGGCACCGGCCGAATGTACTACCGGCGTGATCGCCGCGAGGAAGAGGGGGAGCGCATGAAGACCAAGGAGCTGTTCGACCTCAGCGGGAAGGTCGCCATCGTCACCGGCGGAGGCAGCGGGCTGGGACGGCAGATGGCGACCGCGCTGGCGGAGATGGGTGCGGACGTCGTGCTCTGCGCGCGCGACGCCGAGCGCTGCGCGAAGACCGCCGCGGAGCTCTCGGCGCTCGGGGTCCGCACGCTCGGCCTCCACTGTGATGTCACCAGCGCCGACGACGTGCATGCCATGGTCGAGCGCGCCAAAGCCGAGCTCGGCCGGATCGACATCCTCGTGAACAACGCCGGACGCGCCTGGGTCGCGCCGGTCGCGAGCCTGGCGGTGGAGGACTGGCGAAAGGTGATCGAGGTCAACCTCACCGGCGCGTTCCTCTGCGCGCAGGCGGCGGGGAACGTCATGATCGCGCAGGGCGGAGGCAAGATCATCAACATCGCCTCGGTCGCGGGCCTGGGCGGCGCGATGCCCGAGGTGCTCGATGCGATCGCGTACAACACGAGCAAGGGCGGCCTGATCAACTTCACGCGCGACCTCGCCGTCAAGTGGGGCCGGCATAAGATCAACGTGAACGCGATCGCGCCGGGGTGGTTCCCGAGCCGTATGTCGAGCGCGATCGTCGAGCGATGGGGCGACCGTCTGTCGCGCAACATCCCGCTCGGCCGGATCGGCGGCGACGAGGATCTGAAGGGGACGGTCGTGTTCCTGGCGTCGCGCGCGTCCGATTACGTCACCGGGCAGATCCTCGCGGTCGACGGAGGTGCGACGGCCTCGTGAGCGCCGATCGGCCGTCGCTTCAGGTGGAGGTCGACGCCGAGGCGGTCGGTTTCGATCCGGCGCGTCTCGCGCGGATCGATCGGCACTTCGGTCGCTACGTCGAGGATGGGCGGTTGCCGGGCTGGCTGCTGCTCATCAGCCGCGGCGGCAAGATCGTGCACCTCTCCACCCGTGGCCACCGTGACGTCGAAGCGGGGCTCGCCGTGGACGCCGACACGCTCTTCCGCATCTACTCGATGACCAAGCCGCTCACCGCGGTGGCGGCGATGATGCTGCACGAGGAGGGCGCGTTCGACCTGCGAGACCCGGTGAGCCGTTTCATCCCGGCGTTCGGGAACGCGCGGGTCTTCAAGGACGGCACGGCGCTACGGCCGGTGACCGTCCCGGCGAGCGAGCCGATCCGGATCTGGCATCTGCTCACGCATACGGCCGGCTTCACGTACGGGTTCCTTCACCGCCACGTGGTGGACGAGATGTACCGCGCCGCCGGTTTCGAATGGGGCTATCCGGAAGGGCTCGACCTCGCGGCTTGCTGCGAGCGATGGGCGTCGCTGCCGCTCCTCTTCGAGCCGGGCACCGAGTGGAACTACTCCGTGGCGAGCGACGTGCTCGGGCGCGTCATCGAGATCGCGTCGGGCCGGCCGCTGGACGAGTTC
>JBGQFO010000138.1:0-5436 GCA_041496945.1 Candidatus Limnocylindria bacterium | reverse complement strand
CGATCTGGCGAAGATCGAGGCGGGGAAGATGGAGCTCAACGCCGAGGAGGTCGACATCCACGTCGTCGTGGAGGAGGTCATCGAGCTCATCCGACCCCAGGCCGACGCGAAGGGGCTCGCGCTCGAGATGGACGTTCCCCTCGCGCTCCCGGCGGCGTTCGCCGACCGTGCGCGCGTCCGCCAGGTGCTCGTGAACCTCGCGGCGAATGCCGTGAAGTTCACCGAGCGCGGCAGCGTCACGGTCGCGGCGGCGTCGGCGGACGGATGGATCACCCTGTCCGTGACGGACACCGGCGTCGGTATCTCGCCGGAGGCGCAGGCCTACATCTTCGACGAGTTCCGCCAGGCGGATTCCTCGACGACGCGGCGCTACGGCGGGACGGGGCTCGGCCTCGCGATCTCGAAGCGCCTTGTCGGTCTGCACGGTGGTCGCATCTGGGTCGACAGCAGCATGGGTGTCGGCAGCACCTTCCGGTTCACCCTGCCCGTACGCATGCGTGTCGCCGCCGACCAGCTCTCGCTCGGGGCGAGATCATGACCACCCCGAGATCCGCCGGGTCGGGCGCCTGACGGTGGCACGAGTGCTGGTCATCGAGGACGACGCCAACAACCTCGACGTCGCGCAGCGCATCATCCGCGCGGCCGGTCATGAGCCCCTGTCCGCGACCGACGGTGCGGCCGGGCTCGCGATGGCGCGTGCGGAGCGTCCCGACGCGATCCTGGTGGACCTGCTGCTGCCGCGCGTCGATGGCTGGACCGTGACGAAGACCCTCCGCGAGGAGGAGTGGGCGCGTCGCATCCCGATCATCGCGGTCTCCGCCCTCGCGATGCAGCAGGATCGCTCGCGGGCCATCGAGGCGGGCTGTGATGACTTCGTCTCAAAGCCATACGCACCATCGGAGCTGCGCGCCGTGCTCGCGCGCTTCCTCGACGAGGGAGAGGGCCCCGCCCGCGTCGCGCTCGGCCGTGCCGCCAAGGTGCCGCTCGAGCGGCTCGGCCGCGTGTTGGTGGTCGACGATGAGCCCGCGAACGTCGAGCTCCTGGTCCGCCGGCTCGAGGCGCTCGGCTGCGACACGTACCGCGCGGCGAACGGCGAGGAGGCCCTCGGCATCGCGGCGCGCGAGCTCCCGGATCTGATCCTTCTCGACATCATGATGCCGGGCATCGACGGCTACGACACCTGCCGGCGGCTGAAGATGAACGACCTCACCGCGCCGATCCCGGTGATCTTCGCGACGGCTCGCACCGACGCCGAGGACCTCCAGAAGGGATTCGAGGTCGGCGGCGTCGATTACATCACGAAGCCGATCGGTCCGGTCGAGCTCGCGGCCCGCGTGCGCAGCGCGATCTTCACCAAGCGCCTGCAGGACGAATTGCGCGGCACCAACGACGTGCTGCGCAAGGTCGAGCATTCCCGGCAAGAGCTGGTCGGCATGCTGGGCCATGACATCCGCAATCTGGCGAACAGCCTCGTCGCGTTCCTGCAGCTCGTGCGCCTCGGACAGCTCGATGCCTCGCGGCCGGAATTCAGCGAGCTGCTCGGCCTGTCGGAGTCGAACGTGACCGAGCTCCTGCGCATGGTCAACGCGCTCCTCGACGTGTACAAGATGGAGGAGGGTCGTCTGCAGGCCGACCAGCAGGTCGTGCGGGTGGACGATCTCGCGAGGAAGAGCATGTCGCAGCTCGCGGCGGAGGCTCGCGCTCGCGGCGTGACGCTGGCCTGCTCCGCCGGCGATGTCACGGCCTTCGTGGACGAGACCCTGCTCGTGCGCGTCCTCACGAACCTGCTGGCCAACGCCGTGAAGCACACGCCGAGCGGCGGGAGCGCCCGGGTCGAGGCCGATGGGCCGAAGGACGGCTTGGTCACGGTGCGCGTCCGAGACAGCGGACCGGGCATCCCGGCGAACGAGGCCGCCAACGTCTTCGATCGCTTCTATCAGACCGCGGGCGGTCGCAGCCGCGGCGGCACCGGCCTCGGCCTCGCGTTCTGCAAGCTCGCCGTCGAGCTGCACGGCGGCACGATCGCGGTCGCGAATCCCGGTGAGCCTGGTGCGACGATCGTGTTCACGATCCCGGCCGCCGAGGTGCGCGCGTGATCGAACGGGCGCGCCGCGCCATCATCGAGGTCGTCCCACTGCGCCGTGGCGAGTGGAAGCTCGCGCTGTTCCTCTACGGCGTCCTCACGCTCATGGTCGCGGCGGACTGGGTGGGGAAGCTCGGCGCCGATGCGCTGTTCGTGAAGCGCTACGGCGTGAACGAGATCCCGAAGATGTACATCGTGACGCCGCTGGTGATGCTCGCGGTGTCGGGGCTGATCTTCTACTTCGTCGACCGGGTGCGGCGCCGGACGATGCTCCTCTGGTACGTCGCTTCCGTGACCGTCGCGTCCATCGTCATCCAGGCACTCATTCCGGTCGGCGGTGTGATCCAGCCGATCTCGTACGTCTTCGCCCATGGGGTGAAGGAGACGATCTACATCCTCTTCTGGGTGTATGCCGGCAACCTCTACGACGTCGAGCAGTCGAAGCGCCTCTTCCCGTTCTTCGCCGGCTCCGTGCTGGTGGGGAAGATCCTCGGCGGTGCGGTCGGCGCGGCCATCGCGCCGGTCGTCCACGCGGAGAACTTCATCGGCGCGCAGGCCGTCGGCTTCGCGGTCTGCCTCGTCGCGATCGTCCTGTACCGCGACCTTCCCGAGGGCGAGGGTCATGAGGCGAAGCTCGCCCAGCGCCCCGCCGGCATCCGTGAGAGCCTCCGCGACTCGGTCGACGGCTACCGCAGCGTGGCGTCGGATCGCCTGCTCGTCCCCTTTGGCGTCGGCGTGTTCTTCTGGTATTTCCTCATGCAATTCGCGAACTTCCTGTACCTCGTCGGACTCGATCAGTCGACGACCGGTGCCGGGAGCAACGTCGGCCGCGAGGACCTCTTCAGCGTGCTCTACGCCTCCGTCTACACGAGCTCGTCGCTCGTCGCGCTCGGCATCCAGAGCTTCCTGACGACGCCGCTCGTCCGTCGCTTCGGCGTGGCGCGCGTGCTGTTCGCTCTCCCGCTGTGGTATGTGGCGTCATACGGCGCGGCGGCGTGGGCCTACGGGCAGGCACTCAAAGACCTGGTGTTCCCGACCGCCGTCGCACTGCAGCTCGGCGAGCGCATCGTGATCCCCGCGGTGCACCGCCCCGCGACCGAGCTCGTCTACTCGCAGGTCGCGGCCTCGATCCGGCCGCGCGCACGCGCGTTCCTCTCCGGGGGCGTGAACGCGGTGGGCAACATGGCCGCGGCGGTCGCGCTCATCGCCGGCCTCGCGATGTTCTCGACGACCGCGCTCCTGGCCGCGGGCGCGGTCTTCTCGGGCGTCTTCGCGCTCAACACCTGGCAGACGCGCCATGCCTTCGGCCGCCGCATCGCCGAGAACCTCGCGTCGGCCGACGAGGCGATGCGCCGCAACGCCATGGACATGCTGCATTCGGAGGGCGCCGCCGTGCCCACGGACCTGCTGCGCAGCGTGGCCGAGGAAGGTACCGACGAGGTCGCGCACGGCGCGCGCCTGGCGCTCACGCGGCGCGGGGTGCTCGCGGTCGCCGTGGACTCGGCGGAATGACGGTATGACCCTCACGACGACCCGTGTGAACACGGACAACGAGCCACGGAAGGAGCATCGCTTTCTCGTGAACGAGGCCGTGGCTCGCCTGGCGCTGCGGACCGCCGGCACGTACCTCCCGCTCGACCGCGAGGACCGTCCCTACCAGTGGTCGACCACGACGTACTGCGACACGTACGACTGGCAGGTCCTGCGCGCGGAGAAGAGCGGCCACGCCACGCAGCTCCGTCTCCGCGAGTACCACCGCACCCGCCCGAACGAGGTCTTCGCCGGGGAGTCGCTCTTCGCGGAGATGAAGGACGATTCGCCCGATGCCGGGCTGAAGGAGCGCTTCGTCGTCCCGACGCGCGAGATCATGGGCTACCTTCGCGGTGAGCGGACGATCGAGGCCGGCCCGAACACGCTCGTGCCCCGGATGCATCAGCTGGTGAAGGTCGGGGTGCGGCCGGTCGTCGTCACGCAGTACAACCGCATCGCGTACTCGGCGCCGGACGGCACGGTGCGGATCACCGCGGACCACAATCTCATGTACCTCGCGATCCCGTGGCAGGCGAACACCGATGACGCGATCCCGTCGCGTGTCGGACCAGTCATCGAGCGCGAGCCGGGCGTGATCATCGAGGTGAAGTGGTTCGACGAGCTCCCGCACTGGGCCGATGAGCTCTACGGCTACATCCGCGAGCACATGGTGAACGAGCGTCCTTCGAAGTACGTGGTGGCGATGCGCCATCTCCTGGGCGAGACGGAGGCATCGGCATGACGCTGACGCCCGTCAACACCCCGAGACCCGCGACGCGCGTCGTGGTCGTCGAGGACGACCCGGCATCGGCCGACGTGCTCCAACGCCGCCTGCAGGCGAACGGCATGAGCGTGTCCGTGGGGCGCGACGGGGGCGAGGGCCTCGCCCTGGTGAAGAGCATCATCCCCGACCTCGTCCTGCTCGACGTGATGTTGCCGGACACCGATGGGTACGACGTGTGTCTGCGCATCAAGAGCGATGGCAACACCGCGCATATCCCCGTGATCTTCCTCTCGGCGCGGGGCGAGGTCGTGGACAAGGTGCGCGGCCTGTCCTGTGGCGCGGCCGACTACGTGACAAAGCCGTGGAACGCGGCCGAGCTGCTCGCACGGATCGACGCGGTGCTGGCGCAGGCACGCAGCGCTCGTCCGCCCCGCCTGGAGAAGCCGTCCGCACGGCCAGAGCGCGTCCGGCCGACGGTCGCGCTCGCCCTGTCCGACAGCGGGCGTCGCCGTCGCGCGCGCGGGTTGCTCGCGTCGGCATTCGATGTGATCGAGGAGGGCGGCCAGGCCGCGGATCTCGTGCTCGTGGACGCGGGTGGGGTGGTGCCGGCGGATCTCGCGGACGGCGAGACCGCCGTGCTCGAGATCGTGGGCGACGGCGTCGCGCCGGGGCCGGAGGCGGCGCGTCTCGACGACGAGCTTCCGCGCATCGCCGGCCTCGTGGTGCGCGAGCGTCGCATCGATCGCGACCTCGACGCCGCCGCAGATGCCCTCATCACGCTCGCGACCGCGCTCGAGGGCCACGACCGCGCCACGATGGGTCACTCGGAGCGCGTAGCCGCTCGGGCCGTCGCGATCGCACAGGTCCTCGGTCTCGACGAGACCGCCGTCCGGACGATCCGCCTTGGCGCGCTGCTGCGCGACCTCGGGAACGCCAAGCTGCCGCCCGCGCTCATGCAGAAGCACGGCGAGCTCAGCAGCAGCGAGCGCGCGCTCGTCGAGCGCCACCCCATTCACGGTGAGGAGATCCTGCGCGGCCTCGCACCGCTCCGCGCGATCCTTCCGATCGTCCGCTCGCACCACGAGCGCCTCGACGGGGG
>JBGQFO010000137.1:0-5458 GCA_041496945.1 Candidatus Limnocylindria bacterium | reverse complement strand
GCGCGCGTGTGGGGCGGGCCCGACTGGGCCGGGAGGACGTTCGATGCGATCGGGAGGGTTTCCGTGCCGGCTGGCCGGGTGTGACCGGGCGTTCCAGGTCACCGACCAGAACTCACTCGACGCGCTGAAGGCCGCGAGCGACGAGCGCACCGCGCACGAGGTCGCCGACCACGGCTATCACCACATCCGCATGGACGAGGAGCGCGCGTACATGCCGCACGCGCGGATCAAGCCGCCGAAGACCGACGCGCCGCGCTGAACAGCACCGTTCCGCAACCTTTCCCCACCGCCTGACTACTGACGACCGCCATCGCCGCAGCCGAGACTGGACCGAGCCGCGTCGCTGTGCGCCCCAAACCCGCTTTCGAAGGAGTCAACCATGGGTGTCTATCGGGCCGAGTACATCTGGATCGACGGCACGCAGCCCACGCAGAAGCTCCGCTCAAAGACGAAGCTCGTCCCCACCGGCGAACGCCCACCCATCTGGGGCTTCGACGGCTCGAGCACGCAACAGGCGACCGGCGATCGTTCCGACTGCGTGCTCCAGCCGGTCTTCACCTGCCCGGACCCGCTGCGCGGTGGCGACAACAAGCTCGTGCTCTGTGAGGTCATGCTCGTGTCGGGGCAGCCGCACCCGAGCAACACGCGCCGCGCCAACCTTGAGATGGCGCGTCGCTTCTCGTCGTTCGACACGTGGTTCGGCATCGAGCAGGAGTACACGTTCTTCGAGGGCTCGCGGCCGCTCGGCTTCCCGGACACCGGATTTCCCGCGCCGCAGGGCGGCTACTACTGCGGGGTCGGCGCCGACGAGGTCTTCGGTCGCGAGGTCGTCGAGGCGCACCTCTCCGCCTGCCTCACCGCGGGTCTGAAGATCTCCGGGATAAACGCGGAGGTCATGCCCGGCCAGTGGGAGTTCCAGGTGGGGCCGCTGAACGCGCCGGAGATCGGCGACCAGCTCTGGATCGCGCGCTGGCTCCTCTACCGCGTGGGTGAGGACTTCGGCGTGTCCGCGACGCTGTATCCGAAGCCCGTGCGCGGCGACTGGAACGGTGCCGGCGCGCACACGAACTTCTCCACGAAGCAGATGCGCGAGGATTACGACCCGTGCGTCGCGGCGGCCGAGGCGCTCGGCAAGCGGCATGACCTGCACATCGCGAACTACGGGTTCGGCATCGAGGAGCGCCTCACCGGCCTGCACGAGACCTGCTCGTACAAGGAGTTCCGGTACGGCGTGAGCGACCGCGGCGCATCGGTGCGCATCCCGTGGCAGGTCGCCAAGGATCGCAAGGGCTACATCGAGGACCGTCGTCCGAACGCGAACGCCGATCCATACGTCACCACCCGGCTCATCACCGAGACGGTGTGTGGCGCGGCGGAGGGCAAGAGCGGCGCGAGGTTGGCGACGCCGGCGAAGAAGGCCGCGAAGGGACGAAGGGCGGCGTAGCCCTAGTCCGAGCGAACCTGTGGCGTGCGGCCACCGCGCTTCGTCACGGTCGCGGACACCGTCGTGCCTCCGATCGTCGCGCTGATCGTGTAGACGCCGGGCGGATAGGCATCGTCGAGGCTCGCGAAGTACGCGCCCTGCGGCGACACCCCGATCTCAGCGGTCTCGTCGACGTGGCGCGCCCTGACGCGGAGCGTCACGCGCGACTCGCCCGGGAAGCCGTAGAGGAGATAGCTCGCCGCGCCGCCCTCGGCCCCGGGTGTGGCGAGGGCGATCGCCGGGCCCGCCGGCGCGCCCGCGAGGATTCGTGAATCAAGCGTTCGCGTGAAGTCATCGAACGAGCGGCCGCTCAGGGCGGCGTAGGCATGGGCGACGTCCTGGCCCGACCGGATGCGCGCGTAGAGCTTGGCGATCGCGCCGTCCCCGACGTCCTCGCGCAGCAGCTCCGTCGCGCGCGCGGCCTCCTGGTACTTGTAGTAGCCCGACCAGTCGGCGAAGGCGTTCCATTGCGACTGCGTCCAGAGCGCGGCGAGCGGCAGGAGCGTGCTCGTCGCGACCATCGAGGCGGCCTCATCACGCACGCGCCTGAGCCGCCAGTCGGCGCCGGGTATGAGCGCCTCCGCGAGGCGGGCCTGGCCCTCGTTCAGCCAGGCCGGGACGAGGTCGCAATGCGGCGCGCACGCCTCGAGCGTGACCACGTGGGTGAGCTCGTGGCGGAGCGCTGCGATCGGACGGCGGTCCCGCACGGCGTCCCAGGAGACCGCCACGCGGGTGAGCGCGGGCTCGAAGAACGCCACCGAGTTGTCCGCGACGTACTCGGCCGTCGCTCGTGAGTAGCCGAAGACGCCGACAAGGCCCGCGACATAGCGATCACGCGTCGCGTAGACGTCGATCCGCGGGGTCGCGCGCAGGGTCCACTCGAACTCCCGCTGGACGGCGGCGAGGTCGTCGTCGATCTGCGCGAGCAGGAGCGCCGCATCGCGCTCAGTGACCGCGACGTCGATGTCGACGCGCACGCCGCCCTTCACGCAGTAGGCGATCGCCTCCGGAGCAGGCCGCGCGAACCCCTGGCAGTGCGGGAGGGTCGTCGGCGATGCGCTGGGCGTGGCCGGCGTGGTGGCCGTTGCCTCCGTCGGAGCAGGAGAGGGCAATGCCGTCGACGTCTCCGCTGCCGCGCTCGGCGTGACCCTGAGCGCATGAGGCGCCGTGCTTGGCGCACACGACACGACGGCCAGGCACGCCAGCACGGCCGCTTGCGCGGTGCGCATCAGTCCGAGGGCGCGGAGAGGAATAGCGAGGCGCCGAGGCGGTCGGCGTACTGCGGGCGGAGGCGCTCGGCGTTGTACTGACGCGCGACGTCGACGCGCCGCGGCCCGAGCGCGGGATCCGGCAGCGTCGTGTGGACGAAGTTCCCGCCCTGGATCGCGACCATACGCCCGAAGACGCCGTCGCGGATGAGATCGACCGCGATGTTCGCGAACGTGATCGCGACCGTCTGGTCGATCGCGTCGGGGTCGCCGCTCCGAAGGTCGTAGGTGAGCTCGCTCGCGAGCGTCTCCTCGCCCGATCGGGCACGGATCTCGTCGGCCAGCGTCTCGGCGATGTTCGCCTTGCGCCGGTGGCCGAAGGCATCCGCCAGACCGTATTCGGCGAGCGAGCCGCCCTTCCAGATCGCGCCCTCGGCCGCGACCACGAAGGCGTAACGGGACGGGTTCCGGCGCTTGTCCTCGACCATGAGCTCGACGAGACGCTCGAGGTCGAACGGGGACTCCGGGATGAGGCAGCGCGCCGAGGTGACGTACGCGGCGTGCAGCGCGCTGAAGCCGGCGTCGCGGCCGAAGATGCGGAACACGCCGATGCGCTCGTGGGAGCCGAGGGTCGTGCGCTGGCGGTCGATGAGCTCCTTCGCGCGCGTGATCGCCGTCGAGAAGCCGATGCAGTACTCGGTGCCCTGGACGTCGTTGTCCATCGTCTTTGGCACCGCGACGAGCCGGACGCCCTGCCGCACCAGCACCTCGGAGAAGGACAGTGTGTCGTCGCCGCCGATGGTGACGAGGTGATCGATACCCAATGCGTCGAGGTTGCGCAGCACCACCGGCGTGAGGTCGTAGAGGCCGTCGGCGATCGCGAGCCGTGAACGCTCCGTCTGGTCCAGGAAGCCCGGGAGTCGCTCCGCCCTCATCTTGCGTGGATTGGTGCGCGAGGTGTGGAGCATCGTGCCGCCGGTCCGGTCGATCGCGCGGGTGTTGGCGCGGTCGAGCGACCGCACGTATTCCGGATCGGGCTCGGGTCCGGGACGCATGTGGGTGAGGCCCTCCCACCCGCGCCGGATCCCAAGGACCTCGTAGCCCAGCTCGGTCGAGCGGTAGACGACGCTCTTGATGACGGAGTTCAGCCCAGGGACGTCACCGCCGCCGGTCAGGATGCCGATGCGACGCTTCACGCCGCGAATGCTAGAGCGCGCTCCCACCGCGAGGGGCATGCGAACGGCGCGCCTTCTGTGTCGGCGCGCCGTTCGCGGGGCGCGAGGAGGGGGGAATGAGGACTTAGTTCGTAGCGGCTCCGGGGTGACCGAACCGCTTCCAGAAGGAATCGGGCGAGAGGCCGCTTGCGGCGATCGCCTTGTTGCAGGCCTCGGCCGCCGCTGCGCCGCCCTCGTGCGTCTCCTTGGCGATCTGGTACTTGGCGAAGCAGTCCTTCACCAGGACCTCGAGCTGTGCGGTGCTCACGGACGGCGTGCCGTCCGGCTTCGTGGTCGGCTTCGCGGTCGCGGTCGGCTGTGGCTTCTGCGTCGTGCTCGGCTTTGGGCCGAACTTCGCCCAGAACTGCTCCGGCGTGAGGCCGCTCGCCTCGTACGCCTTGCGGCACGCCTCGCTCGTCGTGATCGGCTCGGTGGTCGCGCCGTTGCGGTACGCCTCGAAGCGCGCGAGGCACGCCTTGATGGCGAGACCGATCGCCTCGTCCGTCGGCTTCGTCGTGTCCGGCTTCGGCGTCTCCGAGCGCTCGGTCTTCGTCTCGCTCCGACCGAACGCGGCCGTGACCTTCGCCCAGAAATCGTCGGGCGCGAGCCCGCTCAGCTCGAGGGCCTTCGCGCACGGCTCGCTCGAACGCTCGTGGCTCGCGATGCAGGCGGTCACGAGTCCGAGGAGCTCGCTCGTTGCCGGATGCGTGCTCGTCGTGTCACCAGGCTTCTTCGTCGGCTCGGGCTTCGGTGTGCCCGCGACGTGCTCGGAGGTCTGGCGCCCGAGCTGCTCGTGCAGCGACATCGCGACGTTCGCCCAGAAGTCCGATTCGGAGAGACCGCTCTTGTGGATGGCCGTCGCGCATTCCGCGCCCCGCGTGTCTTTCGTCGCGAGGCACGCCTTGATGAGGGTGTCGAGGTCGTCGCCGGTCGTGTTCTTTGAGCTCGCCGCGACCGTCGTCGTCGTGCTCGCGGTCACGTTCGTCGCCGTGCCCGTGGCCGGCACGTCCAGCGAGCCCGCCACCATCGCCGTCGCCGCGCCGGTCACGAGCGTGATGGCCACCGCGTGGCGCACGATCGTCAGGGCGCCGAGGATCTTCGAAAGCATCTCCGTCTTGCTCCTTCCAACGGGCCGGTCCATCCCACCAGTGGCCCTTGCGCCTAGGAACGAGGGCCCCCGGGAACGGGGTTCTCCCCCGGTGGTCCTCCCCCGGCCGCGACTAGTGGAACGCTCCGAACCTGGCTTCGGTCTTGGCCCAGAACGCCTGCACCGAGAGCCCGCTCACCGCTTGCGCCGCGACGCAGGCGTTGCTGGCGCGCTCGTGCGTCTCGCCGCACATCGCGAGCAGTGCCTCGAAGGTGACGGCGCTTCCCGGCTTCGTCTCGATCACGACGGGCGACGGCGTCGGCTTGCCGAGCTTCGCGTCGCGATCCGCGAGATACCGCTCGAACTTCGCCTTGAAGTCGGCGTCGCTGAAGCCGATCAGCTGCTGCGCGCGGAAGCAGGCGTCGCTCCGAACGTCACGCGTGTTCAGGCATCTGTCGAACCAGGC
>JBGQFO010000136.1:0-5480 GCA_041496945.1 Candidatus Limnocylindria bacterium | reverse complement strand
CCGGAGGCGGCGCGTCTCGACGACGAGCTTCCGCGCATCGCCGGTCTGGTGGTGCGCGAGCGTCGCATCGATCGCGACCTCGACGCCGCAGCCGATGCCCTCATCACGCTCGCGACCGCCCTCGAGGGCCACGATCGTGCCACGATGGGCCACTCGGAGCGCGTTGCCGCTCGGGCGGTCGCGATCGCCGGGGTGCTCGGTCTCGACGAGACCGCCATCCGCACGATCCGCCTCGGCGCGCTGCTGCGCGACCTCGGGAACGCCAAGCTTCCGCCCGCGCTCATGCAGAAGCACGGCGAGCTCAGCAGCAGCGAGCGCGCGCTCGTCGAGCGCCACCCCATCCACGGTGAGGAGATCCTGCGCGGCCTCGCACCGCTCCGCGCGATCCTTCCGATCGTCCGCTCGCACCACGAGCGCCTCGATGGGGGCGGGTACCCGGACCGTCTGCGCGCGGACGACCTGCCCCTCGAGGTGCGGATCGTGACGGTCGCCGACCGCTTCGAAGCATTGCTGGTGGATCGCACCGATCGAGGCGCCGTCTCCGAACAGGAGGCCGTCCGCATCCTCCAGGGCGCCGTGGGCCGAGGCGAGCTCGACCCCGCGGTCGTCGCGGCGCTCGCGGCCCAGGTGCGCTCGAGCGAGGCGACCCGATGACCGCGAAGCTGCGCGTCCTCGTGGTCGATGACGAGCGTCTCTTTGCCGAGCTCATGCGTGTCGCGCTCTCGAACGCCGAGGACATCGAGGTCGCCGGTGTGCTGCATGACGCAACGACCGCGATCGCCCAGGCGCCGGCCCTCCATCCGACCGTCGTGCTGACCGATTTTCATCTGCCCGATGGGACCGGCGCCGACGTCGCGCGCGCGCTGCGCCGCAGCCTGCCCGAGGCCTCGGTGCTCGTCCTCACCGGCGACCCGAGCACGGGCGTGCTCGCGGAGGTCGCGCGCTCGGGGGCGGTGGGTCATCTGACGAAGGAACGTGGCCTGGACGAGGTCGTCTCGGCGGTCCGAGCCGCCGCGAACGGCGAGATCCTGTTCGCGCCCAGCGAGCTCCAGCGCCTGCTCCTGACGGAGCGGGGCGCCGAGCGGACGCTCGAGGAGCCGCTGACCGCCCGCGAGCTCGAGGTGCTGCGGCTGCTCGCCGCCGGCACGAGCACCGCCGCGGCCAGCGAGAGCCTCGGCATCGCGCCGGCGACGCTGCGCGCGCACGTCCAGGCCATCCTGCGCAAGCTCGATGCGCACTCGCGCCTCGAGGCCGTCGCGGAGGCGGCGCGCATGGGCCTCATCACCCTTGACAACGGCTCGCGAGACCGGTCACTCGCCCGGGGGAGCGCGCTCGCGCGCGGCTGATACCCCCGAGGGGGGATAGCCGCGTATGCGCAAGCGCATACCATCCCGGAACAATGGCCACACTGCTCGTCGCCGACGACCTCGTCCCCATCCGCCAGATGGTGCGGATCACCCTGTCCACCCAGGGCTGGACGATCCTCGAGGCAAAGAACGGCACCGAAGCCCTCGAGGTCGCCAGGACCCAGAAGCCCTCGCTCATCCTCCTCGACGTCGACATGGGCCCGGGCCCGAACGGCTTCGAGGTCTGCAAGTCGCTCAAGGCCGATGCCGCGACGAAGGACATCCCGATCGTCATGCTCACGGCCCACGAGAGCGACAGCGACCGCGCGATCGGATTCGCCGCGGGCGCGACGCAGTACCTCACGAAGCCCTTTGGGCCCCTCGAGCTCATCGACACCATCCGCGGGATCCTCGCCCACAGTTAGCGCGACATGCGTGAGGAGGATGCGCAGCGCATGACCGTCGAGGTCGTGGAGGTCTCGCCCAACATCAACGTCCCGCCGGAGGGGCAGACCGTCGCGGGCGAGGTCTTCCGCCAGCTGCTCCAGCAGGCCATCCGCGTCGCCGACCAGGCCAACTCGCAGTCGGTGCGCATGGCCTCGGACTTTGCCGAGATCTACCGCCGCGAGCAGACCATCCGCGCCCAGTACGAGCGCAAGCTTCGCGAGCTCCAGCTCATGGAGCGGCAGACGACGCGGTACGCCGAGGACCTGGCGCAGATGCTCACGTCGGAGCGCGAGCGGCGGACCGAGCTCGAACGAGCCCTCGAGCAGGAGCGCATCGCCAACGTGGAGCTGCGGCGGACAGGCCTGCAGGGCATCAGCCACCTGTTGCTCGCGGCGACGCTCAAGGATCAGAACACCGGCGCCCACCTGCTGCGCGTGCGCCGCTACGTCGAGGCGATCGCGACGCGGCTCGGCCTACCGGTCGAGCTGGTCGAGGAGTTCGGCTACTCCAGCGTGATGCACGACGTCGGCAAGATCCATACACCCGATCACATCCTCCAAAGCGAGCACCAGCTTTCGAGCGAGGAGTTCGAGGTCATCAAGCAGCACTGCATCGACGGCGAGGTGATGCTCGGCGATGCGCGGTTCTTCGAGACGGCGCGCTCCGTGGCGCGCGAGCACCACGAGCGCTGGGACGGGCAGGGGTATCCGGATGGCAAGAGGGGCAGCGCGATCAGCCTCGCGGCGCGCATCGTGTCGGTCGCCGACGTCTTCGACGCGCTCACCTCCAAGCGTCCGTACAAGGATGCGTGGCCTCTCGAGGAGGGCATGGCCTCGATCACCGCGGGAGCGGGCCTCCAGTTCGACCCCGAGGTCGTCGCCGCGTTCCAGAGCCTGCAACGGGACGGCGCGGTCGAGCGCATCCGGCAGGAAGTGGACACGACCCGGATCTAGCTCTTCGCGCCCCTCGTCGTTCGTCTTAGTCGGACGCCAGCGAACGCGATCGCCGCGCCGCCCACCGCCGACGCCAGCGTGGAGAGTCCGACGAACACGGCGAGCGCGCCCGGCACGAACCACTCCGGGACGGACGCGTAGCGCGCGACGATGTCGCTCACCGTGTCCGCGATGAGCCAGGCGCGGACCGTGCCGCCGCCGATGCCTGCGACGACGCCGGCCATCGCGCCAAGGCGGACCGCCGAGCGATCGTCGCCGGCCCACCGGCCCAGGCCGAGGTAGACCGCGGTGCTCGCGAGCAGGCCGAGCGCGGTGAGACCGGCACCCGCGGGACCAAGGCGCAGTGTGCCGACCGCCTCGGCCAGCTGACGGACGCTCTCCGCAGCCTCGAGCGTGCCGATGACCACAAGGAGCACGGCCGCGAGCGCGACGGCGACGGCCGGCCTCAGTGCAGCACCTGCGTTACGACGCGAAATCTGGGCCAATACGCGCAAATTACCTGCTAGGCTCCTGCCCCAAACCGAACCGCTGTGTCGCCTGGGACGTATTCGGCCTGTATCCGGCGATACACCGCACGGAAGACCGCAGGGAGGGCAGTGGGCATGAGACGGATCGTGGCGATCTTTGGTGCCGCCATGTTGGTGGCGACGGCCTGTTCCGGTGGGACCACGCCGACCGCGACGGGGGCGCCAGCGAGCACCGCGGCGACGGCGGCCACCGACAAGCCGGTCGCGGGCGGCAGGCTCGTCGTGGCGCAGACCGGCGACCCAAAGACGTTCCAGCCGGTGATCTCGACTGACACCACGTCGTCCGGAGCATGGGGCTGGGTCTACACCGGTCTGACGCGGGCGAACAAGGACACCGGCGAGACCGAGGGGCAGCTCGCAAAGAACGCCCCAACGCTCTCGGCCGACGGGCTGACCCTTACCTACACGCTGCGTGACAACCTGCTGTGGAGCGACGGCACGCCGTTCACCGGCGAGGACTACAAGTACACGGTCGAGGCGGTCGCGCGCAGCACGAAGACCGTGCGCAAGAGCACGATCCAGGACATCGTCGGCTACGCGGACTACCGGGACGGCAAGACCGACTCGATGGCCGGCGTCGTCGTGAGCGCCGACGGCAAGACCATCACCGTCACGCTCACGAAGGTGTTCTGCCCGGGCATCGCCGGTCTTGGTGGCGCCGGCGCAGGCGGGCTGCTCCCCTCAAAGGCCTTCAAATCCGTCTGGGACAACAAGACCACGGACACGAAAAAGAACATCGACGACAACGCGCTCAACAACGCGCCACCGGCGTCGATGGGACCATTCATCTTCGTCTCCTCGACCCCGGGCACCGAGGTCCGCTACAAGGCCAACCCGAACTTCTTCCGGGGCAAGCCGTACGTCGACGAGCTGATCATCAAGAACTACGCGGACTCGGCGGCCGTGAAGGCGGCCCTGCTCACCGGCGAGGTGAGCTACGCGTCGATCCAGGCCTCCGACTACGAGGAAGTGTCGAAGGCCGACATCCTCAAGGGCTATCGCTTCCCCGGGTACGGCTACACCTACATCGGGTGGAACGCCAAGGCCGCGAAGGCGCCGTGGCTGGCCTCCCGTGACGTCCGTCAGGCGCTCTGGTACGGCATCAACGTCGACGCCATCTATCAGAAGATCGTTTTCGGCCTCGCGGCCAAGCAGTACGGACACCTGCCGAAGCCGTCGTGGGCCTATCCCGGTGACTCCAACTTCAATTCCTATCCGTTCGACGTCGCCAAGGCCAAGTCCCTTCTTGAGAAGGCCGGCGCGAAGATGGGCAGCGATGGGTACTACACGTGGACCGACGGGAAACCGATCGCCATGCGCATCGAGACGAACTCGGGCAATACGACGCGCGAGACGATCCTCCAGATCGCGGTGGAGCAATACAAGGCGATCGGCGTGAAGATCGAGCCGGTGCTCGAGGCCTTCAACGTCCTGCTCGACCGCACCGACCCGGGTCCGGACTACGAGGGCTTCATCATCGGTTGGTCCCTCGGGCTCGACCCGGACTCGTATTCGATCTGGCACTCGAGCCAGCAGGGCAAGGGCCAGTTCAACAACATCGGCTACAGCAATCCCGTCGTTGACGCGGCGCTGCTCGCCGGTCGGAACGGCCCGGACTGCTCGAAGGCGGCACGCCAGAAGCAGTACGCCGCGATCGACAAGGAGCTCAACACCGACGCGCCGTACACCTTCCTGTACAACCAGGACGTCCTGCTCTTCATGAACAAGAAGATCCAGGGCGCGGCGCCGACGACCATCAGCACCACGCACAACATCGAGCAGTGGTGGATCAAGAACTAGCCGAGTAGCGGGGCGGCCCGGACGGCGAGTGCCGCGAGGGCCGCCCCAGACAGATGGAGGCCGATGGGCAGGTTCATCGCACGCCGCCTGCTGCAGGCGATCCCGACCCTCTTCGGGATCATGCTCGTCACCTTTCTGCTCACCCGGCTCTCACCGTCCGACCCGGTGCAGCTCATGGTCGCCGGCAATTTCGACATCACCGTCGAGGACAAGGCGGCGCTGCGGCACAGCCTCGGTCTCGATGAGCCGCTCCCCGTCCAGTTCGGGCAGTGGCTCCTGTCCGCGGCCCGTCTGGATCTGGGGAACTCGTTCTATTACCACCGGCCCGTCACGCAGCTCATCTTCGAGCGCATCCCGAACACCATGCAGTACACGATCCCGAGCCTGATCCTCGCGGTCGTGGTCGG
>JBGQFO010000135.1:0-5540 GCA_041496945.1 Candidatus Limnocylindria bacterium | reverse complement strand
GCGACCACCGCGCGGAGCTTGTCTGCGAGCGGAAAACCGGCACCCCCGCGGCCGCGCAGCCCGGACGCCGCCACGGCCGCAATGAGGTCCTCGGGCGAGAGGGCGCGCGCCTTCGCGACCCCACCGCCCCCGCGCCCTTCGAAGAGGCTCGCCACGGTGCTAGCGGGCAAACGTCGGCTCCATCACGTGATGGATCTCGTCCTCGTGGAGCTCGTCGTGCGCTGGCGCCGGCGAGGCGGTCGGCCAGGCACCGGCGACACCAACGTTGCCGGTGTAACGGCGTCCGCCGCGCGGCACGGCCGTGCCTCGACCCGCGGGCGCGCCGCGGAAGTTCGCGAGGAGCGAGGCCGCCGTATACACGTCGGTCATCGTCTTGCCGAACTCGACGGCGACGCGCTCCGCGGCGGTCCAGGGCAGGTACCCGTACGCGGCGTTCGTGGCGTAGAGGACACGCGTCAGGCGATCGCGCCCCGCGGGTGCGTCGCGGATGATCCGGTCGACGATCGTGAGGTCGAGGCCGCCTTCGTCCTCGGCCGGGACGGTGACGACCGCGGTCGACATCGGCCGGCGGTCACCGTACGGCGCGGTCTGCACCATGCGGATGCGGTAGTACGAGGCGCGCGGCGCGAGCAACGGGCGGCGGCGGAAACCGTTCTTGAACTTGTACGAGATCGAGATCGCGCGCGGCGGGCAGGCTTTCTCGCACATGAGGCACGACTCGCATTTGAAGATGCTCGTCTCCGGCTCGAGGAGGAGCGCGATGAGCCCGCGCGAGCGCTCTGGGAGCTCGCGCTTCTCGTAGGGGTAGTCGCGCGTCACCAGGCGCGGCCGGACGAGGTGCTGGAGCGTCCGCACCATTCCGGTGACGATGCCGAGCATCAGCGGTCCCGCCCGTTCATCTGTCCACCTCTCCGAGCACGAAGTCCATCGAGCCGAGGATCGCGACCGTGTCGGCGACCAGACGGCCGCGGAGGAGCCAGGGCGCGATCTGCAGGTTGTGGAACGAGGGACCGCGCATCTTCGCGCGGAACGGGTTGGGGCTCCGGCCGTCGCTGATCATGTAGACGCCGACCTCGCCCTTCGCGCCCTCGACGGTGTAATAGGCCTCGCCCTTCGGGCACTTCCAGACGTGGCCGAGCCGCGCGCGGACCGTGCCGCCCGGCAGCTTGGCGATGCACTCACGCACGAGCGCGATGGCCAGGCGCATCTCCTGGACGCGCACCTTGTAGCGCGCGAACGCGTCGCCCTCCTGGTACACCGCCGGCTTCATGCTCTGGAGCTCGGGGTAGATCGAGTACGGGCGGTCGACGCGGAGGTCCCAGGCGACGCCGGACGCGCGGAGCATCGGTCCGGTGAGCCCGTAGGCCTTCGCGACGTCGGACGGGATCACGCCGACGCCGACGGTCCGCTCGAGGAAGATCTCGTTGCCTTCCAGGATGCGCACGTAGTCCTCTTCGATGTGCTTCTCGTACCGATCGAGGAACCGCTCGAGCTTGCTCACCCATCCCGGTGGGAAGTCGTAGAGCACGCCGCCGGGCCGGTAGTAGTTGAAGTTCATGCGTGAGCCGCAGAGCTCCTCGAACATGTCGAGGATCTCTTCGCGGTCGCGGAGGCACCACAGGAACGGCGTGGTCGCCCCGACGTCGAGCCCGTACGTGCCGAGCCAGATGAGGTGCGCGGCGCAGCGGCTCAGCTCGTCGACGATCGTGCGGATGAACTCCGCCCGCCGCGGGACGTCGATCTCGGCGATCGCCTCCATCGCGCCGGCGTAGGCATGCTCGTTGAGCATGTTCGAGACGTAGTCGGACTGATCGGCGTAGCGGATGCCCTGGTGGAAGGTGCGCCATTCGAAGATCTTCTCCAGGCCGCGGTGGAGGTATCCCATCACCGGGATGCACTCGATCACCTTCTCGCCCGACAGCCTCAGCACCAGACGCAGCACGCCGTGCGTCGAGGGGTGTTGCGGCCCCATGTTGAGGATGAGCTCCTCGGTCTCGAGGCCCTCGTCCTCGATGACGTGGAGCTCGATCTGCGCGCCCTCCTGGATCTGACGGATCTCCGCCTCGGCGCTCAGCTCAGCCGCCTCGGGTGATCTTTTCACGAAGCCGCAGGACGCCTTCGGTGAGCGCCTCGGGGCGCGGCGGGCAACCCGGCACGTACACATCGACCGGGACCACGGTGTCGACGCCCTGGAGGGTCGCGTAGCTGTCCCAGAACTCTCCCCCGCTCGACGCGCAGTTCCCCATGGCGATGACCCATTTCGGCTCGGGCATTTGCTCGTAGAGACGGCGCAGGCGCGGCGCCATCTTGTGGGTCACGGTGCCGGCCACGATCATCACGTCGGCCTGACGCGGGCTCGAGCGGAAGACCTCGGCGCCGAACCGCGAGAGGTCATGGTGCGGACCGGCCGTGGCCATCATCTCGATCGCGCAGCAGGCCAGGCCGTAGCCGAGCGGCCATGGGCTGCGCGAGCGCGCCCAGTTCACGAGATTCGCGACGGTGGTGAAGACCATGTTGTCGTCGTTCGCAAGCGCGCTCGGCCGCGTGGGCATCTCCTCGCCGCCGAGGCCCGCCTGGGTGGTCACCGGTCGCCGCTGGATGACGTCCTCTTCGAAGTCGATGGGGACGCCCTTGGCGGTCTTCGCAGGGCGCTCTTCGATCGCCATCGAGGTCAATCCTAAAGAGTTCTAACCGCTTTGCACGGCCCGCCGCAGCAATGCGACAAGTGGCTCGTGGATGCGCGGCGCGCTCGCGACGATGTGCGGCTGGCCCGGCCGTGCCTGTTCGACCTCGCTCACGCGTCCACCCGCCTCCCGCACGATCAGGGCTCCGGCTTTCCAGTCCCACGGCTTGTCCACCGATTCGAAATACGCGTCGAAGCGCCGAGTCGCTACCCACGCAAGGTCGAGCTGGGCCGATCCCAGCCGGCGGATGTCCCGCACGTGGGGCAGCACGCCGTTCAGGATCCGCGCCTGTTCGGCGCGGGCCTCGGACGAGTACGCGAATCCCGTCGCGACGAGGCTCGTGGCGAGGTCGGCGGCGTCGCTCACGACGAGGCGCTCGCCCCGCAGCCAGGCGCCGGCGCCACGCGCGGCGGTGAAGAGCTCGTCGCGCGACGGGTCGTAGATGGCCGAAGCCAGAAGGCCGGCATCGTCCTCGCAGGCGATCGCGACGGCGTAGTGCGGGATGCCGTAGAGGTAGTTCACCGTGCCGTCGAGCGGATCGACGTACCAGCGATGCCCCGACGTGCGCTCGCCGGCGCCGGTGCCCTCCTCAGCGACGATCGAGTCGTCCGGGTACCCACGGCGCAGGATCGCGACGACCTCGGCCTCCGCCGCGCGATCGGCGTCGAGCACGACGTCCGTGTTCGTGGTCTTCGTGCCCAGGCCGGCGTCCCGACGCTCCCAGCGCGCCAGCAGCACCGCGCCCGCGGCACGCGCCGCGTCCACCGCGACGCCGACCCGCTGCGCGGCGTCCTGTGCTTCCCGCGTTACTGGAGCCTCCACTGGAGGCGACAGCCCGATTGGGGAGCCGACACAGCGTGTCGGATCACCACGTTATCGCTGGGTGATCCGGCCCTCGACCTTCGGGTCGAGCGGCGAATGCGTCGTCATGTAGGCCGCGACCGCGTCCACCTCGATGTCGCCGTAGATCACGTTCGTGCCCTTGCCGAACCAGGTGTGACCGTCGCCGCCCAGCAGCAGATAGTCGATCGTCGCGACGTGGTAGACGCGCTTTGGGTCGAGCGGCTGTCCCCCGATCGTCGCCTCGAGCACGCGCTGACCGGAGGCGTTCGTGAAGCGATAGACCCACCTGCCGCCGCCGATCTGCAGCCGCCCGGCGCGGCCGGAGGCGTCCTCGAGCACCTGCAGGAGCTGGTCGCCGGTCAGGTCGACGTTCACGATCGTGTTCTCGAACGGCAGCACCCCATACAGCTGGCCGTACGTGACCGGTCCCGCCTTGAGCGGGGCGCGGACGCCGGCGGCGTTGTAGAAGGCGACGTCGGTCTTCCAGCCCTGTTTGCGCCCGTACTCCAGGATGCCGTCGGCGATCATGTTGCCGAGGCCGCACTCGTCCCGCGGGTTGTCGAGGTCGTTCGCGATCGTGCCGACGACGCGCGAGGTGTACTTGTCGGCCTCGGCGCGGCGCGCCTCGACCAGCGCAGCGATCTCGGGGTCGGGCCGGAGATTCTGCGAGGCCGCGACGGCGACGAGCTCCCCCGCGCGGACAGCGTCCTTCATCTTGTGGGTGGCGCGATCGACCACGATCTCGAGCCGGCCCAGATACTGCGTGTAGGCGCCGGCGTCGACGATGGTCGTCTTCCCCTCGACGCGGGCGGTCTGCACCGGCGCGTGATCGTGCCCCGCGACGATGACGTCGATCCCCGGCACGTCGCGCGCGAGCTTCGCGGCGTCGGCGGAGCCGATGTGCGCGACGACGACGATAATGTCGGCCTGCTTCTGGAGCTCGGCCAGGAACGGCTGGATGCCGCTTGACGGCGCCCCGAACTTCAGGCCCGCCACGCTCGTCGCCTTCACGATCGTGTTCGACTCCGGATTGGTGATGCCGAGGATCCCGACCTTCGCGATCCCGACGTCCTTCACCACGTAGGGCTTGAGGTATACGGGCAGCTTGCCGGTGGCCGTCTCCACGACGTTCGTGGCGAGGAATGGGAAGACGGCCTCCTTCGCGCGCTGCGCGAGGATGTCCTGGCCCCAGTCGAAGTCGTGGTTGCCGACGGCCATCGCGTCGTACTTCATGAGGCTCATCGCTTTGGTGACGGCCTCGCCGCGGTTGGCGTTCGAGATGAACGTCCCCTGCCAGGCGTCCCCCGCGTCGACGAGCAGAGTGCGGTCCGGCGCCTTAGCCCGGAAGGCGCTCACCTGAGCGGCGAGGGTCGCCATCCCGCCCTGGTTGAAGCTGCTCGTCCCGCTCTTGATCGTGTCGTAGTCGAGGTGTCCGTGGATGTCGTCGGTGTGGAGCAGCTGGATGCGGTCCTCCGCCAGCGCGGCGACGCTGGCCGCCGGTGAGGCGATCGGTGCCGCGGTCGTGCAAGCCGTGGTGAAGGCGAGGACGAGGGCGACGAAGAGACGACGAGCCACCACGATCGATGCTAACGGCACGAAACATGCGGCGAGCGGCTCGGGTGTTTCTAGGGATGCGCGGGTTGCTCGTGCGCGCGGTACTGGAGCTCGTAGAGACGGTGATACACGCCGCGCTGCGACAGCAGGTCGCGGTGCGTTCCCATCTCCACGACCCGTCCTTTGTGCAGGACGATGATCCGGTCGACGTTCTGGATGGTGGAGAGCCGGTGGGCGATGATGATCGAGGTCCGGCCGGCCATCAGCTTCGCGAGCGCGTCCTGGATGAGGTGCTCGGTCTCGGTGTCGACGGAGCTCGTCGCCTCGTCGAGGACGAGGAGGATCTCCGGGTTGAAGGCGATGGCCCGGCCGAACGCCAGGAGCTGCTTCTGGCCAACGGACAGCGTGGACCCGCGCTCGGTGACGACCGTCTCGTAGCCCTCGGGCAGGCGGTCGATG
>JBGQFO010000134.1:0-5728 GCA_041496945.1 Candidatus Limnocylindria bacterium | reverse complement strand
GGGGCCGCGCCCCCGCGCCGCTCGAGGGTGCGTCGGAGCGCCTCGTCCGCGAGCGTGCCGAGAAGACCCTGCGCGAGCACGACGACGCGGCCGCGAAGCTCTACTTCGCCGACGCGCTAGGATCCGTCTTCGCCCTGGTCGAGGAGGCGAACCGGCACTTCCAGCGCACGCAGCCGTGGCAGCTCGCGAAGGACCCGACGAAGGCGCGGGAGGTCGACGGCTCGCTCTACGCGGGGCTCGAGGCCCTGCGTCTTGTCGGCTACCTCCTCTATCCCTACACGCCCAACGTGAGCGCGCGGATCTGCGAGCAGCTCGGTGTCACCGCACCCGAACGCGCGGCCTGGCCGGACGTCGCCCGCTGGGGCGCGCTCGTGCCGGGCGCGCCGATCAAGACCGGCGCGCCGCTCTTCCCGCGCCTCGATCGCGTCACCGCCTGACGCGGCGCGCGTGATCGACGCACACGCGCACCTCGGCGACCCACGACTGGAGAACGACCTCGACGCGGTCCTCGAGCGCGCGACCGCGGCCGGCGTCGTCCGCATCCTGTCGTGCGGCGAGGATCTCGCGTCGAGCGAGCGCGCGATCGCCATCGCGCAGCGCCACCCGAGCGTCCGCGTCGCGGTCGGCGTGCATCCCCATCGTGCGATGGCGTGGACCGACGATGTCGCGGCGGGTCTGCGCCGCGTCGCCGTCGATCGGCGTGTGGTCGCGATCGGCGAGATCGGCGTCGACCTCTCCGGGCGCAGCGCGCCGCGGGAGGCCCAGGAACGAGCGTTCGCGGCCCAGCTCACACTCGCGCGCGAGCTCGATATGCCGGTGGTCGTGCACGTGCGCGACGCCGGTCCGCTGGCGCGCGAGCTCATCGACCGGGTCCCCGGCGTGCGCGGGATGATCCACTGCTACAGCGAAGGACCGCGCGAGGTGGACGAGTGGCTGCGTCGCGGCTTCGTCCTCTCGTTCGCCGGGACGGTCACCTATCCGAAGAACGAGGCGCTCCGCCGCGCGGCCGCTGCGGCGCCACGCGACGAGCTGCTCGTGGAGACCGACGCGCCCTACCTCGCGCCGCAGCGCCACCGCGGACAGCGGAACGAGCCTGCCTTCGTGGCCGAGACGCTCGCGGCCGTCGCCGCCGCCCGAGGCGAGGCGCCGGAACGGCTCGAAACGGCCATGGCCGCCACCACGGCGGCCATGTTCGGCCCGCGCTGGGGCTAGCGGGAACCGGGGAGGCGCGGCGGGCGTCTACAGGGCATCTGGCCTTAACAGAAAGCAGGTGCGCCCATGCGTCGTCGGTTCGTCGTCCCGCTCCTCGCTCTGGTGGTGGTGCTGAGCGCCGCGTGCGCCGGCGCCGGAGTCACGTCATCTGGCCCGGTCGCGGTGCCCGCGCCCGGCGTCCTCACCGACGCGTCCAAGGGGAACATCCCCACGCTCCAGAACACCGCACCGGCGCAGGGCATCGCCAGCCTGGCGGTGCCGGACCGCGACCTCATCGTCACCGCGAACGTCGCGATGAAGAGCGACGACCCGTGGCAGACCGCCGACGCGGCGAAGGACATCGCGCGCCGCTTCGGCGGAAGCGTGATCGGTCTCTCCGAGTCGATAAACAACGACCGACGCAGCGCCAATCTCACGCTGCGCATCCCAGCGGACCGCTTCGACGACACGGTGGCCGCACTCAAGAAGCTCGAGGGCGAGGTCATCGCGTCGAGCGTCGATGCAAAGGACGTCACCGACCAGCTCGTGGATCTCGACGCACGCCTGATCGCGCTCCGCGCGGAGGAGGGGCGTTACCTGCAGCTCTTCGCCAGCGCGAAGACCGTCGACGAGATGCTCAAGGTCCAGATGGCGCTGTCGCAGCTCCGCCAGCAGATCGAGCAGCTCGCCGCTCAGCAGAAGACGACGAAGGACCGCGTCGCGTACTCGACGGTCACGCTCTCGATCGCCTCCACCGCCGAGCCGGTGCCGGGCCCCGCCGCGAAGTGGGATCCGTCGCGGACCTTCTCCACGGCGCTCGCCGCCCTCGCGTCCCTGCTCCGCTTCGCCGCCGACTTCGCGATCTGGGCGATGGTCTTCGGCGGGATCCCGCTCCTCATCCTCGGCTCGCTCCTCGTCGCGACCCGCGCACGCCGGCGGGTGCCGGTGGCTTAGGAAGCGCTTCAAGGCCGGAGCGCCAGCCCGTACCCGGTACGGGCTGGCGCCGCGTCGGGCCCATGGGAGGCGTCGTCACCCCGCTCGCGGCATACTCGCCGCGATGGCCGACGTGAAGATCCGCCCCGTCACCGAGCTCGACATCGAGGCGATCTGCAAGATCGACGAGCGGATCACCGGCACGTATCGGCCGGACGTCTGGGAAGACCGCGTGATCTATTACATCCGCCGCGACCCGGACTCCTCGCAGGTCGCCGAGACCGGCGGCAAGGTCGTCGGGTTCATGCTCGGCGAGGTCCGCGGCGGCGAGTTCGGCCTCGAGGAGCCCACCGGCTGGGTCGAGTTCTTCGGCGTCGATCCGCAGGCGCGCGAGAAGGGTGTCGGGCGCTCGCTCATCGAGGCGCTCCTCGCGGGCTTCAAGCGCAGGGGTGCGCACGTCGCGCGCACGATGGTCCGCGACCAGGACAAGGAGATCGATGCGTTCATCCGGCGGAGCGGCTTCGCGCCCGCGCCGGTGACCGCCCTCGAGAAGCGCCTATAGTCGCGCGGCCTTCGCCGCGCTCGTCTGCTGGCGTGTGGCCTTCGGCCACGCCGCAGTAGAGCCGTTCCGCGTAGCGAACGGGTCACCACGAGCGGCCCGCCCGCCCGGTACCCTAGTGGCGATGACCGACGAGATCCGCATGCTGCCGAAGGCGTACCACGAGGCCGTCGAGCACTGGCAGCGGCACAACTTCCCGGAGTACCCCGAGCTCGCGAAGCGCTGGCAGCAGTACTTCCCGAAGGACGACGAGTTCTGCCTCTGCGCACGCATCGAGCAGGGGATGCCGGCGGAGATCCAGGTGGGCGACCACAGGGGCAGGCCGAAGGCCATCGTCCCGAAGGAGCTCGACAAGGAGGCCGCGGAGCAGCTCCTCATGATCGTCCGCGCTCAGGCCTCGACCGAGTTCGGCTCGATCCAGCAGCACCACGGGACCTTCGAGCGGGCGAACGACCCACAGGACCAGACCTGGGTGCTACGCGTCATGGCCGAGGAGCTCCGCCACGGGTACCAGATGATCCACCTCCTCACCTCGGCCGACTGGTCCAGCGTCACCGACACGAAGCCGCAGGACATGGTCGAGGAGATCCTCTCCATGCAGACCGGATCGCACGTCCTCGCGGCGTTCAATCTCGAGTACGACTCATTCGGGGACAGCATCGTGTTCGCGGCGTTCATCGACCGGGTGGGGAAGTACCAGCTCACGATGCAGAAGGTGAACGCGTACGCGCCGATGGCCGCGTCGATGCCGCCGATGCTACGTGAGGAGGCGTTCCATCTTGCGGCGGGCGTCATCCCGATGCGACGCTGGATGGAAGCCGCGGCACGCGACCGCAACGCGACCCTCGACGTGCCGACGATCCAGAAGATGGTCGCCAAGTGGTTCCCGCGCGGGCTCGAGATGTTCGGGGACGAGCGGGGCGGCGCAACGAACGTGAAGCTGGGGCTCAAGGACATGGCCAACCGGGAAGCGCAGGACCGCTACATCGACGAGTGCGGCAAGATGATCGACGACATCAACGTGCGCTTCGTGCGCGCGCGCCTGGGGCACCTCTCGCGTGAGGACGCCGACGGCGCCTTCGAGCGCATCAAGAAGGGCGAGACCGTCGAGGGCCTCCGCATGGACCAGCTCCTACGCCTCCCGGACCGACGCTTCTTCCGGCGCCGCGGCGAGCCGGCGTTCCAGATGATCGGGTTCGACGGCGAGCCGTTCGGCGACGTCGAGGAGTACATCGCCCACGTCCTCGCGCATCTCCCCGAGGCGTACCACGCGTCCATCGACGTCAAGCATTGGATCGAGATGCAGCGAAAGGTGGCCAAGGGGGAGATCGAGCTGAAGACGGCCATCAACTCCATGCCGCGCCTTGCCCGCGTCGGCGGCGCGTGCCCCTGTAGCAAGTCGGTCCGCTGGGTGATGGATGTGCCCGAGGGCATGTCCGGCGCAGAGGAACGACTGCATCCGTAATGGGGTCCGCTCCTAGCCCCGCGCTCCTCCCCCGGAGCGGTCCAGAGATCGGCCTCGGCCTCGACTCGCGTCTCGGCCTCTCGACCGCACAGCTCGCCGACCTCGCGTCCGAGGCGAAGCAGCTCGGATACGGCAGCCTGTGGACGAACGCCGGCACCGACTACGACCCGATCGCGATGTGCATCACCTGGAACCAGCGCACCGGCTTGCCGACAGGCGTGTCGGTAGTTCCGATCGCCCGCAACCCGCCGGCGGTGCTCGCGCTGGCCGCGCGCACTGCGTTCGAGCTCTCGGAAGGGCGCTTCGTCCTGGGCATCGGCTCGGGGAGCGTGACGGAGCGGCCGATACGGGCGGTCCGCGAGTACCTGGCGGAGGTCCGCAAGGTCGCGCCGCGCCTGCAGATCGCGGTGGGCGCCCTGGGTCCGCAGATGCTGAGGCTCGCTTCGACGCACGCCGAGGCCGCGGCGCTCAATTGGTGCACCGCGGCGCAGGTCCGCTGGAGCCGGGAACAGACCGGTCCGCGGACGCGGCTGGTCGAGTACATCCGCGTCTGCGTCGACACCGACGTGGCGGCGGCCCGCCGGACGGTCGGGCAGCAGATCCTCGCCTACGCGATGCTCGTCCGGCCATCCGGGGCGCACGGTTACCGCACGCATTTCGAGCGCATGGGCTTCGGCCCGGAGCTCGCGGCCCTCGAGGTGAAGAAGGCCGCCGGCGCCGACGACGCGCGGCTGGTCGCGGAGATGCCCGAGCGCCTCCTGAGGTCCTTCGGGTACGCGGGCGCCGGGGAGAACGCCCGCGAATGGTTCGCGGGCATGGCCGAGGGCCTCGACGTCGCGATCGTCCGCGTGCTCACCACCCGGCCCGGCGACGTCGGACCGGTGCGTGCCGCCATGAACGCGTTCGCTCCGACGCACTAACCTGTGTCGATGTTCAACGACAAGGTCGAGCCAAAGGACTTCCTGAAGATGCCCGATGAGTACCGCGATCTGCTCGTTCGGCTCCTGACGATCCAGGCCGACTGCGAGATCGGCGGGCCGCACATCTACGTCGATCACTGGACGCTTCGCGCGCCGACGGTCGACGATCAGTGGCGCGTCGCGCGCATCGCTGCGGAGGAGATCGACCACTGCCGCAAGATGCTCCGGCTCCTCCATCTCATCGACGTCGACCGCTCCGACATCCTCGAGCGACCGCGCAGCAAGCGCGAGGTGGACGCATTCAAGGAGGACATGCCGACCTGGGCCGACTTCGCCGCCTTCGGCTTCCTCATCGACAAGGTCGGGCAGTACCAGCTCGACGAGATGGTCGGCTCGACCTACGCCCCGATGGACGACGCGCTCCCGGTGATCCTCCGTGAGGAGCTCGGCCACATCGCGTACGGCGAGCAGCAGCTCGACAAGCTCGTGAAGAGCGGGCCCGCCGGGAAGAGCCTCGCGCAGGGCGCGGTCGACAAGTGGTACATCGTCGGGCTCGACATGTTCGGCCGGTCCGGCTCGGCCCGGACCGAGCGCTACCTCGAGTGGGGCCTGAAGCGCCGCACCAACGAGGAGGCGCGCCGGCAGTACGTCGCCGAGATG
>JBGQFO010000133.1:0-5768 GCA_041496945.1 Candidatus Limnocylindria bacterium | reverse complement strand
GTGATCTTCGGGAAGCGCGAGGACGCCGACGAGATCGTGCTCGTCGTGAACACGCATCTGCACTTCGACCATGCCGGCCAGAACTCGGCCTATCCCGAGACCGCGACGCTCATCCAGGACGCCGAGTGGGAGGCCGCGCAGGTCGACGGCTACACCGTCCGCGCGTGGGTCGACTTTCCCGACGCGAATTACGTGCACATCACCGGCGATAACGAGATCGCGGAAGGGCTGCGCGTGCTCTCGACGCCGGGTCACACGCCCGGGCATCAGTCGGTCGCGGTCGACACCGATGACGGACTCGTGCTCATCGTCGGCCAGGCCGCGCAGGACGCGCGCGCGTTCGCGACGGGGCCGGCGGACGCCTCGGTCCAGCGCCTCCGCGACCTGAACGCGGCATTCATCCACTTCTCGCACGACCGCGCGGTACTGAAGAGAACGCCACCACACGGCGAGCGCGGCTAGCTCCTGGTGCGCCGGCTCGTTCACGTCGCGTTCGTCGGCCTCGTGACCGCGTGCGCGTCGGGTAGCGGGACCGCGCCGCAGACCACACCGCCGTTCCACACCGCGACGCTGCTCACGCAGACGCGCACGCCGACCCCGACGTCGGTCGGGACCGGTTCACCGCCGTTCTTTGCCGGCAACGCGACGATCGAGATGGGCGATCAGTGGTTCCTGCCCGAGCAGATCGTGGTCTCCGTCGGCACGACGGTCACCTGGATCAACCGCGGCCAGCTGGCGCACACCGCGACCGCGCGAGACGCGTCCTTCGATTCGAAGAACCTGGAGTTCGGAAGGACCTTCGTGTACACGTTCACCAGACCCGGCCGCTACCAATACTTCTGCACCCTGCACGGCGACATGATCGGCGAGGTGGACGTCCGGTAGCCGTGCGACCATGAGAGCGTGAACGCCATCGCACCCGCGCGGCTCCTCCCCGGCGCGAAGCTTCCCACCGATGGGAACGCGACGGCGCGCGCATCCGGCGGCGCGTCGGCCATCCGCGGGAAGGCGCTCATCTTCTGGGACCCCAAGGTGCCGGGGAAGAAGCTCGACGCGATCGACACGGACCAGATCACGCCGACGAACGACTGCGTATCCGAGAGCCTCGAGACGCTCGACGCGCGGTGGAAGGCCGGCTCGTTCCGCTACCTCATGCCCGACTTCGGCAGGCGCGTCGCGCGTGGCGAGAGCTTCATCGTCGCGGGCGACCGTTTCGCGATCGGCTCGTCGCGCGAGATGAGCCCGGCCGGCATCAAGGGCGTCGGCGACGAGGCCGGTCACGAGATCGTGATCGTGTGCGGCGCGGGGATGGGTGACATCTTCCGACGCAACGCGCTGAATCTCGGCCTGCAGGTGGTGCAGAGCCGCGCCGCCGTGGACGACGCGCAGGAGGGCGACGCCTTCTCGTTCGATCTCCAGACGCGGAAGCTCACGAACGATACCCGCGGGAAGACCTACGAGCCGGCCGCGCTCTCGCCGCAGGAGGAGGAGATCCGCCGCTCGGGCGGGATCATCAAGCTCGGCAGGCGTGAGTTCGCGGCATCCGCCAGACGCGTGCCGGAGATCGTATGGGCGGATGAGCGGACCGCGCGGGGGCTCTCATCGACCGAGCAGATCCTGTGGGCGCATCGCGTCGACAGGGACGCCGCCGTGCGGCCCGGGGCGACGCTGCGCGTGTATGCCGACCTGCTGCCGGCATCCGACGGCACCGGTCCGTTCGCGATCCACACGTTCAACCAGATCAGCGGCGGCGACACGATCTATCCGCGGCAGGTCGCGTACGCGAACGATCACTTCGTCTTCAACCACCGCGAGGCCGACGACAAGCAGACCGCCATCGGCAGGCAGTTCGCCGATCGGTACGGCATCGGCAAGCCGCAGTTCGCGACGCCCGGCGACGGCATCTTCCACTTCTACTTCCCGGAGCAGGGCCTCGTCGTTCCCGGCGCACTCATCCCCGGCGCCGATTCGCACAGCCGCGCCTACGGGGCGCACGGCGCGCTCGGCTTCGGGGTCGGCTCGACCGCGCTCGGCTTCGGCTGGGCGACGGGGTACGTCTACTTCACCTGCGCCAAGCAACGCCGCGTCCGCTTCACCGGGAAGCTGAACCCCTGGGTCGGGGGGAAGGACGTCGTCCTCGCGCTCCTCGCGCGCTGGGGCGCGAAGCAGTCGCAGGGGATGAGCGTGGAGTTCGTCGACGCCAAGCGGCAGCTGCCGATGGCCTATCGCAACACGATCGCGAACATGATGGCCGAGGGCGAGGCGATGAACGGCATCTTCGCGCCGGACGAGATCACGCTCGCTTGGTTCCGCGACAAACAGATCGCGCTCCCCTACCCGCCCTTCGGTCCCGGTGAGGACGTGGCCTGGGAGGTCGACGAGGAGCTCGACCTCTCCGTGGTGGAGCCGCTCATCGCGAAGCCCTTCTCGCCGGGGAACGCGTTCCCGGCATCCGAGGTGGCGCGCGAGCGTCTCTCCTTTGACAAGGCGTTCATCGGGTCGTGCACCAACGGCGGGTACGGCGATCTGCTGGAGGCCGCGCTCGTCATCCAGGCCGCGAAACGCAAGGGCGCGACGAAGGCGGCGAAGGAGTTCGTCATCTTCCCCGGCTCGGGCGGCGTGAAGAAGGACATCGAGCGGACCGACCCGCGCCTGGGCGGGGAGTCGATCGCCGACGTCTTCCGCTCGGTCGGCGGCCAGATCCGCGAGTCGTGGTGCGGGCCGTGCTTCGGCCAGGGTCCGGATGCCCTGGTGAAGGGCGAGATCGCGATCACCTCCTTTAATAGGAACTGGGCGAACCGCATGGGCGTCGGCGGGCTGGGCTACCTCGCGTCGCCCGCGGTGGTCGCGTCATCCGCGCTCCTCGGCTACATGGGCCCGCCGAGCGAGCTCGGGATCGAGTGGCAGGCGGAGCGCTTCGTCTAGGTCCCGCGCAGCTCCTGCACCACGGGCGCGAACTCGTCCATCGCCTGGCCCGGTATCGCGATGTAGCTGATGCCGAGCTCGCTGCGCTGCTCGCGCAGGAGATCGCGCAGGGACGCCCGCGTGCCGTACATGAAGAACGGGCTGCGCACGAATGCATTCGCACTGCGCTTCGCGACGGTGGCCGCCGCGCGCGAGAACGAGCGCGCGGCATCGGATACGCCCGCGTCGAAGAGCCAGATGTTGAACTCGATCTCGCCGGCGCGGTCACCGGCGAGCTTCCGCACCCGGGCCACGCGCTCGCGGAGGCCGCCGATCGTGAGGCTGCGCGGACGGGGACGGCCGTGCGCGTCGAGCGACGGGGCGAAGCCGACGATGTCCGCGGTGCGCGCCGCGAGCCGGAGCACGCGGGCACCGCCGCCGCCGATCATGAACGGCGGTCGCGGGCGCTGGACCGGCCGCGGCAGGACCCGCGCGCCGCGCACCTTGTAGTACGTGCCGTAGAAGTCGACCTCCTCCTCGCGCAACAGGCGATCGAGCAGCACGACCACTTCTTCGAGCCGCGCCACGCGCAGCGCCGGCGGGTCATACGGGATGCCGAGCTCGCGATAGTCGCGGGTGTTCCAGCCCGCGCCGATGCCGAGCTCGATGCGCCCGCCGGAGATCACATCCATCGTCGCGATCTCCTTCGCCAGCATCACCGGGTTGCGATAGTCGTTCGAGAAGACGAACGAGCCGACGCGCAGGGTCGTCGTGGCGTCGGCCGCGGCCATCATCGCGGGGATCGGCGCGAGCTGAGCGCCCATGTGGTCGGTGACGAGGAGGACGTCGTAGCCCTGCGCCTCGGCCCGCCGCGCGAATTCACGCCAGCGGGTCCCGCCGCCGGCCCAGCGCGCGGTCACCGCGAACCGGAATGGACGGAGTGGCACGGTACGCGAGTCTATTGAAGGAAGAGCTGGAACCATCCGGGCACGGCCTCGATCTGGCGATCCACGCTCGGAAGGCCGCTGACAACGCGTTCCCAGGTGAGGGCGCGGCACAGACGTCCCAGACGAAATGCGACCGGGAGGCAGGCATCGATGCGCGCCCGCGTCGCCAGGGCGGTGAACGGCTCGAGGGACTCGTCGCGCAGACCGAGCAGCTCGGGGGCGCCCGGCGCGTAGCCGAAGGTGTGCGCGATGTTTCGCTCAAGCACGACGAGCGAGAAGAAGGGATGCGAGACGCACGCGTCGCCCCAGTCGAGGATGCGCACGACGCCGTCGCGCACGAAGATCTGTCCATCGTGGAGATCGTCGTGCTGGATCGTCTCCGGGATCGTTCCCGCGAGCTCGCCGCACCACTCGCGCAGGCTGGGCACGAGCGCGCGCAGCGCGCGCAGCTCGGCATCGGTCGAGCTCTGCGCGCCCGCGATCGTGAGCAGCTCGTCGCCGCGGACGATCTCCGCGAACGCCGCTGGCAGCGCGCTCACGCGACGGTCGGGAACACCGAGCGTCACGAGCTCGTCGGCATGTGGCGCGACCGCGAGCTGTATCTCGGCGTAGCGCGGCAGGATGCCGCGCCAGTGCGCGATGTCACGCTGGCGCTCGATGATGGCGCGAAGGCGCTCGCCGGCGTCTTCCATGAGCAGCCACGAATGCGCGGGATCCGCCGCGATGACCGGCGTCACCAGGCCGGGCACCCACGACGCGAGCGCGGCCGTCAGGGCGACCTCGTAGCGCTCCGCCTCGAACACCCACTTGCAGAAGACCGCGCCGCGCGTCGTCGGCAGGCGCACGACGTACGACCACGGCCGGTCGTGTATGCGCTCGGGCTCGCCGGTGATGTCGACGTCGCGTTCCGCGAGTCGTTCGCGCGCCCACTCGATCACGAATCCCTAGTCTGGACGCTCCATGGTCTGGATCGCCCTCGGCATCGTCTACCTCGTCTGGGGTTCGACATACTTCGCGATCGCGATCGTCGTCCAGACACTGCCGGCGCTCCTTGCCGCGGGCGTGCGCTTCCTCCTCGCTGGCCTCCTGCTCGCGGCGTGGGTCGCCGCGCGCCATCCGGGCGCGTTCCGCATGACGCGACGTCAGGCCGCGGGCGCGGCGCTCGTCGGCGTGCTGCTCCTCGCCTGCGGCAACGGGCTCGTGTCACTCGGCGAGCGAACCGTGCCGTCGGGCCTCGCCGCGCTCATCGTCGCGTCGGTCCCCCTCTGGATCGTGCTCTTCCGTCTCGTTGCGCGTGACCGAGTGCGTCCGGACGTGATCGTCGGCGTGTCCGTCGGCATCGTCGGCGTCGCCGTGCTCGTCGTCCCCAGCGGCGCGTCCGGGCAGATCGACCCGCTCGGCCTCACGATGCTCGTCGGTGCGACGCTCGCCTGGGCGATGGGCACGTTCCTGTCCCCGCGCCTGAACATGCCGCGCGATGCGTTCGCGTCGACCGCGCTGCAGATGATCGCCGCCGGTGTGGTGCTGCTGGTCGTCGGGCCGCTCGTGGGCGAGGGGTTCGCGCCGGCGAGCGCGTCGACGGCCTCGCTCGTCGCGCTCGGGTACCTGATGGTCTTCGGATCGCTCGTGGCGTTCTCGGCCTACACCTGGCTCCTGCAGAACGCCCCGGTGTCGCTCGTGTCGACGTACGCATACGTCAATCCGGTCGTGGCGGTCTTCCTCGGCACGGCCTTTCTGACCGAGCCGGTGACGCCGACGATGATCGCCGGCGCCGCACTCATCCTCGCCGCCGTCGCGTTCATCGTGTCGCGCGCGTCGGCGACGGCAGTACGAGGCCGAATAGCGGACTGATTCCGACGTTTGCAGGCCTTAACCCCTGCCGTTCGGCCCTATGTCCAACGCATGTCAGGCAAGACC
>JBGQFO010000132.1:0-5795 GCA_041496945.1 Candidatus Limnocylindria bacterium | reverse complement strand
GGGGTGGGTCCGTGCACAGCGCGTCGTGCGCGCCGGGACCCGGAACGTGACCGTGCACACCGCGCAGCTCGCCGTCCGGCACGGAGATACGACCGTCGGGGTGCTCACGCTGCAGACCGAGACGACGCCGCTCGCCGACAGCGCCCTTCCGCGCGTCGCCGAGCTCGCCGGCTTCGCGGCGCCGCGCCTGGCGGAGCTCCGCGCCGCCGGGGCCCTCCGCGGCGCATAGCCCGGGCGGACCGCTCCTTTAGAGTCCGGCCGCGCGCAGCGCGGCCACCGCGGCGACCCCGCCGAGGACCGCCAGCAGCAGGTTCCTGCGCCAGGCCGCCAGCGCGACCGCGATCGCCGCTGCGATGACCTCCGCCCCGCCCGTCGGTGTGCCGTCCGGCACGGCGATCCCCGCGCCAGCTAAGGCGGCGATGATCGCTGTAGGCAGCGCATCGAGATAGCGGCGGACGAGCGGCGGGGTGGACCCGCGCAGCGTGAGCACCAGCGGCAGGACGCGGGTCGCATATGTCGCGAGGCCCGCGAGTGCGAGCGTGACCCAGATCGTCATGGCTCGCGCTCGCGCGCGACGAGCACGATGATCGGCGCCACCGCGCCCGCGATCACGACGGCGACGGTCGAGGCGCCCGCGAGGCGCAATGCCGCGGCGACGCCGGCCGCCACGAGCGCGACGACGACATCGGCGCGGTGGCGCAGGCCGATCACGACGATCGCGACGAAGCACGCGGTGATCGCGAAGTCGATGCCGTAGCGCTGCGGCTGCTCGATGCCCGCGCCGAAGAGCGCGCCGACGATGGTCGCGACGTTCCAGCAGAGCCAGAGGAGCGTCCCAAAGGTCGCGTAGTACGCCAGGTCGCGGTGGCCGCGGCGGAACCAGCCGATGCCCATCGCGAACGACTCGTCGGTGAGGATGTACGCGAGGCCGAGGCGACGCGGCAGCGACGCTCCGGCGAAGTGCGGACGAAGCGACGCGGCCATGAGCAGATGACGCAGGTTGATGAGCAGCACGCTGAGCGCGATCTCGGCGGTGCCCGCGCCGCTCTGGAGCAGACCGACGGCGGCGAACTGCGCCGCGCCGGCGAACACCAGGAGGCTCGAGCCGCTCGCTTCGACCACCGAGAGCCCGGACTGCCGCGCGATCACGCCGTACGTCGCGCCGACGACGACGCTCGTGAGCAGCACCGGCCACCCCTCGGCCAGGGCGGCGCGTGACGGCCGCGGCGCCGTCATGTGACGAAGGGGAGCAGGGGAGGGACCCTCCGCTGATATGCGGTGTAGCGGTCGCCGAACGCCTCGTGCAGTACACGCTCCTCGTAGCCGATCCGGATCGCGGTGAGCGGCGCGATCACGAGCGCGGTGGCGACGAGGAGGAGCACGCTCTCGAACGCGAGGGTCGCGCCGGCGTTGAAGAGGACGATCCCGAGATACATCGGGTGGCGCACCATCGCGTACGGGCCGTCGATCTTGAGGCGATGGCCCGCGAACACGTCCAAACGGATGCCGTAGCTCGTGCCGAGCGACCACATCGCCCACGCGGCGAAGACGGCCGAGGCGAGACAGAGACCGAGACCGAAATACTGGACGCCGCGGTCGAGATCCACGGGCACGGGCTGCACGTACGCGACCAGGAACGGCACCCAGACCAGGGGCGGGTAGTACTGGACCCACCAGGGTGCCCGTGTGACGAGCTGGTGCGCGCGCTGTCCGCGGACCAGACGTAGGGCTCCGGCGGACAGGAAGATGACGTGCGCCGAGAGCAGCACGGCGATATGGAGGGTTCGGTCGTCCACGGCGGCCATTGTCGGGGGGTGGTCTGTTGAGCGCGAAAGCCCTAAAATCTCTGTAGCGCCACAGCCTCGGGCAGATTGAGCAGTGTGGTGAGCTCCGCTGACTGTAGATCAGCCGCTTCGGCTGTGGGGGTTCGATTCCCTCTCTGCCCACCGATCTCGTTCGCGGACCACGCGAGCCACGCGGAACATTTCTGGCCCAGCCGGTGTTTAGGAGTTGTATGAAGACATCTGGACTTCCCTGCCGCGCCAACCCTGACTGCGAGGCCGTGTTCACGCTCGCGCACCAGGACTCCATGGACGCGCTTCGCGAGGCGGCCGATCGCCGCAACGCCCACGAGATCGAGGCCCACGACTACCACCACGTCGTGACCATCCTCCCGGGCGCGACGCCGTTCGCCCAGCCGGCGGCCGGTGCGCGTCGTCGTGGCCGCCGTCGCAACGAAGAGCTGAACGTCGTCTAGGACTCCGCACGTGTCGCGCGGACCCTTAGACGTTTCTCATCCTTCTCTGATCTTGTTCGTGCACGCTCTCGTCTGACGATGGGACGCCTTTGCGCGCAGTTTGTTGTGACGCTCACCACCGCCACGCTGCTCCTCGCGGCGTGCGGCGGCGGCACGGCGCTCACGAGCGCCACACCGACACCCGCTCCGGCGACGAACGCTCCGGCGACGAGCGCTCCGGCAACACCCACGGCCGCCACGACGACTACGACCGCGCCGAGCGCCGGCGGCGCGTGGACCATCACCAGCGCGTCGAAGGCGACGGTGAGCGTGCGCGAGCAGCTCGTCGGCGTGAGCCTTCCCTCCGACGCGGTGCTCGTCGCGAAGGGCGCGACCGGATCGTTCAGCGTGAACGCCGACGGTTCGTTCTCCGCGGACTCGAAGCTCACATTCGACCTCGCGACGCTCGCCAGCGATCAGCGAAACCGCGACGACTTCGTGAAGCAGGACACCCTCGCGGTCCGGCAGTTCCCGACGGCATCGTTCGTCCCGACGAAGACGACGGGCCTCACGCTTCCGCTGGCCGCTGAGGCCGACGTGAAGTTCACGCTCGCCGGAAAGATGACCATCCACGGCGTCACGAAGGACGTCACCTTCGATGTCGTGGCCAAGCGCGGCGGGGCACAGCTCACCGCGACGGCGACCGCGAATCCCCCCTGGAAGTTCGAGGACTTCGGGATGCGCGCGCCCTCCGTGCCGTTCCGCGTGGTGAGCGTCGTCGACGAGATCCGTCTCGTCGTCGAGCTCGTCGCCACCGGGCCGGCGTCATAGGCGCGCCGGACGTGCGCGCGGTGATCGACGACGATGCCCCGGTCGGACGGATCCTGTCGCGACGCGAGGTCATCGCGATCCTCGGCGCCTCTGGTCTTGCGGTGGCCTGCGCACCCGGCGCGCTGAGCGCCGTAACGCCGACGACCGTGCCGGGCACGGCAGCGCCGACGACCGTGCCGGGCGCGGCGCCCGCCTGCGTCGTCCGCCCGGCGCTCACCGAGGGGCCGTACTTCGTCGATGAGAAGCTGAACCGTTCCGACATCCGCTCGGAGCCCGCGACCGGCGCCGTGAAGCCGGGCCTGGCGCTGGCCCTCGCCTTCAACGTCGCGCGGGTGACCGCGGCGGGCTGCCTCGCGCTCCAGGGCGCGCAGATCGACATCTGGCACTGCGACGCCCTGGGCGTGTACTCGGACGCCGCCGATCCCTCCTTTAATACGAAGGGCCAGCGGTTCCTGCGCGGCTATCAGGTCACCGACGCCTCGGGGAGGGCCACCTTCACGACGATCTATCCGGGCTGGTACCAAGGCCGCGCGGTGCACATCCACTTCAAGATCCGGACGACCGCGGCGAGCGGGGCCGTGTCCGATTTCACCTCCCAGCTCTTCTTCGACGACAGCGAGAACGCGAGGGTGTTCGCCCAGTCGCCGTACTCGCAGAAGGGGAGCGGGTGGATGAAGAACGCCCAGGACGGCATCTACACCGGCGGCGGCGACAAGCTCCTGCTCAAGCCGGTGCAGAGCGGCGGCACGTACACCGCGACCTTCGACATCGGCCTCGCATAGGTCGTTCGGCGAGGTAGTAACGTGGCGGCGTGAACGTCGCCATGTGGGTGCGGGCCCTCCGGGTCATCCCGCGCATCTCGCGTGACGAGTGGGACCGTCTCGACGTCATCTCGCGCTGGCTCATCGCCGCGCGTGGTGCGGTCCTCGTCATCACGTTCATCTCCGCCGGCGTCGCCGGCCTCCTCGCGGCGCGCGACGGTCTCTTCGATCCGCTCCTCTGGGCGCTCACGACGATCGCGCTGCTCCTCGCGCACGCCACGAACAACCTGGTGAACGACTGGACCGACTACCGCAAGGGCGTCGACCGCGACAACTACTTCCGCACGCAGTACGGACCGCACCCGCTCGAGAGCGGCCTCATGACCGTGCGCGGCCTGCTCACGTACGCCGGGGTCAGCGGAGGCCTCGCGCTCGCGATCGGCGCCTATCTCGTCGCGGTCCGCGGGCCACTCGCGCTTGCGCTGCTGGCCGCAGGCACGTTCTTCGTCCTCTTTTACACGTACCCGCTGAAGTACATCGGGCTCGGCGAGCTCGCGGTGCTCCTCGTGTGGGGTCCGCTCATGATCGGCGGCGCGTACTTCGTCACGACGGGCGCGTGGGACTGGAACGTCGCGCTCGCCGGTCTGCCGTACGCGCTCGGCGCGACCGGCGTCATCTTCGGCAAGCACGTCGACAAGCACACTGAGGACACCGCGAAAGGGATCCACACCCTGCCGGTGATCATCGGCGAGCGCGCCGCGCGCTACGCGATGTCGATCATGCTGCTGCTGCAGTACGCGCTCGTCGCGTACCTCGTCGCGATCTCCTTCTTCACCCCGCTCATGCTCATCGTGTTCCTGGCACTGCCGAAGCTGCTGCCGACGCTGCGCATCCTTCGCTCGCCGCGGCCGACCGCACGGCCCGCGGACTATCCGGCGCAGTTCTGGCCGGGCTGGTTCGTCGCCTACGCGTTCGTTCACAACCGCCGCTGGGGCACGCTCTTCCTGCTCGGGCTGATCGGCGAGGTCGTCGCGCGCCAGCTCATCCGCTAGCGGAATAGGCGCGCGCGCCGCGGCGTTTGGCAGGCGATGGCCTTCAACGACGACCTCGTGGCGGACATCCGCGCGCACGGCAAGGTCACCTCGGGGCCGTTCCTCGGCCGCGACGTCCTGCTCCTCACGACGAGGGGGAAGAAGTCCGGCCTCGAGCGGACGAGTCCGCTGGTGTACTCGCGCGACGGCGATCGCCTCGTGATCATCGCCTCCAAGGGCGGGTCGCCGACCAATCCGGGCTGGTTCCACAACCTCAAGGCGAGCCCGGTCGTGACGATAGAGCTCGGCGGGGAGCGGTTCTCCGCGCGCGCAGCAGCGGCCGAGCCCGAGAGCGAGCGGCGGCGCCTGTATGACCAGCATTCGGTGAAGAACCCCGCGTTCCGCGACTACGAGAAGAAGACCACCCGGCGCATCCCGGTGGTCATCTTGGAGCGGCTCTCACCCACCGCCGCGTAGGCCGCCACGGCGGCCCGCCCGCTGGGTTTTCGGCGGTTTCCTTGCCCTTTTCGGCGGTGCGGCGGATAATCGTCGTGACCCAAGCACTCGAGGGAGTTGCGCAGAGCAACTCTCTTTTAGTGTCCGGAAGAAGGAGCTCTGCCCACCTAGCTCAGTTGGTAGAGCACGTCCTTGGTAAGGACGAGGTCTCGGGTTCGATCCCCGAGGTGGGCTCTAGATCGAAGGAGAGGCGAACCATGGCGAAGAAGAAGTTCGAGCGCACCAAGCCGCATGTGAACGTCGGGACCATCGGTCACATCGACCACGGCAAGACCACGCTCACCGCGGCCATCACCAAGACCCTGGCGCTCAAGGGCGAGGCCGAGTTCCGGCCCTTCGACTCGATCGACAACGCTCCCGAAGAGAAGGAGCGCGGCATCACCATCTCCATCGCCCACGTCGAGTACGAGACCGACAAGC
>JBGQFO010000131.1:0-5965 GCA_041496945.1 Candidatus Limnocylindria bacterium | reverse complement strand
ACGGCCTTGTCGACCGGCTTTCCCTTCACGTGAACCTCGAGGATCGCCTTGCGGCCCTTGATGTCCGGGCGGTCGAGAACCACCTGCCGGTCGAAGCGACCGGGGCGGAGCAGTGCCGGGTCGAGCACGTCGGGACGGTTCGTCGACGCGAGGACGATGACGTTCGTGCCGGTGTCAAAACCGTCCATCTCGACGAGGATCTGGTTGTGGGTCTGCTCGCGTTCGTCGTGCGAGCCGCCGAGTCCCGCGCCGCGCTGGCGGCCGACCGCGTCGATCTCGTCGATGAATACGATGCACGGCGCGTTGCGCTTCGCCTGATCGAACAGGTCGCGCACGCGCGAGGCGCCGACGCCGACGAACATCTCGACGAACTCGGAGCCCGAGATCGAGAAGAACGGCACGCCGGCCTCGCCGGCCACGGCGCGCGCGAGCATCGTCTTGCCGGTGCCGGGCGGGCCCACGAGCAGGACGCCGCGCGGAATGCGCGCGCCCAGGGTGGAGAACTTCTCCGGATACTTCAGGAACTCGACCACCTCGGTGAGCTCCTGCTTCGCCTCGTCGACGCCCGCGACGTCGTCGAACGTCACGGTCGGCTTGTTGCCGATGAACATCCGCGCGCGGCTCTTCCCGAACGACAGCGCCTGGTTATTGGTGCCCTGCGCCTGTCTCATCATGTAGAAGAAGAATCCGCCGATGAGCAGGACCGGGAGAAGGCTCAGCAGGATCGAGCCGACGACCGAGAACGTGGCGCTCTGCTCCTCGTACTTGAGCAGCACCTGCCGGGTGGGATTGGCGGTGTTGTAGGTGAAGATCGCCGTCTGCAGCGGGTCGTCCTTGCTGTTGTCCGGAAGGTTGGTCTGCTCCTTGTTCCCGTCGATGAGCTCGATGGTCGCCTTGTTGGCGATCTCGGTGACCGTCTTGACCTTCCCGGCCTGCACGTCCTGCACCGCCTGGGTGATCGGGACCGTCTGGATCGCGGGCGTCTGGGTGCGGTAGGCCCACAACAGCGCCAGGCCCATGACGACAAGAAGGAGGGTCAGGATGCCGTTCTTGAAAATGCGGTTGTCCAGGTTCAGGGTCGGCCTCTCTTCTCGCCTCGTGGGCGGGCTTCTGACATCGATGCTACCTGACCACGCTGTGAAGAAACCGTGAACGCGGCTGCCCCCGCGCGGGGGGTCCGTTCGACGGGTCCTGCGGCGATGCCGACGGTCCCGGTGAGCGGCGCCGGTGTCAATCCGGGGATCCAGATCACCTCTTCATCCAACGTCACGACCGGCCAGGTGTCGCGCAGCCGTGTTGGCACTTTGGCGTCAACGAACACGTCCTGCAGCTTCCCGTGACCCGTGACGCGGTCGCCGGTGCGGCGGCCCCGCACGGCGAGACGCGACGCGCTCTCCTGGTCGACCGCGCCGACGTAGGGCAGTCCATCGCTCGGGACGCCGAGGGCCAGACGCCAGCCCTGCCACACAAGAGAGGTACCGCTCGCGAGCCTCGCCGGTGCGGCCGCGAGGGTGTCGTCCTCGTGGCGAGTCGCCCCCCGAAGGTGGAAGCGCAACGTCCCGTACTCGCGCACCGCGCGACCGCCGGGCAGGTCGACGCGCTTGGTCCCCTCGCTGCTGGCGGCGAGCGCCCGCAGCGCGGCACGATGCCGCGCGCCGAGCGGGACGCCGGACGCGGCCTGCCAGAGGTCGGCGAGGATGCGCTCGCGCGACCCCGGCTCGGGTGGGAGCGCGCTCAGGTCCACCGCTCCCCCCTCCACGAACTGCTCGCTCGCGGTCGCGGCACGGACCGAGGCGTCGACCCGCGACCGGTCCTCGAGCTCGGCGGCCGCGTCGGCGAAACGCGCGAGCGCGGCGCGGACCTGCGGATTGAGCCGCGCGAGCTCCGGCAAGACTTTCAGGCGGACGCGGTTGCGAGCGAACGCGAGCGAGCGATTCGTCGCGTCCTCGCGTGGACGGATCTTCGCGCCGCGGCAGACCAGGGTCGTCTCGGCGCGGCCGATCCCGAGGAGTGGACGCGCGATGCCCTCGCGGAGCGGACGCATGCCGGCGAGGCCCGCCATGCCCGCTCCACGGGTGAGGTGGAGGAGCACGGTCTCGGCCTGGTCGTCGAGGGTGTGGCCCGTGGCGATCGCCGTCGCGCCGAGATCCTTCGCGACGCGGCGGAGGAACGCATAGCGCTCGCGGCGCGCGTCGTCCTCGCTCTTCGTGGCGCGAGCCGCGCGGCCGACACGGATCGGCGCACCGACGTGGTCGGCGAGCTGGGCGACGAAGGCGGCGTCGCGAGCGGCGGAGCGCGGCCGGGTGCGGTGGTCGAAGTGCGCGAGGTGGAGGACGAGCCCGAATTCCTCGCGCAGCTCGGCCAGGATGAGCGCGAGCGCGACCGAGTCGGTGCCACCGGACACCGCGACGACGAGCGGACCCGGGCGGAGGATGCCGTGCCGGCGTGCGAAGGCTCGGACGGACGAGACGATTGCGCGTGGCGTGGGGGTTGCCACCGGTGGCTGGGGTCGGACTTGAACCGACGACCTAGGGCTTATGAGTCCCTTGCTCTGCCAACTGAGCTACCCAGCCTGATGGTCAGATTGTAAGGTCGTTGCCCCCGTTCGGATTCGAGGCGCGCGCGGAATTCTGCCTCGGTCATGAGGTGCTTTCGTCGATTGCATCGGCCGCACGCCGGAAGAACGTTGTCGATCGTGTTCGCGCCACCCTTCGCCAGGGGCACGCGGTGATCCACCTCGAGCGCATCAGCCGACCCGCAGTACGCGCAATGACCCTGATATCGGGCGACGAGGGCCGCCCACTCCGACGCGGTGAACGAGGCAAGACCGGCGAGCCTGACTCGCCTGCGACTGCGCATAGCGCGTCGCACCGCGGCGCGGTTCGGGCTTGAGTCGATGATCCTGTTGATCTTCTCTGGATCCCGCGCGTAGCGTTCGCGCGACTGGGCTGCGTGCTCTTCTGGGTGCATCTTTCTCCAACGCCGCATCGCTTCGCGCGCCTTCTCGGCGTTCAGTCGCATCCACTGACGGCCGTATTCGCGACGGCGATCTGGGTCTTTGAACGGCATGCGTTCTTCGTAGCGAAAGCGGGGCGTCGTGGCAATGGACCTGCAACGCGCGTCGTGCCGGTAGGACCTACGAAAAAGCCCGGGCCTTCGCGGCCCGGGCTCGCTGTTGCGGGGGAACGATTCGAACGTCCGACCTTCGGGTTATGAGCCCGACGAGCTACCGCTGCTCCACCCCGCGATGTGATTCTACTCCCCGTGCACGCTCACGTTCGCGAGGTCATCGCGCGCCGATGAACAACGTGATCCATCTCGCGATGCGGCTCGGTCGTTCGCCCTGCGCTGTCGCCTCCGCGTGCACGTCAGCGCTGCGTTGCACCGCGATGAGCGCTTCCCACGGCCACACCCATCCGAGCTGCTTGCCTCTCTCGATGATGTATTCGGCGGTCTTCTTCTGCGTCGCCGAGGCCGCGAGCTGCGCGCCGCGTGCCTGCTCCGCCGCGATCTGCGCGTTCAGGTCGTCGATCGTTCGCGACAGGGCGTTCTCCTGGATGGTGATGCTGGCGAAGGCGGACGCCACGAGCAGCCCCACCAGGAGCACGGCGACGGCCACCGCGAGACGAAGCGACCGCTCGGAACGGGCGCGTCGTGCGTGCGAGCTCACGCGCGAATCATCGCGCAGCGAACCCTTCGAAGGAAGCGCTACTCGCCGAACGGGAGCGGCGGGACGGTCATGCCCGCCGCGATCGCCGCGCACCGCCCGATGATGCCGAGCAGGTGCTCCGCGGCGAGGTGATCACGCACCTCACCGGTGAAGACCGCGGCGATGACGGTGCGCTCGGGACCGCGAAAGACGGCGACGTCGTTGCGCGACGCGTCGAGCGTCCCGCTCTTGCTTGGCACCGTGACGTTCGGCCCGAGGAAACGACGTAGCTTGCGGTCGTCGTCGCAGCGCTCCATGAGCGCGAGGACGGCGTCGGACGTCGCGCGGTCGACGCACTCCCCCGCGACCAGGCGCACCAGGAGCGCCGCGAGCTCGCGCGCGCACGCGACGTTCTCGAGCCCGCGCTCGGCCGCCGCGAAGTCGTACATGCGCCGACGCAGCGCCGTCGCCCGGCACCCCCACGCCACGAGGCGCTCGGCCACGCGCGCCGTCCCAACGCGCTCGATGAGGCGATTGGTCGCGGTGTTGTCCGACAGTCCGATCGAGAGCGCGGCAAGATCGCGCAGCGACAGCATCTCGAGGTCGCGCAGGTCGCGCAGGACGCCGGACCCGTCGACGCGCTCCCCCACCGCCACGCGCTCGCCGAGATCCAGGCGCCCCTCGGCCGCATCGGCATACAGCGCCATGACGAGCGGCACCTTTATCACCGACGCGGCCGGGTACGCGGTGTCCGGATCGTGTTCGAGGAGCGCCTCGCCGTCGGCCGAGCGGGCCAGCGCGCCGACGCGGAACGGCGAGCGATCGATGAGCGCGCGAGCGGGACCGAAATGATCCTGCACCGGGCGAGGCTACCGCCTACGCTTCGACGCGTGTTCGGAGCACGCGTCGCATGGCCGCGCGTGAGCGGGACGCGCGTGGCGCGGATGGTCGCGCCGCTCATCGGGGCGGCACTCCTCTCCTCGTGCCTGTCCGGGCCGGACACGGTGAAGCCCAGTCCGTCGCCGACCGCGTCGCCCGGTCCGGCGCGCCCGCGGCTCGAGCTCTCCACCTACCCCTACGCGCTGCAGACGAGGGGGAAGATCCGCGTCGCCGTCTGGAATGCCGGGCCGCCGATGAGCGTCCTCCGGCCGGGCAACGTGCAGGAAGGGTTCGAGGCCGATCTCGCGCGCGAGATCGCGAAGGCGATCTGGGGCACGAACGACGACCCGGACACGCACATCGAGTGGATCTCGGTCGACCCATCGACCCGCGTGGCCGCGCTCACGAGCAACCAGGCGGACATCACCATCGGCGCGCTCGTCATCAATGACGACAACGCCAAGGTCGTCGACCTCACCGATCCGTATCTGCGCACCGGCCAGCGTCTCCTGGTGAGGAAGACGAACGATCAGATAAAGGAGGTCGTCGACGTCGCCGCCGGTGACGAGACGGTCTGCGCGATCAAGGGCTCGGTCTGGGAGCAGAACCTGAAGCGCGTGACGAACGAGCGCGCGAAGATCCTCGCGCTCGACACGCTGGACTTCTGCCTGCAGGCGCTCGCGTCCGGCGCCGCGGACGCGGTCACGAGCGATGAGCTCGTCCTCTTCGGGTCCACGTTCAAGGATCCGAGCCTCAAGGTCGTCGGCAAGGCCTTCACCGACGATCGGCTCGCCATCGGCATGAAGAAGAACGTGAGCGCGGATCGCCAGGGGTTCCGCGACTTCGTGAACACCGTCGTGCTCCACATCGTGGCCGATCGCACCTGGGCGAAGCTCTACGAGAAGCACCTCACACCGTTCACCGGCGAGAAGAAGCAGCTGCCGACGGACTAGGGACGGGCGAGCCGCGCCTCGACCCGCGCGCGATCCGCGAGACCCTCCGTCCCGATGGCTTCGACGGCGAACGACGCCACGCCATGGGCGAAGCGGACCGCCTCGATCAGCGGCCGTCCCTCCGCGAGCGCGATCGCCAGACCGGCCGCGAACGCGTCACCCGCGCCGGTCGGATCGACGACGCGGTCCGCGTGGAACGCGGGCACCATCCGCTCTGTGCCGCCGGCGATGACGAGGGAGCCACGCTCGGCGAGCGTGACGATCACCGGCGTGTGGGCCGACCACCGGCGCGGCTCACCCAGGTCGCCGGCGACATCCTCCTCGCTGAGCACGATGGCCGACGCGCTCGCCGCCACCCGCGGGGCATCGTCCCAGCGGCGCGGATGGATCGTGCCGTCCGCCGTCCACTCGCGCAGATAGCCCTGCGCGGTGATCACCGTCGCGGCCCCGCCGAACGCGCCGAGGAGCGAGGGGTCGATCTCGT
>JBGQFO010000130.1:0-5973 GCA_041496945.1 Candidatus Limnocylindria bacterium | reverse complement strand
GTTGTCGGTGAACTTGAGCTCGTCGACCATGACGATGCAGTCCTTCACCGGGCAGACCTGCGCACAGATGCCGCAGCCGATGCACGCCGAGTACACGACCTCGTAGTGGCCTTCGGGCGTCACCTCGAAACACTCGTCCGGGCAGTCGAGCCAGCACATCGTGCACTTGATGCAGGTGTCGAAGTTCACGACTGGGCGCAGCGTGCGGGCGCCGTACTTCTTGTAGTAGGGGTTTCGCTCGCCGGGCTTACGCGCTTCGACGATGACGCCGGGGCGCATCTTCGTCCAGCCCGGCTTGGTGAACTGCAGCACCTCGTGACCGCTCGTACCCTCGCCGACCTTCACCGGACGCATCGCGGTCGAGTCGTAGCCGACCTGGAGCGATGCCTGGGCGGAGGCGTCCCCCTTTGACAGCTCTTTCGTCGCGGCCCTGGCGTTCTCGATCGAGATCCACTGCGGGAGGATCTTCGCGAGCGCGCCGAGCACGCGGTGATCGGTGTGGTCGTCCTTGAAGACCCACAGGCCCGCGAACGACGCCCCGCCCGGGATGATCCCGAGGGTGTAGGGCCGCTCGGCCTTGTCGGTCTGCGCGAGCACCGCGTCCGCGGTGTTCGTGCTCGTGACCAGGAGCCACCCGTTGGCGCGGACCGGCTTCCAGATCGGCTGGCGCCCGTACCAGGCCCACGACTCGACGCCCTTCACGAGCGTGTCGTCGACGGCGATCGAGACGTCCACGACGCTCGGCTCGTACTTGGCCATCGACGCCTCGAGCTCGATCTCGTCGACTGCGACGACCGCGAACTGCTTTGCGGGAACGCCGTTGCGCTCGGGCGAGTCGCCGTAGCGCGCGAACGCCGTCCCGGTGTGTCCGCTGCGGCGCGCCGCGAGCACGACCGATCGGCAGATCCGCTGGGCCAGCGTCTTCTGGAAGATGCCCCGATAGACGACCTCGATGCTGATCGACTTCTCGTCAGCCATTCCGACCTCCTAGCAGCTTGAGGATGCCCTCGCCGACCGCGCGGATGTGCTCGGCGCTGGACTTTCGCGCGGCCTCGGCGTCGTGCCGCGCGAGCGCGTCGTAGATGCGGTGGTGCGCCTCGAGGGATGCGTGGGCGCGTGCGTTCGTCTGCAGCCACTGCTCGCGCGAGGCGCGGAGGACGTCCCAGATCACGCCGAGCATCGTCGTGAGGAGCTCGTTCCCGGCCGCGTCGCCGATGACCTCGTGGAAGCGGATGTCCTCCTCGGCGTAGGACTCGCCCGCCGCGACCTTGCCCTGCTGCTTGATGAGGAGCTCGTGCAGCTCCTCGAGCTGCGGCGGCGTGACGCGCGCCGCGGCGAGAGCGGCGATCGCCGGCTCGACGACGCCGCGGAACTCGATGACGTCCGAGAGGCTGTGGCCCCGGGCGATGAGCGAGTGCAGCGGCTTCGCGAGATCGTCCGGCGCGACCTGGCGGACGAACGTGCCGCCGCCGGCGCGCGTCTCGACGATGCCGAGGAGCTCGAGGGTTCGCAGCGCCTCCCGCACCGAGGCGCGTGAGACCTGGAACTGCTCGGCGAGCGCGCGCTCCGCCGGCAGCTGGTCGCCGGGCCGGAGCTCGCCCCGTTCGAGGAGCGCCTCGATCTGCTCGACGATGCCCTGGTACAGCCGGCTGCGTCGGATCGGCTCGATCGTGGTCGTTTCCTTGGCCTCCCCGTTGGTTTCGGGCCTCTGGTCAGGTGGTCTGACCAGAGGCTAGACCGGGGTTTGGAGGGCCGTCAAGAGCTAGGCGCGCGCCGCCTCGGCCTGGCCGGCCATGAGCAGCCCGAGGCGCTGCTCGGTCGCCTCCGCGGCGCCCAGCGTCGCCACGATCCGCCCCTCGAACATGACCGCGATGCGATCCGACAAGGCGCGGATCTCGTCGAGCTCGCTCGACACGAGGAGCACGGCGCATCCGCGGCCACGCTGCTCCAGGAGCCGCTCGTGCACGTACTCGGTGGCGGCGATGTCGAGACCACGGGTGGGCTGGCTCGCGACGATGAGCTTCGGCGCCTCGGAGATCTCGCGGCCGAGCACGACCTTCTGCTGGTTCCCGCCGGAGAGCGTGCCCACGATGATCGCCGGGTCCGGCGGCCGCACGTCGAACTCCTTTGCCAGCTTGGCGCCGTCGCGCGCGATCGCGCCGCCGTCGAGGATGCCGCGGCGCGCGTACGGCGCGCGGTCCTGCTTGCCAAGGATGAAGTTGTCCGCGAGCGTGAACGGGAGGACCAGACCTTCGGTCCGCCGGTCCTCGGGCACGTAGGCCACGCCCCGCTGACGCGTGCGCTTTGGGTCGTCGTGGGCGACGTCGATCCCACCGACCTTGATGACCCCGGCGGTCACCTTCCGAAGGCCGAGGATGCATTGGGCGAGCTCGCTCTGTCCGTTACCCCCAACTCCCGCAACACCCAAGATCTCGCCTTCGCGCACCGTGAGGTCGACGCCCTTGAGCGCCAGCGCGCCGCGGTCGGAGAGCGCCTGCAGCCCGGCGATCTCGAGGATCGTGGCGCCCTCGATCTTCCGTTCCCGCGGACGGATGTCGTGGAGCTCACGGCCGACCATGGCGACCGCGATCTCGGTGGCGTTGGTGTTCTTCGTGACGAGCTCGCCGGCGTTCTTCCCGGTGCGCAGCACGGTGATGCGATCGGTGACCGCCAGCACCTCGTGCAGCTTGTGGGTGATGAGGATGAGCGTCTTGCCCTCGCTGCGGAGCGTGCGGACGATGTCGAAGAGCTCGTCGACCTCCTGCGGCGTGAGCACCGCGGTGGGCTCGTCGAAGATCAGGAGCTCGGAGCCGCGGTACAGGACCTTGAGGATCTCGACACGCTGCTGGAGCCCGAGCGGGATGTCCTCGATGCGCGCCGCGGGCTCGACGAGGATGCGGAACCGCTCCTCGAGCTCGCGGACGTGCGTCTGGATGGCCCGCTCGTCGAGGACCGGGCCGCTGCGCTCATCGCCGAGGACCACGTTCTCCGCGACCGTGAGGGGCGGCACGAGCATGAAGTGCTGGTGGATCATCCCGATCCCGAGCGCGATCGCGTCCCGCGGACCGGTGATGTGGGCGTCCTTCCCGCGGATGCGGATCGTGCCGGCGTCCGCGTGATACAGCCCGTAGAGGATGTTCATGAGGGTGGTCTTGCCGGCGCCGTTCTCGCCGACGAGCGCGTGGATCTCCCCTTCATTCACCACCAGGTCGACCTTGTCGAGCGCCTGCAGCTCGCCGAAGCGCTTGCTTATGCCGCGCATCTCCAGGAGAACGCCCATTAGTGACCCTCGCTCTCGTAGGGGACGCCGTCCGCCGCCGGTGCGCGAGAACGGCCCACGAAGCCCGCGACCGCGAGGATCGTGAGGACATAGGGCAACGTCGAGAGGAGCTGCACCGGGAAGCGGAAATCGCCGATGGACGCGCCCTGGAGAGAGACCGACAAGGCATCGCCGTAGCCGAAGAGAAGGGCGGCCACGAGCGCCCCCACCGGCGTCCACCGTCCGAAGATCATCGCCGCGAGGCCGATGAATCCGCGGCCGTTGGTCATGTTGTCGGTGAAGGAGCCGCTGATCGCCATCGAGAGGAAGACGCCGCCGAGCGCCGCGAACGCGCCGGAGGCGAGGACCGCCCAATACCGGGTCCGGCGAACGTCGATGCCGACGGTGTCCGCGGCCCGTGGATGCTCGCCCACGGCCCGCAGGCGTAGGCCCGGAACGGTCCGGAAGAGGAAGAGCTGAAGGACGACGACGAGCACGAACATGACCCACACGAGCGAGTTCTGCCGGCCGATGACGTCGCCGACGAAGGGGATGTCGCTGATGCCGGGCAGCACGAGCGGCGGAACGGTCGGCAGATCGGCCGGGGTACCCGTCGTGCCGTACAGCTCGTAGTTGAGATAGGACGTGAGCCCGAGCGCGAGGATGTTGAGCGCCATGCCGCTCACGATCTGATCCGCACGGAAGGTCACCGAGGCGAGGGCGTGGAGCGCCGCGAGCGCGATCCCCGCGATCAGAGCGACGGCGAGGGCGACCGGCAGGTTGCCGGACTTGTCGGCCGCGACGATGCCGAAGAACGCCCCGACCAGCATGCACCCCTCGAGCGCGATGTTCGTGACTCCGGCGCGCTCGGTGATGACACCACCGAGCGCGGCGAAGGCGATCGGCGTCGCAAGTCGCAGCGTCGTCGCGAGGACGCCGGCGCCGATGAGGACCTCGAGGCTCAAGGCCTCACCTCGACGGTCAAGGCCTCACCTCGACGGTCAAGAGACGGCCTCGGCCGGAGCGCCCACCCGCGCGGCGATGGCGCGCACGATGGTCTCCGCGGCGATCACGAAGAGGACGATGGCCTCGACGATCTCGACCAGGTGTGAGGAGATGCCGGCGTTGGATTGCATCAGCGTCCCGCCACGCTGGAACGCCGCGAACAGCAGCGCCGCGAGCGTGACGCCGATGGGGGAATTCTTGCCCAAGAGGGCGACGGCGATGGCGTCGAAGCCGAAGCCCGACGAGAAGCCGTCGTAGACGCGATGGAAGAGGCCGCTCACCTGGATCATGCCGGCGAGGCCGGCGAAGCCTCCGGCGATGGCCATCACCATGACCATGTGTCGCTGGGGGTCGATGCCCGCCTGGGCCGCGGCGCGCGCACCCAGACCGACGGCGCGCAGCTGGTAGCCGAGGCTCGTGCGCCACATGAGGAACCAGAACACGACCACCGCGAGGATCGCCAGGAGGACGCCCGCGTGAAGGCGCGAGAGCGGCACGAGGGAATTCGGGATGAGGATCGGGAGGATCGCGCCCGCCCCGATCGGGGAGGACGCCGGCGTCCCGAGGGCGTTCGGCGCGGACATCGGCCCGTCCTGCAGCAGCCAGTGCATGACGAAGACCACGATGTAGTTCTGCATGATCGTGGTGATCACCTCGTTGACGCCGCGGGACGCCTTGAGCCAGCCGGCGACGGCTCCGTACGCCGCACCGCCCAGCACGCCCGAGACGAGCGTCAGCGGCAGGAGGACGACGCCGGGCAGATCGGGGAACTGGGAGCCGGTCCAGCCGGCCGCGAGGGCGCCCACGAGCAGCTGTCCCTGCGCGCCGATGTTGAAAAGCCCGGTACGGAAGGCGACCGCGACGGACAGCCCGGCGAGCGTGAGTGGGACCGCGATGACCAGGGTCTCGGTGACGTCGTAGGGCGAGCCGAACGCGCCGAGGAGAAGGGCGCCGTAGGCCTGCAGCGGATTGTTCCCGCTGAGGAGCACGAAGATCCCTCCGAGGAACAGGGCGATGAAGACGGAGACGATCGGGATCGCCGGGCCCTGCGTCCACTGCGCTGTCGGCTGACGCACCGACGGGGCCGTTGCCGGCCCCGTCGGTGATGCGGACGGTGCGAGGGTCAAGGCCTAACCCTTGACCTGGACCGTGTCCTTGGGCTTGATCGCGCCGCTCTTGATGTCCGCGAGTGCCTTGTCGGCCGCAGCCTTGGCGTCGGCGGGCACGATCGTGTCGAGCTTGCCGTAGCCAATGCCGTCGTTCGTGGCGCTGAAGAAGTTGTCGCCGGCCGCGTACTTGCCGTCCTTGACGGCCTTGGTGGTGTCGAACACGGCCTTGTTCACACGCTTCAGGGCCGAGGTGATGACGGTGCCGGGAGCGGCGTCGGCCTGGTCGGCGTCGACACCGATCGCGTAGACCCCGGCCTGCTTGGCCGCGGCGATGTAGCCGAGTCCGCTACCGCCCGCGACCTGGAACAGGATGTCGCAGCCCTTGCCGATGTGGTTCACACCGACCGCGTTGCCCTTGGCCTGGTCCACGAAGTCGTTGCTGTAGCCGTTCAGGATCGTGGTCGACGGGCTGACCGTCTTCACCGCGTCCTGGAATCCGGCGATGTAGCGGTCGACCGGCGGGATCGGGATACCGCCCATCGAGCAGACGGTGTTATGCGTCGCCTTGCCGACCTTGTTCTTGGCCATCGTCGCGGCGAT
>JBGQFO010000129.1:0-5977 GCA_041496945.1 Candidatus Limnocylindria bacterium | reverse complement strand
CCTGGGCGAGCACCTTCTCGCCAACGCGGCGGATCATCTCGCCCGCGCGGTCGCGCGGGAACGCGAGCAGCAATCGATCCGCCTTCCATCCGGCGCCGATGCCGAACTCGACGCGGCCATCCGATATCTGGTCGACCCCGGCCACGATCTTCGCGAGCAGCGCCGGGTTGCCGTACTGCGCGGCTAGCCGTCCGCCGCGATCTTCTCCGCGACCTCGCGGCCAAGCCGCGCGCTGTAGTTCGTGCCGCGATCTTCGGGATAGATCTGCGTCGTGTTCGCCAGATACAGGCCGCGCCGCGGCGACGCGAACGGCAGAAGACGGTGCCGGTTGCCGACGCGCGGCACCGGCTGCGCGGCCTCCTCGCGGAACGACCAATAACGGAGGACGTCGTGTTGGTCGAAGCGCGGGTTCATCTGTCCGAGCGCGGCGAGGTAGTGGCGTAGCAGCTCCTCGGTGTTCATCCGGGTGAGCGGATCGCCGCCCGAGACGTAGTTCGACACGTAGAGGTAGCGCGCCGGATACCGCTCGGCGGGCACAAGGTTGGTGTGCTCGACGAGACCGAGGAACGGCACGTTGCTGTCAGCGATGTTCGTCCAGTAGGTCGGGCTGTACGGACGGCGCAGCTCGAGCAGCAGGACGACCGCGGTCTCGTAGGTCCAGTCGTCGAGTCGACGCAGGTAGTCGTCGGGCCAGTCGACGAGCCGGCGCGTGACGAACGTCGGTGTGGTGAAGAGCACGGCGTCCGCGCGACCTTCGAGCGCGGGCTCGGCCGGCGCCTCGCCGGCGCGCCGACGGAACGCGCCGGGCGCGGCGCACTGGAGCCGATAGACCGGCGCGGCGCCATCGGTCACGCCGTCTTCGGTGACGCGCAGGACCTCGCGGTCGACGAGGATCTCGCCGCCCAGCGTGCGGATCTCGGCCGCGAGCGCCTGGCAGATCGCGCGGAACGATCCGCGCGGATAGCCGAGCTGCTCCTGCGTGGCGCCGCCGCCGCGCAGCTTGCGACGCAGGCGGAACTTCGACCAGAGCCAGGCGAGCGGCACGCGTTCGCTATCGGCGCCGAACTTGCCGAGCATGAGCGGCGTCCACACCGACGCGAGCGCGCGCTCGCCGGATGCTTTGCGCAGCCAGTCCAGCGCCCCGATGTCGTCCATGCGCTCCCAGTCGGTCCGTGCGGTCAGCCGCAGCACGGAGTAGCCGAGGCGCAGGCGGTCGACGAGCGGGAGCGGGCGATAGCGCAGCAGGTCGAGGGGACTGACGAACGGCCACACGCGGCCGCGCGCCCAGATGCCGACCGACGAGGTGTGCCACTCGAGCTCGCCCGGAAGGAGCTCGTCGTGCAGGGCGATCATGTCGCTGTCGCTCTGGAACAGGTGGTGGTAGTAGCGGTCGATCCACAGGCCGCCACCCAGGTCAAATGCGCTGGCCTGTCCCGCGACGTCCGGCCAACGCTCGTACAACGTCACCGCGTGTCCGCGGCGCGCGAGCTCGCGGCCGGCCACGAGTCCGGCCACGCCTGCACCGACGATCGCGACCCGCCTCGGCACCAGCGCACAGGATGCGCGAATCTGTTCCGCGATGCGCGTCGGTGTCGTCGCGGTCGGGCTGCTCCTGGTCGCGTCGGTCGCTGTGCTCCTCCCGAATCACCCCGCTGGCCGCGATCCGGCGGAGGACGCGGGCGTCTTCTTCTATGCCGCCCAGCGCCTGCTCGACGGCGGCGCTCCGTACCGCGACATCTGGGACCACAAGCCGCCGGGCGTGTACTTCGTCGATGCGGTGGGCCTCGCGCTCGCGGGCCGGACCGGTGTGTGGCTGGTGCAGGTCGCGTTCCTCGTCGCGGCGGCGCTGCTCGGGTATCGCGCGCTCCGACGCGAATTCGGCGCGACCGCCGCGCTCGTCGGGTCCCTCGCGTGGCTGGTCGCCCTGCCGCGGCTCTTCCTCGAGTACGGCCAGACCAGCTTCGTCGAGTTCTACGCGCTGCCGCTCCAGTTCGGCGCCCTTCTTCTCTTAAAGGAGACTCGCACGCTCGGAGCGGCGCGCGCGGTCGCGATCGGTGTACTTGGCGGCGCAGCATTTCTCTTGAAGCCGACCCTCGTGGGCCTCTGGGTCGCGATCGGTCTCGTGGCGCTTCTCCGAAGCCGCCGCGGCGCCGTCGCGCCGCTCGCTCTGATCGCTCTGGGCGGTGTCGTGCCGCTCGCGATCGTCGCGGCCTGGGCCGCTGCGCGCGGCGTCCTCGGCGAGATGGTGGATCAGGCTCTCGTCTACAACCGCGCCTATGCGGCCTTCGCGCCCGTGTCCGAACGGGTGGATGCCGTGCTCTCGGGCCTGCGGCTCACGCTGCCATCCGGACTCGCGGTCGTCGCGGTCGGGGCGTGGATCTACGCCGTGCTCAGGCGCCGCTTCGGTCCGACGCTGCTCACCGTCGCGCTCGTCGCGTTCCCGATCGATCTCGCGCTGTCAACCTGGGGCCGGGGCTACCACTACTACTTCATCGCCTGGCTACCGTCGATGGCGATCCTCGCGGCGTTCGCCGTGAGCGAGGTGCAGCGCGTCACGCCCGCGCGGATCGCACGGCCGGCGCTCGCGCTCGCCGTCCTCGGGATGTGCGTTCTGCCCGGGCTCCTCGTCACGCGCCTCGCGCTCATGACCGACGACGGACGGTTCCGTTCGGCGGCCGCCTACGTCGCCGCGAACACGCGACCGGACGACACCGTTCTCATCTGGGGCTCGCACGCGGAGGTGCTCTTCCTCGCGGACCGGCGGTCACCGACGCGTTACGTATACCAGTACGCCGCGCTCTCGACCCGCGGCTACGCGACGCCCGCCCGCGTCCTGGAGTTCCTCGCGGACCTGGAGCGTGCGCGCCCGGCGCTGATCCTCGATGCGTCCCGCGAGAGCTTCGTCACGCCGCCGCTCGATCTCGCGGGCCTGCGGGCGTGGGTCTCGCCCGAGGCGCAGTACGCGCCGCTACCCGAGCTCGAGCGTGTCGTCGAATTCATCGCGACGAACTACGAGCGCGCCGGAACGGAGCCCGCGACCGGCTGGCCGCTCTGGCGGCTACGAGCGCCGTAGCACCAGACGACGCTGGCTCGCGAACACACCCGGGGCGACGGCCACGAACACGCGGTCGATGACGTCGACGACACGCATCGCTGCCCAGGGGAGCGGGACGTACGGGACCGTCGCGGTCACCCCGCCGGAGTTGAACTGGACGAGGAACTCGGACATCCCCGAATCGACGATCGCGAACTGCGGGTAATGCTCGCGGAAACGATCGAGATCGTCGAACAGGAGATTCGGGATCGCGCAGTTCGCGCTCCATGGATCGCTCGGGTCGTTGCAGGGTCGGGTCGGATCGAACGGATCGGCCGCGAAGTCGTAGCCCTCGTGGCCCGTCGCGCGCAGCGCGATACGCGTCGTCCACGAGCAGTTGCACTCTTGAATGAGCACGTGGCCGCCGGGACGGAGCACGCGCGCGGCGCCGCGGAAGAAACGGTCGGGATACGCGAGGTGATGGATCACGTTGTTCGCGATGAGCACGTCGACGCTCGCGTCCGCATACGGCAGCTCCTGCGCATCGACGAGCCGCCGCGCCCACGGCCGCGGCTCGGCGTCGGTCAGCTCGAGCATGCCCGCGCGCAGGAACAGCTCGCTGAAACCGGCGCCGCAGCCGACCTCGACCGCGTAGGTCTGTGGTCCGAGGTAGTGCTGCATCCACGAGAAGCGCTTGCGGAGCAGGAACTTCAGGTTCGAGCCACGGCGCTTCTCGTATTCATCGCGCGCGCGCCGCGCGTCACCGGCGTAACGGACGAGCAGGTGCGACTTGCCGTGCTGGTGATGGCTCAAGCGGGGAGCCGACCCCACACGATGCGCGTGACGCCGATGATCGCGAGCGCCGCGGCGGTTGACCAGGCGATGGCGGAGACCAGCGGCGCGTCGAAGTCCGTGCCCGACTGCACCGCGTGGAAGAAGATCGCGACGAAACCGATGTAGCTCGTGCGGTGGATCCAGGTCCACAGCGTGTTGTTCATGCGACGCTTCAGCCAGCTCGTGACCGTGACGACCATCACGATGTCGAATGCGATCGTGCCGAGTCCGATGGGGAGGAAGTACGGCTCGTACGGATTGACGAACGGCACGACGACGTCGATCGGACGGATCTGCGCGGTCTTATCGAGCAGCAGCGCGATCAGATGCGCGAACACGAGCGGCAACCACAGCGGCGTTGTGAAGTCGTGCAGCCTTCGGATGGCGCGATTCGACGCGAGGAAGTCGAGCACCGAGGTCCGCAGCGCCTCGCCCGACAGAACAGCGAGCGAGAGGACGGCGAACGCGGTGAGGCCCGTGACCCGCGCAAGGAACCAGAACGTGAGGTCGTTCACGCGCAGAAGGCTAGATGAGCGAAGAGCCCTCGGTCAGCGCGATCTGCGGCACCGGAGTGGGTCGGAGCGTCGGCGCGCGTCACGGTCCGGAACGGCAGCGTTGGGGCCGCCAGAACGAACGCCCTCCGGCGACGGTACGCTCGCGCCGCCGTGTCAACGCCGTCGCTATGGCGACATGCCGATTTCGTGAGACTTTGGACCGGCCAGACGATCTCCGAGTTCGGCTCGGTGGTCACTCGAACGGCCGTGCCACTGGTCGGCCTGCTCGTCCTCGGCGCCGGCCCCCGCGAGATGGCCGCCCTCGTCGTCGCGGCGTCCACCGCCGTGCTCCTGGTGGGACTCTTTGCCGGCGCATGGGTGGACCGCCTGCCCCGTCGCCCGGTGCTCATCCTGACGGACGTCATCCGCGCCGCGCTCCTCTTCTCGATCCCCGTCGCCTACGCCTTCGATGTTCTCAGCCTGGGACAGCTCTATGTCGTCGCGTTCATCGAGGCGGCGCTCGGCACGCTCTTCGACTCCGCATACCGCTCCTATCTGCCTTCGCTCGTCGGCCGGGACCGCCTGGTCGAAGGCAACAGCAAGCTCGCCATGAGCTCGTCGATCGCCGAGATCGGCGCGCCCGGTCTCGCGGGGGCGCTCGTGCAGATCGTGAGCGCGCCGTTCGCGATCCTCATCGACGCCGTCTCGTTCGTCGTCTCCGCGATCTCGCTGATCCTTATCCGCGCCCGCGAGGTGGCGCATCCGCAGCAGGTCCGTGTCGCGATCGCGCAAGAGATCGTCGAAGGCCTGTCGGTGGTGCGGCGGCACGCGCTGCTGCTCCCGCTCACGGCGAGCTCGGTCACGTCCCACTTCTTCGGGTCGTTCTATGGGGCGCTGTACAGCCTCTTCCTGCTCAACGACCTGGGCCTCACGCCGTTCCTGCTCGGGTTGGTCATCTCCGCCGGCGGTGTGGGATCGCTGGCCGGATCGGTGTTCGCGGGTCGGGCCATCCGCCGGCTCGGCATCGGACGCGTGATCGTCGTGATGTTCATCGCGAGCTCGGCGATCGGGGTCCTCACGCCGCTCGCTACGGGCCCGTTATTCCTCGCGACCCTGATGGTGTTCCTGCCGCAGCTCATCGGCGACGGCCTCGCGACGATCGAGGGCATCGCCAGCGTGACGCTGCGCCAGGCCGTCGTGCCCGATCGCTTGCTCGGCCGCGTCAACGCGACGGTCGACGTGCTGTGTCACGGGGTCGCGCCACTTGGCGCGCTCGTCGCCGCTGCGATCGCTGAGACCTTCGGCGTCCGGACCGCGATCGCGATCGCGTGGATCGGAATGTCGTGCGGTGTGCTCTTCCTGCTGCTCTCGCCGCTGTCGCGACTCACTTCGCTCGGACCTTCATCAGCTCCGGGAAGTACGCCGACGCCTGCATCGTGAAGAGCTCCGCGTAGCGGCCGTCGAGCTGCATGAGCTCGTCGTGCGTCCTTGTGCTCCACGATCTGCCCTTCATGCAGGACGTAGATGCGGTCCGCGGACCGGACGCTCGAGAACCGGTGCGAGATGAGGAGCACGGACCGTCCGGAGAACAGGTCGCGGATGCGTGTGAAGAGAT
>JBGQFO010000128.1:0-6050 GCA_041496945.1 Candidatus Limnocylindria bacterium | reverse complement strand
GGCTTCTCCAATGTGCTGCTGCAGCGCCTGTTCGGCGAGCTGAATCCGAAGCAGGAGGAGTACCTGCGCGACATCCATGGAGCGGGCGAGCACCAGCTCGCTCTGGTGAATGACCTGCTCGACCTGTCGAAGATCGAGGCGGGCAAGATGGAGCTGCATCCGGTGCCGTTCTCGATGCGCGAGGCCATCGAGGGCGCGATCGCCATCGTCCGTCCGCTCGCCGATGCCAAGGGCGTTCGCCTCGACGGCTCGGTCGCGCCCGACGTCGGCACGGTCGAACAGGATCCGGCGCGGCTCAAGCAGGTCGTCCTGAACCTGCTCTCGAACGCGATCAAGTTCACCGACGCGGGTGGCTCGGTGCGCGCCGATGTATCCGCGGCTGATGGCCGGATGACGCTGGCGGTCTCAGACACCGGCGTGGGCATCAGCCCCGAGGACCAGGCCATCGTCTTCGAGGAATTCCGCCAGGTCGGCGCGAGCGCGCGTTCCGCGCAGGGGACCGGCCTCGGGCTTGCCCTGGTGCGCGGTCTGGTCCGCATGATGGGTGGCGAGGTGTCGCTTCGCTCGGCGGTCGGCGAGGGATCGACGTTCACCGTGACGCTTCCTCAGCGGCAGGCCACCAGCGTCTAGAATCAACTCGCACCCCTGCGACCGGCGGAGGCCCGCTTGGTCCTTAGATAAGGAGGACCGATGACCGCGGCCCCGCTGTTGCCCGAGATCCATCTCCAGGAACAGGCTCCCGCCGAGCGTCTGCGCGAGTTCTTCGGCCGGGACCGGCTCCTCACCGCGTACGCCCTCGCCGACCTCGACGCGGCGGAGATCGAGCGTGCGCGCTGGTGGGTCGCGACGCGGAACGACGACGTCGTCGCCGCGGCGCTGGTCGTGGAGGCGCTGGCCTTCAAGCCGTGCTTCGCCAGCGGTGAGAGCGAGGCCCTCGCGGCCATCTTCTGCGAGGGGATCCACGAGTCGCGCCTGGTCGTCTCCACTCCGCCGGCAGGACGCCTGGCGGTGGAGAGCGCCTTCCGCTTCGAGCGGGTCGATCGGATGCACCGGATGGCCGTCGACGTCGCCTCATTCGAGCCGCGCGTGACGCATGCCGTCACGCGCCTCGGTCCGGATGAGCTCGAGGACGTCGTCGACCTGTATGGGCACGCCTCGCGCACGTACTTCACGCCGGACCGTATGACGCGCGAGATCTACTTCGGGATCTATGTCGGCACGACCCTCGTGTCCGCCGCCGGGACGCACGTGCGCTCGCGGCGCGCGGGGATCGCGGCCGTCGGCAACGTGCTCACGCGCATGGCGTATCGCGATCGGGGCATGGCCACGACGGTGACCTCCGCCGTGACCTCGGCCGCGCTCGAGCAGCACCGCGACGTGGTGTTGAACGTGCGTCAGGACAACTCACCGGCGATCGCCGTCTACGAACATCTGGGGTACCACGTCCACGCGCCGTTCATCGAGGGTCCCGCCGTGCGGCGCAACGCCTTCGATCGACTTCTTGGGAGGATGCGATGACCACAAAGACCGCGGAACACGACGTGACCGACATCGGCCTGGCCGGGGCGGGGGAGCGTCGCATCCAGTGGGCGGCGCGCGAGATGCCCGTGCTCGCCGGGATCCAGGCGCGCTTTGCGAAGGAGCGGCCGCTCGCCGGCCTGCGCATCGGCGCATGCCTGCACGTCACGGCGGAGACCGCGAACCTCATGCTCGCCCTGAAGGCGGGCGGCGCGGAGCTCGCGCTCTGCGCTTCGAACCCCCTGTCGACGCAAGACGACGTCGCCGCCGCGCTCGTGGCGAACGACGGGATCAGCGTGTTCGCGCGGAAGGGCGAGGACCGCGACACCTATTACTCGCACATCAACGCGGTGCTCGCCACGAAGCCGCAGCTGACGATGGACGACGGCGCTGACCTCGTCACCGAGCTGCACACAAAGCGCCGCGAGCTGCTCCCGGGTGTCCGCGGCGGGACCGAGGAGACGACCACCGGGGTCACGCGCCTGCGCGCGATGGCCACCGAGGGCGTGCTGGCGTACCCGATCGTCGCGGTGAACGACGCGCTCACGAAGCACTTCTTCGATAACCGGTACGGCACGGGCCAGTCCGCGGTGGACGGCGTGCTGCGCGCGACGAACCTGCTCCTCGCCGGCAAGACTGCCGTCGTCGCCGGCTACGGCTGGGTCGGTCGGGGCATCGCGACGCGCCTGCGGGGCATGGGCGCGATCACGATCGTCACCGAGATCGATCCGTTCAAGGCGCTCGAGGCGGCGATGGACGGCTTCGAGGTCACGACGATGGTCGAGGCGGCCGCCCGCGGCGATCTCTTCATCACCGCGACCGGCAACGTGAACGTCATCGGCAAGGACGCGCTCGCGAAGCTGAAGGACGGCGCCATCGTCGCGAATGCCGGCCACTTCAACGACGAGATCGACCTCAGCACCCTCGCGAAGCTCGCCACGGGCTGCCGCGAGCTGCGGCCGTTCGTGAGCGAATACCGGCTGAAGGACGGGCGCAGCGTCGTCGTCCTCGCCGATGGCCGCCTCGTCAACCTCTCCGCCGCGGAGGGCCATCCGCCGGCGGTCATGGACATGTCCTTCGCCGACCAGGCGCTCTCGGTGGAGTACCTGCTCAAGAACGCTGGGACGCTGACGTCGCAGGTCTACCCTGTCCCTGCGGAGCTCGACGAGCGGATCGCCCGGGCAAAGATCGCGGCGATGGGCATGAAGATCGACGAGATGACCGACGAGCAGCGCCAGTACGCGAGCTCGTGGAAGGCGGGGACCTGATCCGTGACGAATTCGTTCATGTCCACCGGGAAGTGGCTCTTCACCAGCGAATCGGTGACGGAGGGCCATCCCGACAAGCTGTGTGACCAGATCTCCGACGCGATGCTCGACGAGTGCCTCCGCCAGGACCCGAATTCGCGCGTCGCCTGCGAGACCGCGACCACCACCGGCACGATCCTCGTCTGCGGCGAGATCACGACCAAAGCCTGGGTCGATGTCCCGGGCATGGTGCGTGGCGTGGTGAAGGACATCGGTTACACCGACGCCGAGTACGGCTTCGACTACCAGAGCTGCGGCGTCCTCACCGCGATCAAGGAGCAGTCGCGCGAGATCGCGCAGGGCGTCGATGAGTCGCTTGAGGCGCGCGAGGGCTCCGATCCGCACGAGCTCGGCGCCGGGGATCAGGGGATGATGTTCGGCTTCGCGGTGAAGGAGACGCCTGAGCTCATGCCGCTCCCGATCACGCTCGCGCATCGCCTCGCGCGCGCGATGGCCGAGGCCCGCCGCGCGCGGACGATCCCGTACCTCCGGCCAGACGGGAAGACGCAGGTGACGATCGAGTACGAGCGCGGCGTCCCGAAGCGTGTGCATACCGTCGTCGTCGCGGCGCAGCACGACGAGGGCGTGACCCAGAAGCGCATCGAGGCCGACATCAGGGAGGTCGTCGTCAAGGCGGCGATCCCGGCGCAGTGGCTCGACGCGAAGACGCGGTACGTCGTGAACGGCACCGGTGCGTTCACCATCGGCGGCCCCATGGGGGACGCCGGCCTGACCGGACGCAAGATCATCGTGGACACGTACGGTGGCTACGCGCGGCACGGCGGCGGCGCGTTCAGCGGCAAGGATCCGACGAAGGTCGACCGCTCCGCCGCATACGCGGCACGCTACGTCGCGAAGAACGTCGTCGCGGCCGGTCTCGCGGAGCGCTTCGAGCTGCAGCTCGCGTACGTGATCGGCGGTGCGCGGCCGATCTCGCTCAACGTCGAGACGTTCGGCACGGCGCAGTTGAGCGACGACAAGATCAAGGAGCTCATCGCTGAGCACTTCGACTTCCGGCCGGGGGCGATCATCGACCGCTTCCTGCTGCGGCGTCCGATCTATCGGCAGACCGCGGCATATGGTCACTTTGGCCGGCCCGACCTCGATCTGCCCTGGGAGCGGCTCGACCTCGCGCCGATGCTCGCGCGCGCGGCCGGAGCGAAGGCCGCGCTGGCGTAGCGGGTCGCCCGCGCGTTTTTGTCACACGCAACGCTGAACTTTCGGCGCCACCCGGACGTATGCTCCGTGAGACCAAGAGGTCGGGAGGGTGTATTCATGCGTCTTTTTCGCATTCCTGTCCTGACCCTGTTCGCGGCGGCCGCCGTCATCGTCGGGGCGTGCACCACGAGCGGGGGCCCAGCTCCGGCAAGCGGTGGTGCCGCGACCGCGGCCGCGACCGCAGCGCCGAAGGCGAACTACGGTGGGACGATCACCTTCGCGCTCGAGAACGACGTCAGCAACCTCGATCCGATGCTCTCCGGGCTCTTCGTCGACCGGAACATCCACTACGCGATGTACGACTCGCTCGTCCGCGTCGACGTCAAGGGGAACATCATCCCGTGGCTCGCGGAGAAGTGGACGACGTCGGCCGACGGCAAGACGATCACGTTCAACCTCCGTCAGGGCGTGAAGTACCACGACGGCACGGTCTTCGACGCCGCGTCGGTGAAGTGGAACATCGAGCGTTACATCAACACGAAGGGCTCGAGCCGCACCGGTGACCTCAGCGCGGTCGCGAGCGTCGATGTCGTCGACGCGAGCACCGTGAAGTTCAACTTGAAGTCCGCGTTCTCGCCGCTCCTCGCGGCGCTCGTCGACCGCGCGGGCATGATGGTGAGCCAAAAGGTCGCCGACGCGATGGGCGCCGACTTCACCCTGAAGCCGTTCAAGGCCGGGACCGGCCCCTTCATCCTCACCGAGGCGGTGAAGAACGACCACTACACCCTCGAGAAGAACCCGGATTGGTGGGGCAAGGACGACAAGGGGAACAAGCTGCCGTACCTCGACAAGATCATCGTGAAGCCGATCCTCGACGGTGACGTCCGGCTCACCAACCTCCGCACCGGCCAGGCGCAGGTCCTGAACAACGTCGCGGGCAAGGACGTGCCCGCGGTGAAGGCCGACCCGACCCTCACGTACATCGAGGCGGGCTCGTTCGCGTGGAGCAGCATGATCCCGAACGAGGCGCCGACCTACATCTTCAGCGAGAAGCGCTACGTGAAGGCGGTCGCGATGGCCATCGACCGTCAGGAGATCCTGGACAAGGGCCCGACGCAGGGCGTCGGGATCGTCGGCTGGGGTCCGATCGCGCCGTCGCACTTCGCGTTCGACGCGAACTTCAAGCCATTCCCCAAGGCCGACCCCGAGGGTGCCAAGAAGCTCGTCGCGGAGGTGGGCAAGGGCCCGCTGAAGTTCGAGCTCCTCGTGTCGTCCGGTGACGCGGCGATCCTCCAGCTCGCGCAGCTCATCCAGGCCGAGCTCGCGAAAGCGGACATCACCGCCGACATCAAGACGCAGCTCTTCAACGACATCGTCACGCTGCAGCAGTCGCACAAGCACGCCGGCATGACGCTCATCGGCTGGAGCGGCCGGCTCGACCCGGATGGCAACAGCTACGACTTCGTGGTCACCGGGAAGACCAACAACGACTCCTCCTACAGCAACGCAAAGGTCGACGACCTGATGAACCAGCAGCGCGCCGAGGCCGACCCGGCCAAGCGGAAGACGCTCCTGCAGCAGGCGCAGCAGATCTTTGTCGTTGACGATCCCGCGCGCGTGTGGTTCCAGTTCGGCACGTCGCCGATACTCACGGTGAAGGGCGTGACCGGCATGCAGTCCTACGCCGACCGGATCCCGCGTTTCGAGACGGCACAGCTCGCGAAGTAGCCACAACGTAATGTGAGAGCGGAGGCGACGAAGTGATCCAATACATCCTTCGTCGCCTCCTGCTCATGATCCCCGTCGCGCTTCTCGTCACCATCGGCGTCTTCGCGCTCGCCCGGATCTCGCCCGTCGACCCGGTGCTCGTCTTCGCCGGCGAGGACCGCGATCCGGTCCAGCTCGAGGCGATCCGCAAACAGCTCGGCCTCGATCAGCCGCTCCCGGTCCAGTACGTCGCCTGGCTCACGCACGCCGTGCAGGGCGACCTCGGCCGCTCCTTCCAGAACCATCAGCGGGTCACCGAGGCGATCCTCGAGCGCCTACCCGCGACTGCGGAGCTCGGCG
>JBGQFO010000127.1:0-6138 GCA_041496945.1 Candidatus Limnocylindria bacterium | reverse complement strand
CATTCCGCCGCCACGAAACCCGCGCGATAGGTCCGGCCGTTCAGCACGAGTGCCACGTCGACGTTGCCGCGAGCGCAGAGAACGTCGACCGCAGCGATCGCGCCGCCGCCGTTGCGCACACTGAGATCGGTGGCCGCCACGCGCGCGGACTCACGCGTGCCCGACGCGGATAGGAGGCCGGCAACGTCCGGGGTGGGTCTGGGCGATGCGGTGGACGCGGCGACGCGCTGCAACTCGGCGGCGTAGGCATCGGCAGCCACCGCGGTCGCCGCCTCTGCCGCTGCTTCGCCGGCACGATGCTCCCGCGCGACCGCGAGGATCTGGTCCTGCGCGAGCCGAAGGCCGGCGATGACCAGAGCGGCGACGGCAAGGAAAAGTACGGCGACGACGAGGGCCTGACCTCGCTCGCCTGTCAGGGCGTCCACTCCATCCGGCGCGCGGAGCTCGCGCTGACGACGATCCGGGGAAGGCCAACAAGCCCGAGCGGCACAGGCACTTCGAAGCTCGCGGAGACCGTGAGCAGTGAGCCGCGGGGGTCGCCTGTCCGGGGTGGCTCCGTCGCGGGCGGCTCGATGACCGTCGCGACACGGTCCGGCGACAGGGGTGAGAGCGATGCGGCGAGCGTTTCGCGGATCGCCTCGTCATCGTTCGTCAGCGCGCCGGCGCGAGCACCCTCGGCGGTCGCGTGCTGCAGTGCCAGACGCGCGACGCCGATCTCCGCGACGAGGACGATGGCGAAGGCGGCGGCGAGGAGCACCGGCAGGACGAGCGCGAACTCGATGATCGCCTGGCCGCTGTCGCGCTTCACGGACATGGCTTTCGCGCCGCTCGAGGGAGGAACGCGATGAGTTCGTCCGTCAGGCGTGGGGCCAGCGGTGTGCGCCCGATGAGCACGGCGATGCACGCCGCCACGGCGAGAGCGCAGACCGTGAGAAACACCAGGCCGCCAACTCGGTCGGATTCAGCGCTTGCGGCGCGTCGCAGTACGCGCGATCGCTCGTCGGGCGGGACCCGGCGCGTCACGACGGTCTGCATCGTCAGGTCGAGCGCCTGCGGGTCGGTGAGGATGCCGCCGTGACCTTCGACCGCACCGGTGAGGATGCGCGACGGGACCCCAGGATCGTGCGCGTCGCGGGCCGTCACGAGGACGTCCGACGCCTCCCGCAGGTCCAGCCGGACCACACCGTCGGGTGGCGGGACGGCGCGAACGCGCGCGAGGTCCCGCACGGCGGGCGAATCGGGCTCCATCTGGAGCCAGAGAAGTCCTTCTCGAAAGACCTCATTTGTGGCGCCGGTCGCGAAACGCGCGACGGTCAGCGCTCGAGCCGCGTCGCTGCCGTCGTGCGGTGAGGACCACGACACATACGTGACCACGCCGTCCGCGCTCGACAGGCCGTTCGCGAACGCCCGATCGGCCACCACACCGCCCATCGAGTGCGTAACGATGTGCACCGCGTCGTACTGATCGGACAGCGTGCGGATCTCATCACGAAGGTTGATGGCGCTGGGCTCGATCGCACCGTACGTGTCATAGGGGAACCGGGGGTCCGCGCCGAAGCGGACCACCGTCATGCCGGGTACCGCTGTTAGCCGCGCGCGAAGCGCGACGAACGTCCCGTCGTCCGGGCACGCGCACGACTGATATCCGCCGACAAGGACGACCAGCTCACGGCTACGGATCGGACGAGGGGAAGGATCGCCAGGACTCGCGATCGGCGCGTCGACGTGACGGAGAACACCCGCGGGTGGACGGACACGAGGGCTCGCCCAAGCGGGAGCGGTGGGCGAACCCTCGTCCGCCGACGCGACGAGTGTGAGGGCGGCCATGCAGGGAAGGGCGAGGGACACGGCCGCGATGAGGAACACGCTCGAGCGCATCGCGGACATGAAACGATCGGGTCAGCGGGCGGCGGAGAGGACCCGCGATCGGTACCGGGGTACCAAACGCGCGGACGCGCCCGGACGCGCCGGCTAGGGTCGGGTCCTGGCCACCGCCGCGGCCTGCTCGTTCGCGGCGCGCTCCTCCCGGTCGTCGAGGGGCATCAATCTCACGCTCCCCTGCCGACGTTCGAGCGCCCACGCGAGCAGCTTGTCCGCGAGCCACGGATTCTTCGGGAGGCACGAGCCGTGGCTGTAGGTGCCGATCATCTTGCCCTGCAGCGCGCCCTCCGTCCGATCCTCGCCGTTGTTGCCGTGACCGACGAGCACCGCGCCGAGCGGTACTGCCTTTGGCCCGAGATAGGTGCGTCCGCTGTGGTTCTCGAATCCGACGAGCACGCCATCGGGCGTCTGGGCGACGAGGTTGCCGACGAAGCGCTGCTTCCCCGCCTTCGTGCGGACGTCGAGCAGGCCGAGTCCCGGGATCGGCGGTCCCGACTCGGGCAGGTATTCGCTCCCGAAGAGCTGGTAGCCGCCGCACACCAGGAACGCGGCCGCGCCGCCGCCGATCGCGCGGCGCACGGCGTCGCCGTTGGGACCCTCGAGGTCCGCGCTGACGATGTCCTGCCCGACGTCCTGGCCGCCGCCGAAGAAGAGCAGGTCGGGCCAGTCGGCGTCGAAGGTCATGCCCGCGGTGTACGGGCGCACCTCGACCGCGATGTTGCGCCAACGCGCTCGCTGGGTGAGCGCGATGACGTTGCCGCGGTCGCCGTAGATGCTCATGAGGTCCGGGTAGAGGTGCGCGATGCGGAGCTCCATCACGTCTTCTTCGGCTTCTTGGCAGCCGGCTTCTTCTTCGTCTTCGCGGGCAGGGTATCGGCGTAGGCGAGGCCGTCGGACATCCACTTCTTCAGTGTTGCGCCCTTCATATCCTTCGCCGGGACCTCGACGTACTCGCCCATCGCGCGGCCGGGCATCACCTCGAAGGGACCCGCTCCGGCCTTCGCGGCATTCGCCCGGCCGGCCCCGTCCAGGCGCACGGCGATCCTGGGGCCGAAGGTGAAGGCGAACATGTTCCCGTTCACGAACAGCGCGGGGTAGCTGAACATCGTCTTCCGTTCGATGTCCCCGCGAGACGGAGACGCGGCGTCGAACGCGGCGACGATCGCGGGCGGCGTCTTCGTGAACTTCGGCATGACTCGTGGCATGTCGCTAGTCCTCCCAAAATGGCGCGACGTGGCCGCGGCGCGCGAGCTCGCCACGGAGCGCCAGCATCGCCGTGTACGTCGCGATGACGACGAGCTCGTCGCCCTGCGGTGTGCCGCCGATGGCACGGTCGATCGACCGTCCCCAGCCGTCCACGACCTCGAGCTTCTCGCGCGGCACGCCGGCGTACTTGAAGCGGTTCGCGAGGTCGCGCGAGCGGATCCCGGTGGCGACCACGTGCTCGATCGCCGGCGCGAGCGTTTCGAAGTCCGCATCCCAGATCCACGACACGTCTCGTCCGTCGGCGTCGCGGTCGTTCAGCGCCGCGAGGAGCCGCGGCCGGCGCCCGGTCTCGAGGAGCGCGCCGATCGCGGCGTTGAAGCCGGCCGGGTTCTTCACCAGAACGAGGCGCACGCTGCGGCCGTCGACCGGCAGCAGCTCGTGGCGACCGAACGCCGGACGGAACGCGCCGAGCGCCCGCGTGGCCGTCGGGAGGCCGATGTCAAGCGCGCGCGCGACCGCGATCGCCGCGAGCGCGTTGTACGCGTTGTACAGACCGGGAAGCGGGACGCGCACCGGATCGAAGGCGCTCGTCGCCGGGGTGCGCAACGATAGCTCGCTCCCGCTCGCATCGAGGCGCACCCTGGTCGCGGCGATGTCGCGCGGCGGCCGGGCCAGGCCGCACTGGCCGCACGACCACTCACCCTCGTGCGCGAGGATCACGCGCTCGTAGCTGAGCGGCGACGCGCAGCGCGGGCATCGCGTCGCGTCGCTGATCGTCTGTGGCACGCGTCCGCCGACGGATGGGTCGTCGACCCCGAAGTAGACGACCGGGCCGCCATGGCGCGCGCCGAGATTCGCGACGATCGGGTCGTCGGCGTTCAGGACCACGACGGCGCTCGGATCGAGCGTCGCGATGGCGTCGCCGATGCGTTTCGCGAGCTGATCGATCTCGAAGTAGCGGTCGAGCTGATCGCGGAACAGGTTCGTGACGAGGACGACCCGCGGAGTGACCCTACGCAGCACGGGCGGGAGCGACGCCTCGTCGACCTCGAAGATGCCGACGTCGCCGCCCGGCTCGCCGCGCCAGCTGTTGCGGGCGAGGAGCGCGCCGGCGATGCCGCGCTCGAGGTTCGATCCGGAGCGGTTGTGTATCGGCGACCAGCCTGCCGCGGTGGTGATGTCCGCGAGCATGCGCGCGGTCGTCGTCTTCCCGTTCGTGCCGGACACGAGCACGACGCCATGTGGCAACGCGTGTGTGACCGAGGTGATGAAGTCGGGATCGAGCTGCAGGGTCACGAGGCCAGGGAGCGCCGTGCCTCCTCGGCCCGCGGCCCGCAGTCCGAGACGCGTGATCTTCCCCGCGGCGTTCGCGAGCGTGGCGAGGGCATCGGGCACGTCTGAAGCCTAGCCGCGCGGTCGTTCTAGACGGCGGCTGAGGTGACCTCGCGCAGCAGCAGCTCGAGCTCGTCGACGGCGCGTCCGAGCCGGAGCACGAGCGCCTTCGCGCCCTCGCCGGTCGCGCCGGCGCTCTGCAGCGTCCCCTGCTCTTCGAGCCGCGCGAGCTCGGCGGTGGCGCGACGCAGTCGGGCGAGGGAGAGCGATGCCGGGAGGCTCCGGCGCAGCGTCGCGACGCGCTCTTCGAGTCGCTCGAGACGGCGACGCAGCTCGTCCTCGAGATCCTCGGAGGGCAGGTCGTCGAGCCGCTTCACCTCTCCCTGGAGCGACGCGATGTCGCGCTGCACCAGCTGCGCGGCCTTCTCGAGCGAATAGCCCTTCGCGAGCGCCTGGCGGATGCGGATGACCCGCTCCATCGCGTACACGTCGTAGTCGTGATCGCCGTTCGCGGACGCCTTCACCAGGCCCTTCTTCGTCCAGTAGATGAGCTGTCGCGGCGTGACGTTGCACACGCGCGCGGCCTCTGCCGCGGAGAGCCGCAGACGGGCTAGGACCTCGCCGTCGTTGGCGATGAGGATCCGGGTCAGGATGTCACGGTGCTCGCTCTCGGCCACACGCTCCCCTTTGTCTGTCCGCGCCCGCCCGGCGCGTCGTGAATGTTCGGGGGGAGCGCCAAGCGTGTCAAGAACAGCGACAGATGGCGTGCTTCCGGCCCAGGTGAGGTCAGCGCCCGGTGGGGGCCTTCAACGCCTGCCGGTACGCGACCTTCGCCGTGACGTGGTAACGGCTGAGCCTTCGCCCGTTCCAGTCCGCCCACATGCGCAGGACCTCGACGCCGATCGGCGCCTTCACGTCGCTCGCCTTCACCGCCGCGGCGATGGCGGCGTCCCAGGACTTCGGGGACTCACCGGTCACCTCGGTGACACGCACGACCGACGCGGGAGCCGCGACCTTACGACGTGCGGGCATCGGTGCCGGCAGTGCGGATGCGCTTGGTGGGGTGGCGCTCGGTGTGACCGTTCGTACGCGCTCGATCCGGCGGCATCGGCGGCAGCGCGGCGATCTCCAGGAGTTGACTGAGGCCGGCCGACAGCCGCTCCGACAGCATCTTCCGCGTCTGTGCACCCGCCCGCGGCGCAAAGAGCACGCCGACGGCGACGCCGACCGCGAATGCGCGGATCGCCGCGCGGACGACAGCGAACATCCGACCCTCCTAGCGGCCCTTGGGCGGGTAGCCCTCGAGACCGTACTCCTTCATCTTCGCGTAGAGCAGTCGACGATAGATGCCCAGCCTCTCCGCAGCTTTCGAGCGATTCCCGTTCGCGTCACGGAGCGCCTTCATGATGAGGTCCTTCTCGAACTGCGCGACGGACCTCTTGAAGAATGACGTCTCGGCCGAGACCGCATCGGCGTCCCCGCCCCCGTGCTCGGCCTCGTGGTCGCCGAAGGGCAGATCGCGGCTGGTGATGATCTGACCGCGCGACAAGACGACGGCGCGCTCGACGACGCTCTCGAGCTCGCGCACGTTGCCCGGCCAGTCGTATGCGAGGAGATGCTGCAGCGCGTCCTCGCTGATCGACACCGGCTGCCCGCTCGCGCTGTCCCGGTGCTTCGCGAGGAAGTGCTCGACGAGCGCGGCGATGTCCTCCTTGCGCT
>JBGQFO010000126.1:0-6206 GCA_041496945.1 Candidatus Limnocylindria bacterium | reverse complement strand
GCGGTCGCTCGTGCCCGACATGGGCCTGCTGCCGGGCACCGATGGGCGCGAGAAGATGGGGAAGAGCCTCGACAACGCGATCTACTTCCGCGACGACCCACAGACCGTGGAGCGGAAGGTCATGGGCATGTACACCGACCCGAAACGCATCCGCGCCACCGATCCGGGGACGGTCGAGGGCAATCCGGTGTTCGTGTATCACGACACCTTCAACCCGGATGCGGCCGAGGTCGCGGACCTGAAGAGCCGCTATCGCGAGGGGAAGGTCGGCGACGTGGAGGTGAAGCGCCGGCTGCTCGCGGCGCTCGAGTCGTTCCTCGCGCCGATCCGCGAGCGCCGAAAGGAGCTCGCGGCGAGACCGCGCCTCGTCGATGAGCTCCTGGCCGCTGGCAGCGAGCGCGGACGCCGCGAGGCCGGCGAGACCTTGCGCCAGGTCCGTCACGCGATGCGCCTCGACTACTTCGGGCGCTAGTGCCCAGGCTCTACGCGCTCATCCTGTCCGGCGGGGCCGGGACGCGGCTCTGGCCGCTCTCGCGGAAGTCGCAGCCGAAGCAGTTCCTGCGTCTCGTGGGCGACCGGACCCTGCTGCAGGACACCGTCGATCGCGTCGCCGAGATCGTCCCGAGCGAACGGATCTTCGTGGTCGCCCCGCCCGAGCATCGGGCCCTGATCCACGAGCAGCTGCCCGAGCTCCGCGCCGACCACGTCGTCATCGAGCCCTATCCCCGCGGCAACGCCGCGGCGATCGCGCTGGCGATGGCCGCGCTGGCGGCGTTCGACCCGGACGCGGTGGTCGCGGTGCTGCCCTCGGACCACGTGGTGTCTCGGCGCGCGAAGTTCCGCGAGGTGTTGATCGCCGCCACCGCAGCGGCCGAGGCGGGCCGGCTCGTCACGCTGGGCATCGAACCCGAGCGCGCCGACACCGGCTTCGGCTACATCGAGGCCGGTGAGCGTCTTGAGCTCGTGGCGCCCGTGCCCGTGTTCGCCGTGAAGCGCTTCACGGAAAAGCCGAAGCGCGAGGCCGCGGAGAAGATGCTCGCGGCGGGCGGTCACTTCTGGAACGCGGGCATGTTCGTGTGGCGGGTCGGCGACGTCATCTCGGCCTATCGCGAGCACCTCCCCAGCACGGCGAAGGCGATCGATGCGCTGTCCGGCGCGGTCGGGTCGCCGCGCTACGAATCGGTGCTGGCGGAAGTGTGGGAGGAGACCGACCGGACGACCATCGACTACGGGCTGTTCGAGAGGGCCGCGAGCGTCGCGGTCGTCCCGGCGGACATCGGATGGCACGACGTCGGCAGCTGGGCTCGGCTGGCGGCGATCGTGGCGGGGACGGACAACTGGTCCAGCGACGGGCACGTGGCCGTGGGCGCCGATGGCAACTACGCCTGGGCGCCGGGGAAGACTGTGGCCTTCGTGGGCGTCGACGGGCTCGTGGTGGTCGACACGCCTGACGCCCTGCTGGTCACCTCGAAGGAGCGCTCGGAGGAGGTGAAGGAGGTCGTCGACCGCCTGCGCCGCGAGGAGCGCGAGGATCTTCTCTAGCCGGAAAACGGCCAAGAACCGCCCAGAATCGGCGGAATGTGCCGGAGGAGACGCTCTAGTTTAAATAGAGCGCATTGCCGGGGCGTTTAGAGTGGTAGGCAGTGGGGGCCCCGGAAGGGCCCTTTTTGTTGCCAAAAGAAAGGAAGCCGTGGCGGAGCCGAAGCAGGATCTCGTGGTCGTCGAGTCGCCGACCAAGGCCAGGACGCTAGAACGGATGCTCGGTAGCGAGTACAAGGTCGAGGCCTCATTCGGCCACATCCGGGATCTGCCCAAGTCGAAGATGGGCGTCGACCTCAAGACGTTCCTGCCCGAGTACGTCGTTCCCGACGATTCGGAGAAGCAGGTGCGCACGCTCCGCCGCGAGGCGAAGTCGGCGGCACACGTGTGGCTCGCGACCGACCTCGACCGTGAGGGCGAGGCGATCGCGTGGCATCTAGCCGAGGTCATCAAGGTCCCGGCGTCGAAGCTGCGCCGCGTCACCTTCCACGAGATCACGCCGGCCGCGATCCGCGAGGCCTTCAAGCACCCGCGCGAGATCAACCAGGATCTGGTGAACGCGCAGCAGGCCCGCCGCGTCGTCGATCGCCTGGTCGGCTACACGATGTCGCCGCTCCTCTGGAAGAAGATCCGCTATGGCCTCTCCGCGGGTCGCGTGCAGTCCGTCGCGCTGCGCCTGATCGTTGACCGTGAGCGGGAGATCCTCGCGTTCACGGCACAGGAGTACTGGTCGATCGAGGCCTCGCTCGCGAATCACGCGGGCGAGTCGTTCTTGGCCGAGGTCATCCAGCACAGCGGGAAGAAGCTGGAGATCCCCGACGGCGCGCACGCCGAGAAGCACAAGGCCGCTCTCGCGAACGCGAAGTACGTCGTCAAGAGCCTGGAGACGCGCGAGAGCTCGCGCAACGCGGCGCCGTCGTTCACGACATCGACGCTCCAGCAGGAGGCCTCGCGGAAGCTCGGCTTCTCGGTGAAGAAGACGATGGTGGTCGCCCAGCAGCTGTACGAAGGTGTTTCGCTCGGCGATGCGCCCGTCGGCCTCATCACCTATATGCGCACGGACTCGCTCCACGTGGCCGAGAGCGCCCTGCGCGAGGCGAAGGATGTCATCACAAAGGAGTTCGGGAGCGAGTATTCGCTCGAGCATCCCCGTCACTACAAGACCCGGTCGAAGGGCGCGCAGGAGGCGCACGAGGCCATCCGGCCCACCGATCTGTCGCGGACCCCGACCTACCTGCGGAAGCACCTGAAGCCGGACCAGCTGAAGCTCTACACGCTCATCTGGCAACGGACCCTCGCCTCGCAGATGGCGCCGGCGAAGTTCGAGAACACGCGCCTGGACGTCGAGGCGGGCCACTACACCCTCCGGGCGAACGGCCGGCGCGTGACCTTCGACGGCTTCCTTCGCGTGTACACCGAGGGCAGCGACGAGCCGGAGAAGGAGATCGCGCCGCTCCCGGCCGTCGTCGCGGGCGAGGAGCTCAAGCTGCTCGACCTCGTGACCGCTCAGCACTTCACCCAGCCGCCGCCGCGTTTCACCGAGGCGTCGCTGGTGAAGGCGCTCGAGGAGTTCGGCATCGGCCGGCCGTCGACGTACGCGCCGACGATCTCGACCCTCGTGGGCCGCCGGTACGTCCGCAAGGACGGCCGCGCGCTCGTCCCCGAGGACGTGGGCCTGGTGGTGACGGATTTCCTGAAGGAGCACTTCGCGGACATCGTCGACACCGGCTTCACCGCGCGCATGGAGGAGGACCTGGACCGGATCGCCGAGGGCGAGGTCGAGTGGGTCCCGGTCGTGCGCGACTTCTTCGGGCCGTTCAACAAGCGGGTCATCGAGAAGACGAAGAGCGTGAAGAAGTCGGACGTCACCGAGGTGGCCACCGATCGTATCTGCCCAAAGTGCGGCCGGCCGGTGATCATCAAGCTCGGACGCTTCGGCCGGTTCTACTCCTGCACCGGCTTCAAGAAGATGAAGAAGGGCGCGGAGCAGCCGCCGAGTGGCTGCGACTACTCGGAGCCGCTCGAGGGCCAGGCCGAGCCGCAGCTCGAGATCATCGAGGGCGAGAGCTGCCCGGAGTGCGGCAAGCCACTCGCCAAGCGGCGCGGGCGATTCGGTCCGTTCATCGGGTGCACCGGCTACCCGGACTGCAAGTACGTGAAGAAGACGGTCGTGCGGTCCGGCGTGGTCTGCCCGGACTGCGGGAAGGGCGAGCTCGTTCAGCGCCGCGGCCGCGGGCGCTCGATCTTCTTCGGTTGCGAGCGCTACCCCGAGTGCACGTACACCGCGCGGGAGCTGCCCGGCCAAGAACGCCCAGGCAAAGACGCCGCATAGTCGTATCCCGTGAGGGCGTCGCCGGCGACCTATGCCGAGGTGCAGGGCTGGGACGAGCTCGTCGTGGCCACCGGTAGGCCGCACCTGCTGCAGTCGGTCGGGTGGGCCGAGGTGAAGGCCGCGACGGGCTGGGCCGCGCGTCGCTTCGTGCTCGAGGATGGGCGCGGCAGCGTGCGTCACGGCGTGGCGCAGGTGCTGATGAAGCGTCTCCCCCTGGGCATCACCGTCGCCTACGCGCCGCGTGGCCCGCTGGTGGAGCCGTCGCGCGTGGCCGAGGCGATCGCCGCGCTCCGCGACGCGCTCGCGCGCGAACGCTGCGCAAGCCTGCTGTGCGATCCCGAAGTGCCGGCCGACCCCGGCCTGCTCGCGGACCTCGGCCGTGCCGGCATCCGTCGCTCGCCGGTGTTCGTGCAGCCGCGCCGAACGCTGCTCATCGACCTCGGTCAGGAACCGGAGGCGCTCCTCGCCGCGATGAAGAAGAAGACGCGGCAGTACATCCACAAGGCCGAGCGGGCCGGCGTGGTCACGGAGGAGACGACCGATCTCGACCGGTTCCTCGCGGTGCTGCGCGTCGTGGCCGCGCGCGATCGCTTCTCGCTCCACTCGCGCGGGTACTTCGAGACGCTCGTGCGGGCGCTCGGCGAGCACGGGCAGATGCTCATGGCGCGCGTGGGCGACGAGGACGCCGGCGCGCTCCTGGTCGCGCGCCTCGAGGACCGCGCCTGGGAGCTGTACGGCGGATGGAGCGGTGCGCATGGCGAGTCACGGCCGTTCTATCTCCTGAAGTGGCGGGCGATGCTGCGCATGCGCGCGAAGGGCGCGCGCCGCTACGACATGTGGGGGCTCGCGGAACGGCACGACGGCAGCGGCACGGCGGCGGCGGTGGACGCGGATCCGCTCTCCGGTGTCGAGAACTTCAAGCTGGGATTCGGCGGCCAGGTGGCCGAGTGGATCGGCGCGCTCGAGATCCCGGTGCGACCGATGCTGTATCCCCTCTGGATGCTGGGGGCGCGGCGCCGGCTCGCGCGGTCCGCGGCCTGAGCCTGGTGCAGCCGCCGGCGGGCTGGGACGACGCCGCGGTCCGATCGGCCGGCGGTCACGTGCTGCAATCGAGCGCGTGGGCGACGGTGCGAGCGTCACAGGGTTGGCGTCCCGAGTTCGTGAGGGTCGGCGATACCCTGCCGGTCGCACTGGTGCTGTGGCGTGACGCGCTGCCGGGTCGTCCCATCGCCTACGTGCCGCGTGGCCCGATCGTCGCCCCGGGTGACGACGCCAGCCTGCGCACCGCGCTCGCGCGGCTCGCGGAGCTCGCGCGCGACCGCGGCGCGATCTTCCTGAAGGTCGATCCCGAGCTGCCGCCGGAGGCGGCCGCAGGGCCACTGCGGGACGCCGGCTTCCGCCGCGGGTCGGACATCCAGCCGGTGCTCGCGACCCTCGTGCTCGATCTCGGCCCCGAGGAGGAAGCGCTGCTCGCCGGGCTCGATAAGGACACTCGCTGGAGCGTCCGGCAGGCGCCGAAGCGCGGCGTGATGACACGCGAGGCCGTCGACGACGCATCGCTCCGCGCCTTCTACGAGCTCTACGCGGCGACCGGGGGCCGCGCCGGATTCATCACCCGCACCTGGGACTACTACCGGACCATCTGGAGCGCGCTCATCGACGCCGGTCACGCGTCGCTCCGCCTCGCGTATGTCGATGGGGCGGCCGTCGCCGGCGCGATGGTCTGGCGTTGCGGCGATCGCGCGCTGTATCAGACCGGCGCGACGAACGACGCGGGCCGGCGGTCGCACGCCGCGTACGCGCTCGTGTGGGAGTGCATCATCGAGGCGAAGCGCGCGGGGCGACGCGCCTTCGACATGGGCGGCATCCCGGTCGATCCCGAACGAAAGGACGATCCGATGTACGGGCCGTATCTCTTCAAGCGCGGATTCGGCGGCGAGGTCCGTCGCTGGGTCGGCGCGCACGACGCCGTGCCGTCGCCCGTCCTGCACCGGGCGTACCGGGTCGCGGAGCCGGCCTATACCCTCGCGATCCGTGCCCTCGGACGCATCCGCCGGTGAAGCTCGGCGCCCTTCTTGGCGCGTGCGGGATCGCGGTGCCCGATGGCGCGGCCGAGCTCGACGTCCACTCGCTGGTGTACGACTCGCGCAAGGCCACACCCGGAGCGCTCTTCGTCGCCATCGGCGGTTTCCATCGCGACGGCCACAGCTTCATCGGTGACGCCGTGAAGCGTGGAGCGGTCGCGGCGGTCGCCGAGAAGCGATCACGCGTGCGCGCGCCGGTCGCGGTCGTTCCCGATGCCCGGGCGGCGCTCGCGGATCTCGCGGCGGAGCTC
>JBGQFO010000125.1:0-6251 GCA_041496945.1 Candidatus Limnocylindria bacterium | reverse complement strand
TTGCCCGTCCCTCGGCCATCATACGGGTGTGCTCGAAACGATCGACGCGATCGTGTTGCCGTTCATCGACGCCCTCTACTCGCGCCTCGGGTACGTCGGTGTCTTCATCGCGATGACCATCGAGAGCGCGGCGATCCCGCTGCCGTCGGAGATCATCCTGCCGTTCGCCGGATGGAGCGTGTCACGGGGGCTGACGGAGCCGCTCACGAATTCGCCGTGGACGTTCTGGGGCGCGGTCGTCGCCGGGGTCCTTGGGAACACCGCCGGCTCGCTCGTCGGGTATGCCATCGGGGCCTTCGGCGGCCGTCCCCTCGTCGAGCGCTACGGACGATATGTGCTCATCAGCGCGCACGACCTCGCGACCGCCGAGCGCTGGTTCGCGAGGTACGGCGAGGCGACGGTCTTCTTCTCGCGGATGCTGCCGATCGTCCGCACGTTCATCTCGGTCCCCGCGGGCGTCGCGCGCATGCCGCTCTGGCGCTTCCTTCTCTTCTCCGTCCTCGGCGCGATCCCCTGGGTCATGCTGCTCGTCTGGGGCGGCGTGGTCCTCGGCGACCACTGGCTCGATCTCAAGACCTCGCTCAAGGGCCTTGACTACCTCGTCGCCGGGCTCCTCGCGCTCGCGGTGGGCCTCTTCGTCTGGCGTCACGTGAAGCGGTAGGTGCAGCTCCTCGCGGATCTCGATCAGCAGCTGTACGCGGCGATCACGACCGCGGCCCGGTCGTCCGCGCTCATGGCCGTCCTCGTCCTCCTTGTCGCGTGGATCAACTGGAACGGTCTCATCTGGTGGCTTGCCGGCCTCCTCCTCTCCCGCGCGCGAGGGTTCGGGCGGCGCGGGACGTTCGCGCTCCTCACCGTCTACCTCGGCATGGTCGACGGCTGGCTCGTGGCCGAGGTCGCGAAGCTCGTGTTCCGTCGCGTGCGTCCGTTCGCCGCGATCCCGGGCGCCCCGGTCACGCTCATCGACCACCCCTCGACCTTCTCCTTCCCATCGGGCGACGCCGCTCTCGCCGTCGGCGCGGCCGTCGCGCTCTGGGCCGTCGCGCCGCGCTGGCGCTGGCCGGCACTGCTGTTCGCCCTCGCGGTGTTGTTCGAGCGGGTCGCCGTCGGCGTCCACTACCCGTCGGATGTCCTCGCCGGAGCGCTCGTTGGCGCTCTCTCCGGACTGGCGGCGCCGCGCGCGATGACCCTGGTGCGCCGCCGGGTGCGTTGGCGCGTCTTCGTCGTCCCGCACACGCACTGGGACCGCGAGTGGTACGAGCGCTTCGAAGGCTATCGCGCGCGCCTCGTGCCGATGGTCACGCGGCTTCTTGACCTGCTGGAGCGCGACGCCGCGTTCCGCTCGTTCACCTTCGACGGCCAGACCATCGCCATCGAGGATCACCTCGAGAAGAGACCATCGGACCGTGGACGCATTGCTGATCTGGTGAAGGCCGAGCGCCTCCTCATCGGACCGTGGTACGTGCTCGCGGACAATCTCCTCGTCTCCGGCGAGTCGCTCGTGCGGAACTTCCAGGAGGGCTCCCGGGTCGCCGCCTCGTTCGGCCGGGCGATGCGCGTCGGCTACGTCGCCGATCCGTTCGGCCATCCCGCGCAGATCCCGCAGCTCCTGCGTGGCTTCGGGTATGGCACCTACGTCTTCTCGCGCGGGATCGGCGACGAGGGCGAGGATCTCGGCGCCGAGTTCAACTGGGAGGCCCCGTCCGGCGATCGCGTCCTCGCGACCCATCTGGTGGCGCACTACGCGAGTGGACTGGCGCTCGTCGGCGACCTGTCGGAGTCGGAGGCAGATCTCACCGCGCGCGTCCGAAGACGGCTTCCGACGATGCTGGATACGCCGGCGCGCTACGCGAACTCCTCGGACCTCCTCTTGATGGAGGGGAACGACCACGTCGACGCGTACCCACGCCTGCCGGAGGCGGTGACCGCGATGCACACGGTGGCGCCGAACCTCGACGTGACCATCGCGAGCCTCGAGGACTACGCCGCGGTCACGCCGACACCACCGACCTCACTGGTCGGGGAGATCGTCGCCGGCCGGTACCGGCCGATCCTCCGCGGCGTGAACTCCACGCGGACGTGGATCAAACAGGAGAACGTCGCGTGCGAGCGCCTCCTGTTGGAGCGCTGCGAGCCGCTCGACGCCCTCACTGGCGGCCGTGAGCGCGACGCGCTCCGCGCTCTCTGGCGCACGCTCCTGCAGAACCATCCGCATGACTCGATCTGCGGCTGCTCCATCGACGCGGTGCACGACGTCGACATGGCCCCGCGCTTCGCGCGGGTCCGAGCGGACGGCGCTCGGCTCGCGGCGGGCCTCGAGCGCCGCCTCCTCGGCGAGGGCACGAACGCGTTCGTGTGGAACGACCTGCCGTGGGGACGCGACGCCGTGGTCGAGCTCGACGGGGTCCCGACCCGGGTCTCCTGCGTGGCGCTCGGCGCGACCGCCGCGACCCGGACGGATGGCGCCGGCGTGAGCTCGCCGGAGGACGGCGTGATCGAGAATGAGGCGCTCCGCGTGGAGGTCGCGACCGACGGCACGTTCGTCGTCGTCGATCGGGCCACGGCCACGCGCACCGGTCGTCAGAACCTGCTGCTCGACGAGGGCGATCGGGGTGATGAGTACACCTACTCCTACGCCGGCCCAACGGTCGGCTCGCAGGGCATCGTCGGCGCGCGCCGCGTCGCGCTCGCCGGCGACCGCGCCACCGTGATCGTGGACCTCGTGCTCCTGCTGCCGGCCGAGCTGCGCGACGACCGTCTCGCTCGGACCCCCGCGGTCGTCCCGTGCGCGGTCCACGCCGAGATCTCGCTCGACGCAGGCGCTCGGCGGGTCGACGTGTCGCTCACCGTCGACAACCAGGCGCGCGACCATCGTCTTCGGGTCCTGTGCGAGACGGGAACGCGTGCGCTGACGCATGTCGCGGGCGCCGCGTTCGCCTGGCTCGACCGCGCCACCCGCGTGTCCGGGAAACGCGGTTGGGTCGAGCAGCCCACCGCGGAGCGCTGCGTCCACGACCTCGTCGCCATCGACGGCGCGCTCGCGGTCGGTGTCGACGGGCTTCGCGAGTACGCCGTGCTCCACGACGGTCGCACCATCGCGATCACGCTGCTCCGCTCCACCGGCTGGCTCTCGCGCGGCGACCTGCCCGAGCGCCGCGGCCACGCCGGCCCCGCGCTCGAGACCCCCAGCGCGCAGGTGATCGGGGAACGCACCTATCGCTACTGCGTCGTGCCGTTCTCCCGGTCGGGCGACATGACGCTCGCGCTCGCCGCGCGCGAGGTCCGCGAGTTCCAGACCCCGGCACGGGCGGTGGTCGGCGCGAACGCGGCCGGTCCCTTCCTGCGGATGGACCGCGCGACCGGGCTGCAGGTCTCGGCGCTGCGCGCCGGCGACGATGGCCGACTGGTCCTGCGCGTCTTCAATCCGCGCGGCAATGAGGAGAGCGCGACGATCCGGTTCGCCCGACCGATCCGCGACGCACGCTCGGTGGATCTGCGCGAGGGTGACCTGGCTCTCGGGAACACCGGCTTCGACGTGATCCGGACCGCGGCGCCGCCAGACGTGACAGACGACGCGATGGCGATCCGTCTCCTGGGCTACGAGATCGGCACGTACCTCATCCAGCTCGCCTAGGTCGCACATTCGTGCGACGGCTCGTCGCACATTCGTGCGACGGCGAGGGGACAGACACGCCGCGCGTCGCCGCATAGCGTCGCTGCGTGCGCGCCCGCATCTGCGTTCTGGTCTGCATCGCCGTCGCGCTGGGGTCGGCGCGCCCCGCGCTCGCGGACGAGGGCCATCCGCCGTTCCATCGCACGACGCCACGCGCGACGTTCGACCAGGAGAGCGGCGTTCTCGTCATCGGCGTCCCGGGGGGCCGCGCGTGGGGGATCGAGAGCGAGCTGCGCACCCTTCCGCCCGCGGGCACGACCCTCGTGGTGCGCCTGTCCGTGACCGACGACGCGGTCCGGGAGGCGTTCGTGCGCATCGCGTATTACGGCTCTGCCACGACGCGCACGCGTCAGCTCGCGACGGCGGACAGCGAGCCGGTCGCCGCGCGTCGGCGCGCGGCCGTGGCGGTCCCGCTCGAGCCACCGTCCGGCGCGGTCGCGTTCCGCGTGCGGGTGCTCGCCCGCCTCACCGATCCGGCCGGCCGATCCACCGACGACGCGGTGAGCGCGACGCTCAGATGGGCACGCGGCGGCGTGCGACCCGCCGGATCGCTCTTCTCTCGGCTCATCGAATAGAAATAGACTGCGCACCGGATGGCCACCGTCACGTTCGACCACGTCTCGAAGCAGTTCGGAGACGTCCTTGCGGTCAAGGACCTGTCGCTCCAGGTCCGTGACGAGGAGTTCCTCGTCCTCGTCGGACCGTCCGGTTGCGGCAAGACGACCGCGCTCCGGATGCTCGCCGGGCTCGAAGAGCAGACCCAGGGCGATATCTTCATCGGCGAGCGGCTGGTCAACGACGTCGCGCCGAAGGATCGCGACATCGCCATGGTGTTCCAGAACTACGCGCTTTACCCGCACATGAGCGTCTACGACAACATCGCCTTCGGGTTGAAGCTTCGCGGCATGCCGAAGGCGGAGATCGACCGTCGCGTCACCGAGGTCGCCGAGATGCTCGCGATCGGACAGCTGCTGAAGCGCAAGCCGAAGGAGCTCTCCGGTGGACAGCGGCAGCGCGTCGCCGTGGGACGCGCGATCGCCCGCGAGCCGGCGGTGTTCCTCATGGACGAGCCGCTCTCGAACCTCGACGCAAAGCTGCGGATCCAGACGCGCGCGATGCTGCAGAAGCTTCACCAGCGGATCCGCCGCACGACCATCTACGTCACGCACGACCAGATCGAGGCCATGACGATGGGCGATCGCATCGCGGTGATGAACGACGGCGTGCTCCAGCAGCTCGACACGCCCGAGGCGCTGCACGAGCGCCCGGTGAACGTGTTCGTCGCGGGCTTCATCGGGTCGCCGGCGATGAACTTCTTCCCCGCGCAGGTCCGCGAGCGCGACGGAGGACGCGTCGCCGACGCCGGGTTCTTCACGGCGCCGGTCACGGGCAAGGTGGGCGACGCTTCGGGGAAGGATGTCGTCGTCGGCATCCGGCCGGAGGACATCCACGACCTCGCGACGACGGAGATGCGGGAGATGGTGCCCGTCGACGTGCGCGTCGACGTGGTCGAGTATCTCGGCAACGAGCTGCAGCTCATCCTCGCCGCCGGCAACGAGGATCGCGAGCGCAGGGGGAGCGTGCCGCAGACGTTCATCGCGCGCGTGTCCACCGAGACGCAGACGAAGCCCGGCGCTCCGCTGCGCGTCGGCTTCGACCTTCGCAAGCTGCACGTCTTCGATAAGCAGACCGAGGTCGCGCTGCAGTGACCCTCCGTGGGAGCATCAACGACTTCCCGCTCGATGTCGTGCTCCGCCTTCTCGCCGACACGAAGAAGACCGGCGAGCTCTCCGTCCGTGGATCGTCGGGCGAGGGCGCGCTCGGTATCGCCGAGGGACGCGTCGTGACCGCGGTGTACGCGGACGAGCCGCCGATCGCCTCGCTGGGCGCGATCTTCAAGATCGCCGACGCGGCGTTCGAGTTCACCGCGTGGCCGGACGCGCCGTCGGCCAATCTCGAGGGCGACCTTGCCGACAACCTCCGCAAGGCCGACGAGTACCAGCAGTGGATGACCTCGGTGCGGCAGGTGATCCCGAGCGACCGGGTCCGCTTCCGGCTCTCGGACCGCGCGGCCGAGGCGGGCGCCGTCACCTTCACCGCCGACCGCTGGCGCGTCGTCCTCGCGGTGAACGGCGAGCGCGACGTGAACGACCTGGCGTCGCATCTCCATCTGCAGCGCGACGCGGCGCTCACGACGCTCGCGGGGCTGGTGCGCGACGGCATCATCGAGACGATCGCGGCCGAGGCCGCACCGCTCGCACCGGAGCCGGTCGCCGCGCCACCACCACCGGCCGCCCTGGTGGCACCGCCACCGCCGGCCGCGGTCGCGCCGGAACCGCCACCGCCCGCGCCGGCGCCGCCGGCGGCGAAGGAGACCGAGTGGACCGCGGCGCTCCTCCGCGAGGCGGCGGCCGACGCCGCGCCGCCGCCAAGACCGGTCGAGCCCGCTGCGCCCGTCGTGCAGGATTGGGCGCCTCCGCCGCCTGCGCCCGTCGAGCCCACGGCGGCAGCGCCCGCGCCGGAGGAAGCCCCTTCCCCGGCCGCGCCCGAGCCGGCGCCGCAGGACTGGGGCCCACCC
>JBGQFO010000124.1:0-6251 GCA_041496945.1 Candidatus Limnocylindria bacterium | reverse complement strand
GCCGAACAGGACGCCGATGCCACCGGCCACCGCGGTCGGCGTCCCCGTCGCGATCCCGATCCATGCGGCGGCGAGCACGACGTCGTATCGCGTGATCGGCCATTGATCGGGGATGGCGAGCGAGACGGCGGCCGCGTAGGCGACCGTGAGCAGGCAGGCCGCGAGGACGAGGTGGCTCCAGTGGATGAGCGGATAGAGGGCCACGATGGCCAGGAAGAGCACGGCGACGAGCAGCTGCCGCCGCGCGCGTGCGCGGCGGCGCAGCGCGCGCCACGCCGACCAGACCACCGCGAATACGACAAGACCGGTCACGGGCGTCGGGATCGCGCCCGGCAGCATGAGGCTCGAGAGGTCGATGCGGGTCGTGCCGACGATGCGCAGGAGCACGATCGTGGCGCCGATGCCCGCGGGCATCGTGAGCAGACCGCGCAGGCTCTCGCGCTCGCCGGTCTCTTCGTGGCGATAGCCCCATGGGACGAACGGATAGAGGCCCGCGAAGAGCGCGCCGCCGATCGTCGCCGCGAGGACGACGCCCGGGCTCACCGATGCCGGCGGGATGGCGTCGAAGCGGAACGACGCGCCGCCGAACCGCGTGATCAGGAGGCCGGTGACCACGAACGCCTGCACGCCGGCCGCGAGGTACGCGGTGACGCGCGCGACCGCCGGCGCGGGTGAGACGAGCAGCGCGACGAAGATCGTCGTCGCCGCGAGCGCGCCGAGGACGACCGTGACCGCGACGAGATCGTCCGTCACCGCGAGCGTCATGAGGATGAAGGCATTGAGGAGGAGCGCGGGTCGCAGGAGCGACGAGCGCGACGAGACGCGCGTCGTCGCGATGAGCGCGGCGCCGCCGTACAGGGCACCGATGGCCAGGCCGGCGACCCCCAATCCGTCCAGGCGATACGAGGCCTGAATGGTGGGACCGCCCACCGCGGACCACTCCCACAGGGCCGTGCCCCGCGCGCGGTCGCCGGCTAGGAAGGGGAAGAGGAGGGCGGGCGCGAGCCCGGCCAGGGCGCAACCGAGCGCCGCGACCGGCGTGCGCCATCTCGCGAGACGACCGGAGAGGTTCGACGCGATGGCGATGAGTGAGAGGGCGATGGCCACGATCGCGAGAACGAGCTCACCGCGAATGACCACAGGGGCGCCCGGGTCTCAGCGCCGAGAAGCGTTCGGTTTTGGCGGTGGTGCGCCCAGCGCGGCCTTGATCCCATCCACGGCGTTGCCTTCGATGTGGTAGCCGAACGCCGTCCGCCGGACACCGGGCAGGACCCTGCCGCGCATGGCATCACGTAGCGCGTGCTCGCGCCACCCGATCTTCGTGGCGAGCTCGCCGGTCGTCAGCCAATCCCGGTCCTTGCTCTTGGTCTTCTCGGTGGCGTCGGCCTTTGGCTGGCTCTTCGACGCTTTCTGTGGGGGCATGCATCGAACGATACGGCGGTTTGCCGCGTCGCGCGCGATTCCCTAAACTGCCACGAGAGCGCTGCGGCCCCCTCCGTCGGGGCGGGCGCTTGATTCTTGTCCGTCAGTCTTCTTATCTCAGTGGAGGGCCTTTCGTTGGACGCCTCGCCCCTGTTGTGGGTCGTTCCTATCTCCGGTCTCATCGCGGTCATCGTCGCGTCCTATTTCGCGTGGGATGTGCTTCGCTCCGACACCGGCACGCCGGCGATGCAGGAGGTGGCCGGGGCGATCTATGAGGGCGCGGTCGCCTTCATCAAACGCCAGTACCGCACGATCTTCCTTCTCGCGCTCGGCGGCATGGTGGTCATCGGGGTGGTCATCTACCTCTTCGAAACGGCTCCCGGCGTGTCTCCCACCGAGCTCGCGCTCCGCACCGCGATCGCGTTCTTCGTCGGCGCGGTCTGCTCGATGGCCTCGGGCATCGTCGGGATGTTCGTCGCAGTGAAATCGAACCTGCGGACCGCCGCGGCCGCGCAGCACAGCGTCGGCGACGCCCTTCGGATCTCGCTCCGCGGCGGCGCGGTCTCCGGCATCCTCGTCGTGGGCCTGTCGCTCATCGGCGTGTTCACGATGTTCGTGGCCTACGGTGGCTTCGCGCATCCGGACCAGGCGCCCTTCACGATCGTCGGCTTCGGCTTCGGCGCCTCGTTCGTCGCGCTGTTCGCGCAGCTGGGCGGCGGTATCTACACCAAGGCCGCGGATGTGGGCTCCGACCTCGTCGGCAAGATCGAGGCCGGCATCCCCGAGGACGATCCGCGGAACGCCGGCGTCATCGCCGATCTCGTCGGTGACAACGTTGGCGACTGCGCCGGTCGTGGCGCGGACCTGTTCGAATCCACCGCGGCCGAGAACATCGGTGCGATGATCCTTGGCGTCGCGATCTACGCGGTCACGCAGAACGTCGCGTGGATCGTGTTCCCGCTGGTCGTCCGTGGCTTCGGCCTCGTCGCAAGCGTCATCGGGATCTTCCTGGTGCGGGGCAGCGAGACGCGCGACCCGATGGGCTCACTGAACATCGGCTACTACATCACCGCGACGCTCTCGGCGCTCGGTATGGCCCTCGTGACGTACCTCATGCTGAACGAGCGCGGTGGCTGGTACTGGTTCGCGGCAGCCGGCTTCGTCGGCATCCTCACGAGTGTTGCGTTCGTCTTCATCACCCAGTACTACACCGCGGGCACGTGGCGCCCGGTGAAGGAGATCGCCGAGGCCGCGAAGACCGGTCCGGCGACGACGATCATCTCCGGTCTCGCCGTCGGCTTCGAGACGACCGCCTCATCGGTCATCACCATCGCGATCGCGCTCTTCCTCTCGCACTACTTCGGCGAGCGCTGGGGCACGGACACGGGACTCCCGCACGGCGGCATCTACGGGACCGCCGTTGCGACGATGGGCATGCTCATGAGCGCGGCCTTCATCCTCGCGATGGACACCTTCGGACCGATCACCGACAACGCCGGAGGCGTCGCCTCGATGTCGCGCGCGTCGGAAGAGACGCGCGAGCGGACCGACCGTCTTGACGCCGTGGGCAACACGACCAAGGCGCTCACCAAGGGCTACGCCGTCGCGTCGGCGGCCCTCGCAGCCTTCCTGCTGTTCTCCGCGTATCTGGACAAGGTCGCCCAGCTCACCGGCAAGCCGTTCGACACGGTCAACCTCGCGAAGGTCGACGTGTTCATCGGCGGCCTCATCGGCGCCATGCTCGTGTACTTCTTCTCGTCGCTCGCGATCCGTGCGGTCGGCAAGTCCGCGAGCGCGATCATCGAGGAGGTCCGGCGTCAGTTCCGCGAGGATCCGGGCATCATGGCCGGCACCACGCGCCCGGATTACGCGCGCGTCGTCGACCTGACCACGCAGTCCGCCCTGCGGAACATGATCCCGCCGGGCGTGATCGCGATCGCCACGCCGATCATCGTTGGTGTCCTGCTCAAGGCGGAGGCCGAGGCCGCGCTCCTGATGGTCGGCACGATGGCCGGCGTCATCCTCGCGACCGTCCTGAACAACGGCGGCGGCGCGTGGGACAACGCCAAGAAGTACATCGAGGCCGGTCAGCTGAAGGACGACAAGGGCAATGTCATCGGCAAGGGGACCCCGGCGCACGCCGCGGCCGTCGTCGGCGACACCGTCGGCGACCCGTTCAAGGACACCGCCGGCCCGAGCCTGCACGTGCTCATCAAGCTCCTCGCGACGATCACGCTCGTCCTGGCGCCGCTCTTCGTCTGACCAGCAGCGCTTAACCTTCGCATCACGATGCAATCGGGCTGGCGGCTGTACGCCGTGATGATCGGGCTCGCCGCGCTCACGGGGACGATCGTGGCGCTCGCGCTGTCCGGCGGACCGCGCCTGCCGAGCGAGTCCCCCCGCCGCGAGACGGCGACCGCCAGCGCCTTCGCCACCGCGACGGCGACCGCCAGCGCCTTCGCCACCGCGACGGCGACCGCTTCGCCGACCCGAAGTGCGAGCACCCAGGCCTCGCCCACGCCGACCCCGACGGCCACATCGACGCCGCTTGCGATCCCGTCCGGAGCCGACCCCCTCACGCGCATCCGGCCGCTGGTCTTCGCGTGGCGCCCGACGGAGACGACCGCCATCGCGGAGAAGCTCACCGACAGCGGTACGCGGCTCGTCGCCGTCTCGCTCACCGGCGGGCCATCCACTCCGCTCATCGACCTGCCCCCCGGGACGCAGTGGCACCTGCGTCTTGACGGCAGCGCGATCGCGATGACCATCGAGGTGGGCACGGTGTTACCGCGCACGCGCATCGCCGCGCTCAACTTCCAGACCGGGGCGCTGGGGTGGGTCACACCGGACGAGCCGTTCGTCTCGCAGCGCACGCCGCGCTGGTCGAACGACGGCTCGGTCGTGTACTACACGCGCACCTCGTTCGACGGCACGACCGACCTCGGCATCTACCGCATCCGCGTGGATGGCTCGAACCTGACCCAGCTCCGCGCGCCCTCGAACGACGGAGGCATCGCCGTGGTCGGGCTCACGCCCGATGGCCTGGGTCTGGTGCTCTCGCGCTCGATCACGAGCGGGTTCGTCGACATCCTCGACCTCAACACGCGCGCGATCCGCAGCTTCCTTCCGCCCCAGTCGCTGACGGGCGAGCGACCGAGCGCCTTGGTCGAGTCGTGGCGCGCGCAGCGCCCGCGGGCGCTCGTCGCGTTCGGCGGACCGGCGGGCGGCCCACGCGTTTACGTGTGGGACGATGTCGCGCCGCCGCCCTCGCCCGCGCCGCTCCTGCAAGCCGAGACCTTCGGGGCGGACTGGGACCCCACCGGGACGCGCATCGTCGTGGCCATGGCGCCCAATCCGAATCTGGGGTCACGGCTCGTGACGATGGACGCGAACGCTCAGAACCAGTCGACGATCTCCGGCACCGACGGCGCGTCGAGCCCCTACTGGCTGCGCGCCGGGATCGTCTACCTGTACGCGACCTCGTTCGCGCGCCCGAGCGAGGTGCGGCTCGCGCAGCCGACGGGCACGGCGGCGCCAAAGACCCTCCTTGGGGACACCAACATCATCCGCCTCGTCTACGTCGTCCCGTGACGTCGGTCGACCTCAACAGCGACCTGGGCGAGGGCGCGGGCCACGACGCCGAGATCATGCGTCTGGTCACGTCGGCGAACATCGCGTGCGGGGGGCATGCCGGCGACGAGCGGACGATGCGCGAGACCGTCGATCTCGCGCTCCGTCATGGCGTGGCGATCGGCGCGCACCCCGGTTACCCGGACCGCGCGAACTTCGGACGCATCCCCATGGCGATGGACGCGCTCGCGCTCGTCGAGACGGTGTCGGCGCAGGTGCGCGCGCTGACGGAGGTCGCGAGCGTCGCGGGCGCACGGGTCCGCCACGTGAAGGCGCACGGCGCGATGTACAACCAGGCCGAGCGCGATGTGGCGGTGGCCTCGGCCGTCGCGAGCGGCATCTTCGACGACGCGCGCGGCGCAGGACTCCTGGTGTTCGCGCCACCCGGCTCCGCGATGCTGGTCTCCGCCCAGGCCATGGATCTGCGCGTGGCGCGCGAGGGTTTCGTCGACCGCGCCTATGAGCGCGATGGGACACTGCGCTCGCGGCGCCTCCCTGGGGCGCTGCACACGGACCCGAGCGTCGCGGCCGCCCAGGCCGTGTCGTTCGTGCGGGACGGCGGCGTGCGCGCGTTCGACGGGACCTTCCTCCCGCTCGCGATCGACACCCTCTGCCTGCACGGCGACACGCCCGGCGCGCCGGCGATCGCCGTCGCGGTGCGGGACGCGCTGGCGCGCGCGGGCGTCGAGGTCCGGCCGCCCGCGTGACGATCGAGCCGCGCATTCGCCCGTTCGGCGAGCGTGGTCTCCTGGTGGAGCTCGGCGACACGTTCGACGAGCGTGCGATCGAGCGCGCGCGGCGCGTCGCCGATGCGTGGGAGCGGCTGCACGTGGGCGCGGCGGTCCCCGCATACGCCTCGGTCGTCCTCGGGTTCGCGGCCGACCTGCTCACGCCAGAAGAGGCGGAGCGACGGGCGTCGGAGATCATCGCGTCGACCGCCGATGCTCGATCGGTCGGCGCGGCAGCGGACGAACAGCCTGCCGACCGGCGAACGGTCGAGATCCCGACGCGCTACGACGGGCCCGACCTCGCCGACGTCGCGACGCGCTCGGGTCTGAGCGTCGACGAAGTCGTCGCGCTACACACCGGACGGACGTACACCGCGTACTTCCTCGGCTTCCAGCCCGGCTTCGCGTACTGCGGCCGCCTCGACCCGCGCATCGTCGCGCCGCGCCTCGACCGTCCTCGCGAGCGCGTTC
>JBGQFO010000123.1:0-6289 GCA_041496945.1 Candidatus Limnocylindria bacterium | reverse complement strand
GCTCGCACGCTTTCGGACCAGCCGCGTGTGTAGTCCTCGACGAAAGCCGCCGGCCCGCGCGCGGTACGGGCTCCGCTCAAGATCGGCACCTCCAGATCGAGGTAGATCGTCGCGCCCTTCTCGATGCCGAACTCCGCGGCGAGCCGTGCGGCTCGCCGCCCATGATCCTCGCCATTCAAGCGCGTGAACTCAGCCAGCCTGCTCCGGGGGTCAGGCTGCGGTCGTCGCGTGACCGGATCGAGGATCTGATTGCCCAGCCGATCGAGTAGGAACTCGACGCACTCGGTGTCCTTGAAGGGCACCCATATCGGCCACAGTCCCCACCCACAGTCGCGCATCACGAAGGCCGCTTCGCGTATGAACGCCGACGAACCGCGGTCGCCCGTCCGATCGTTCGCGAGGTAGAAGTTCACGAACCGAAGGTTCGTGAACGCCCAGTACTCGACGAGCCAGTTCTCCTGGTATTGGTCGAGGTCCGACCCCGGGTACGTCAGTCCTTCGGCTCGTACCCGACCGCGACGACCTGATCTGTCGGCAGCATCTCGACCCACTGGTCGAAGACGGTCAGCGCCTCCGCATCGAAGCGCACGCCACCGGCGAGCGGGTCGAAGCCCTTCTCGAAGACGCGCTCGCCCGGGAGCGCCTCGACCGTCGAGTCGACCTTTCGGGCGGTGTCGTGCTCGGCCTGCAGCTTGGTGACGAGCGCGTCGAGCACGTCCTCGAGCTTCTTGCCCGCCCACTCCTGCGGATCGTTCGGCTGCAGAAGGTATGGCGTGTTGAGCCCGACCTCCTGCTCGGCCTGGTCGCGCAGCCAGGCGATGGCCTCGCGCTCATGACCCGGCCGGATGGGCACGACGACCTTCGCCCACGACGAGTTCAGGAATGCGTTGCGCATGCGATCGCCGTCCAGCTGGAGCACCCAACCGATCGAAGCGCCGAGCGGCGCGGCGCGGGATTCCTCCGTGACGAGATAGGGATCGCCGACGGTATTCACGTGGTCGCCCCAGCCGACCGTGTCGGTGCTCTTCAACGTGATGGTCTCGCCGGAGATGGTCTCCGGCGTGGCTGCTCCGAGCTGCGCGCGCCGGCGGACCGATGGGTCCCACCAGTCGGGCGCGACGAAATAGAGGATCGCGTCGACGTCGAAGAACTGCCGCACCAGCTCGGCAGCGAGGTGCTTGTCATGCATGGCCTCGGCGTTGTGCGTGAGCGCGTCGATGAGCCGCCGGTACACCGCGTGCCGCTCCTCTTCGCGCAGGTCGTCGAAGAGTCGCGTCCGCACGTCCCCCGCGGCCTTGATCCGCTCGCGCACCGCCTTGATGAACGACTCCTGGTACGCGCGGGCGCGCTGGTCGGTGTAGTCCGCCTGTCGCTTCGCGAATTCCGCCTGACCCTGTTGCAGCGACCCCGCGGTCGCCGCGTAACGCAGCTTGAGTCGGATCCGCAGACCAAGGGCGCTGTGGAAGTTGATCCCGGGGATCGCGACGAGGAACTTTCCCGCCGCCCGCGCATCCTGCAGCGCCTTGTCCTTGTTCGCCTCGTTCGGATCGGGATCGAGCGAGATCACCGGGTCCTGCAGGAGGATCGGCCGCCCCTCGAGCTCTGCCTGCGGGAGCTTGTCGAGATACGCGAAGGCCTGCAGCTCGTACCCGTTCGGCGGCGGCTGGGTGAAGTGGAATCGCCACTCGACGGTCTTGTTGGGATCCTCCTGCGCGACGCCGTTGAAGAAGTTCTCGTCCCAGGCCGACTGCGCCCCCCATCCGGCCTTCTTCACCAATGCCAGCAGTGCGATGAAGTCCTCCTCTTTCGGATCCATCGCCGGCGGCGCTTCCGGTGGCTTGAGCCCGAGATCCGCGTCGGAGATGTGGGCGAGGTGAACGAGCTGCGAGACGCGCAGGCCTTGCCCCGGCTCGTCCAGGTAGTACTGCCAGCACAGACGCGTCCCGAGGTGCTGGAGCTGTACGCCCACACGTCGCATCTTCCGGCGCAGCTCGTAGTTGATGAGCTTGTCCGTCGCGTTCTGGAGGACATAGCGCTTGGAGGTCGTATCCGTCTGCTCGGACAGGGTGCGGAACGTCGTCTTGTAGCTCTGCCGTATCTCGGTGCTCTTCTTCTCGGTCTGTGCCCGAGAGCGCTTGTGGGTCTGCTCCATCGCCGTCTGCCGGTGCTGGTTCAGGTCGAAGGTCGCCGACGCCTCGCCGTGCGCGACACCGACGTTGAAGCCCCCGCTCGCGCTGAGGGCGACCTTCATGTCGTCGGCGTTGTCCTGCTTCACGGCCTCGGAGAGCTCGTCCTTCGTCTCGATCGTCATTTCGGACTTCGTCGTCACCTCGACCAGGGACTCGATCGAGCGTTCGACGACGCGTCGTTGGACCGTGCTCTCGATGAGCTCCACCGTCGCCCCGGGCGATACCCAGACGTGGGCGACGGGCGGCCCGAGGAAGCTGTCGAACTCGAAGAAGTACTGACGGAACAGCTCGAGCAGGCCGATGGGCGTCAGCACGGCGTCCGCCAGGCGCGGAAAGCGCGAAAGGTAGTCGAGGGCGACCGCGCTCGCGTTCGCGGGCAAGAGGCTGTTCAGCGCGTCCGGCTGCTGCGCCACCATCTGCGACACGATCGCGCCGGCGCTCTGGTGAAAGGAGGCGAGCGGGCTCGGCATCGACCGCACGGCGAACGCGGCTTCGGGCCCCGGCATCGCGCGGCTCGCACCATCGACGGCCGACTGGACGACGTCCGGGGTCAGCAGCGCGCGCCATTCGTCGGGCTGCAGGTCGGCCCGACCGGGATAACGGGCGGCGGCGAGCGCGACGAGCTGATCGAGGACAGCGACGCCGCTGCGGAAGTCTGCGGGGAGCCCCAGTCCGGCGGCCGGTCCGGCGCCGATGCCCCGAGCGGCGACCGCGGAGACGCGCTCGATGAGCGCGCGCCGCTGGATGCGCCGTCCCGACGCGCCACGCCACCCGAGCAGCGGCTGGAAGACACCGGAGAGCTCGCTCGCGTAGGGCATGCGTCCTTTGAAGTCGACGAGTCCGGCCATCGCGCCCTCCCCAGCCGTGAGCGGCACGGGCCGTCACGTGCTCGCCGGGCAGGTTAGTGCCACTGAACGACTTCGACACCATCGGAACAGGGGCGCTCGGAATCAGTTCGGTCGCTGACCGGTCTCAGGACCGGCTTTCGTCTAGCGCAGGTACAGGTGTAGGTCGATGGCCGGCGCGCCGGGCTGGGCGCCGACGACGAAGAGGTAGACGCCCTCCGCCGGGCCTACGGTCAGCGTGCCTGACTGGTTGATGAAGTTCTGGTTCCCCGCGAGCCGCCCCTCGGTGTAGCTCGGGAGCCCGGTCGTGACCTTGTCCTTCGCGCCGATCGACCCCGCCAGGGTCAGGTTGTTCTGGGTGAACGGGACGCCGACCGAGACGCCGAGCCCGCAGACCGCGCCGAAGAGGCTGAGCGCGCCGCCGAGCAGGAACACGAAGATGAAGCTCCCGCAGCCGGTGAAGCATCCGCATCCGCCGCGACCGGGACGCCACCGTTTCTTGTCGCCGTTCATCGTGATGACCCCCTCGCTCAGCAGGGCTCGAAGCGCGCGGTGAAGTGACGGAGCTGCTGCGGCTCCCAGACGATACGGTAGCCAGGGAGCTGAGCGGCGCGTGCGGCAACGGACCTCACGACCTCGATGACGTAGTCGATGTGGCTCTGCGTGTACGTGCGGCGCGGGATCGCCGTGCGCACGAGGTCCATGGCCCCGGGCGCCTCGGTGCCGTCCGGGTGGCGGCCGAACATGACCGTGCCGATCTCGACGCTGCGGATCCCGCCCGCCTCGTAGAGGGCGACGGCGAGCGACTGTCCGGGGTACTTGAGCGGAGGGATGTGCGGCAGAAGCGCCCGCGCGTCGATGTACACGGCGTGCCCGCCGGCGGGCTGCACGATCGGGACGCCGCTCTCGACCAGCGCGTCCGCGAGATACTCGGTCGAGCGGATGCGGTAGCGCAGGTAGTCCTCGTCCACGACCTCGGCGAGGCCCTGCGCGATGGCCTCGAGATCGCGGCCGGCGAGGCCCCCGTAGGTCGGGAAGCCCTCGGTGAGGATGAGGAGGTTCCGGCAGCGCTCGGCCAGCGCGTCGTCATTCATGGCCAGCCAGCCGCCGATGTTCGCCAGGCCGTCCTTCTTTGCGCTCATGGTCATGCCGTCGGCGAGCGACGCCATCTCATGCACGATGTCCACCACCGGCCGCTCCGATTGACCGGGCTCGCGCATCTTGATGAACCAGGCGTTCTCCGCGAAACGGCAGCCGTCGAGGAACAGCGGCACGCCGTGGGCGTCGCAGACCGCCCGCACGGCGTGGAGGTTCGCGAGAGAAACGGGCTGTCCCCCGCCCGAGTTGTTCGTCACCGTGACCATGACCAGCGGGACGTCGGCGGCGCGCTTGGCCAGGAGCGCCTCGAGCGCCGCTACGTCCATGTTCCCCTTGAACGGATGGATGGTCCGCGGCTGCCGTCGCTCCGGGATGACGAGGTCGACCGCCTCGGCGCCGGTGGCCTCGACGTTCGCCCGGGTCGTGTCGAAGTGGGTGTTGTTCGGGACGACCTTCCCCGGGCCGGCGACCGACGAGAAGAGGATCCGCTCCGCGGCCCGGCCCTGGTGCGTGGGGATGACGTGCGTGAACGGGAAGAGCGCCTGGACCGCCGCCAGGAACCGGAACCACGACGGGGAGCCCGCGTAGCTCTCGTCGCCGCGCTGGATGCCTGCCCACTGGTCACGCGACATCGCACCGGTGCCGGAATCGGTGAGGAGGTCGATGAGGACGTCCTCCGCCCGGACGGCGAAGAGGTTGTAGTGCGCCTCGCGGATGCGCGCCTGGCGCTCCTCGATGGTGGTCATCCGCAGCGGCTCGACGGAGTGGATGCGGAACGGCTCGATGATCGTGCGGAAGCCGGAGGGCATGAGGGAGATGCTAGGAAAAACCAAACCGGAGCCCTTGCGGGCCCCGGTCCGGCACCTTTCGCGAGCCCACCGACCTAGACGGCAGGATCGCTGCGAGAACGATATCGGTGGCCGGTTGCGCTACCAATTACGGAAGCAGAACAGGCGACCGGTTCCTTTTACTTCAGCTCGACGTCCGCGCCCGCGTCTTCCAGCTTCTTCTTGATCGCCTCGGCCTCGTCCTTGCCGATGTTCTCCTTGACCGGCTTGGGAGCCCCGTCCACGAGGTCCTTGGCCTCTTTCAGGCCCAAACCGGTGATCTCGCGGACCGTCTTGATGACATTGATCTTGGACGCGCCGGCTGCCTTCAGGAGGACGGTGAATTCGGTCTTCTCCTCGACCTCGGCGGCAGCTCCCCCGCCTCCGCCCGCGGCGGCGGCCACGGCGACCGGTGCGGCGCTGACCCCCCAGCGGTCCTGGAGGAACTTGCCGAACCTGGCGATCTCCAGGATCGACCAGGACTCGAGCTCGCCGGCGAGCTTGTCGAACTTCGGGTTGCTTTCGGTATCGGTTGCCACAGTCACTCTCCTTTTGTTAGGCCGACCGCGCGGTCAGCACGTGTACGAGGTTGCGGAACGGTGCTTCGAGCAGGCCGGTCAGCTGGCCGAGGGGCGCCTGGATGCTCCCCACGATCTGACCCTGCAGGTACGCGCGGCCCGGCAGCCTGGCGAGGGCCGAGATGTCCTCGGCCGTGACGGTCTGCCCGCCGAGAAGTCCGCCGACGATGCGCAGCGCCTTGAGGACGCGCGCCTCGTCCATGAGCCCCCTCGCCAGCTCGACCTCGTCGCCACTGGACATGGCGATCGCGGTCGGACCCGAGAGCAGCCCCGCGAGGGCGTCGCGCTTGGTCTTCGACGCGGCGCGCGTGAGCAGGCTGTTCTTCACGACGTGGTACTCGACACCGCGCGGACGAAGGCGCTTGCGCAGGCCCTGGATCTCGGCGACCTTGAGCCCGCGGTACTGGGTGACGATGAGCGCGGTCGACCCGGCCATCTGCTCCGCGAGCGCGTCGACGGCACGGCTCTTCGCCGGCACGCCGCCGCCCTTGCGCTTCACCTTTGGCCCGGTCTTTGTCTTCGCCAATGACTCCCCCTTCTACAAACGAAAACCCCCGTTCCCGAGCGCGGAAACGAGGGCTCACGCGGCGTCGCCGCGTTCACTCTTGCCTCCGCAGGACTTATCCCCTTTCGGGGTGCCGGCTTCTTTGGCTATGAAGTTGTCCGAATTGTACTAGGCCGCGGGCCTCGCGATCGCGAGCGTCTCGCTGAGGACGAGCTTCACGCTCGGCCCCTGCGTGCTCGTGATGTGC
>JBGQFO010000122.1:0-6317 GCA_041496945.1 Candidatus Limnocylindria bacterium | reverse complement strand
GGCGACTTGCCACCGAGCTCGAGCGAGACACGCTTCAAGTTGCCGGACGCAGCGCGCATGATCTCCCTGCCAACCTCGGTCGACCCGGTGAAGGCCACCTTGTCGACATCCAAGTGTGACGCGAGTGCAGCGCCGGCGGTTTCGCCGTACCCGGTGACGATGTTCACGACGCCGGGCGGAAGCTCGGCCTGGCGCAGGACGTCGCAGAAGAGGAGCGCGGTGAGCGGCGTCGTCTCGGCGGGCTTCAGCACCACAGTGTTGCCCGCGGCGAGCGCCGGCGCGATCTTCCACGCGAGCATGAGCAGCGGGAAGTTCCAGGGGATGATCTGCCCCGCGACGCCGATGGGCCGCGGCTTCCGGTTCGGGAACGCGTACTCGAGCTTGTCCGCCCATCCGGCGTAGTAGAAGAAGTGCGCGGCCGCGAGCGGCAGGTCGACGTCGCGCGACTCGCGGATGGGCTTGCCGCCGTTGCGCGACTCGAGCACCGCGAACTCGCGGGAGCGCTCCTGGAGGATGCGCGCGATGCGGTAGAGATACTTCGCGCGCTCCGACGGCCGGAGGGTCGACCAGCGGCGGGTGTAAGCATCGCGTGCCGCACGCACCGCCTTCGCGACATCGGCCTTGCCGGCCTGCGCGATCTCCGAGAGCGGCTCCTCGCTCGAGGGGTCGATGGTCGTGTAGCGCTGCTTGCTGAGCGGCTCGACGAACTTCCCGCCGATGAACAGGCCGTAGCGATCGGCGATCTTCACGAGGTCCTTCGCCTCGGGCGCCGGCGCGTAGTCCCACTTGGAGACGATCGCCGCCCTCTTGCTCTTCGCAAGGACTGCGTCCCTGCCACCCTCGGTCACGGGGGCTGGCGTCTTCACGTCAGTCAATGGTGAAGTAGTCGGGGTTCTGATAACGCCCCGTCCTTTCCTTGCGCAGCTGCATGAGGATGTCGTTCAGCAAACTGGAGGCGCCGATCCGGTACCGATCAGGCGTCAGCCAGGCCGGGCCGAGCGTCTCGTAGACCTGCACGAGGTACTGCACGGCCTGCTTCGCTTGGCGGATCCCGCCGGCGACCTTCAACCCCACGACGCGACCGGTCTCCTCGTGCACGTCGCGGATGACCTCGAGCATGCACAGCGCGACCGGAAGCGTCGCGTTCGTCGACACCTTGCCCGTGGAGGTCTTGATGAAATCCGCGCCACCCGCGATCGCCAGAAGGGCTGCGCGGCGCACGTTGTCGTAGCTGCCGAGCTCGCCCGTCTCGAGGATGACCTTGAGGTGGGCCCTGCCGGCGCAGGCCTCCTTCACCTGGACGATCTCGTCGTACACCTGCGCGTAGCGGCCGGAGAGGAACGCGCCGCGATCGATGACCATGTCGACCTCGTGCGCGCCCATCGCGACGACGTCGCGCACCTCGGCCAGCTTCACGTCGAGCGGCGCCTGGCCCGAGGGGAACGCGGTCGCGACCGAGGCGACCTTCACGCTCGTCCCCTTGGTGCGCTCGAGCGCGGCCGGGACGAGGTTCGGATACACGCAGATGGCGGCCACCGACGGGATGCCCGGGTCGGTCGGGTCGGGCCGGATGGCCTTCGAGGAGAGCGCCGCGACCTTGCCTGGCGTGTCGGCGCCTTCGAGGGTCGTGAGGTCCATGCACCGGATCGCGAGATCGAGCGCGAAGACCTTCGACGCACGCTTTATCGAGCGCGTGGCCAGCATGGCCGCGCGCTCCTCGAGGCCGACGGCATCGACGGAGCCGAGACGCGGGAGGCGCGGCTCGAGCGGAAGCTCGAATCCGCCCGGGAGCGCGGGCGCGGTCGCCATGAGGTGAGTCTAGGCGAGTTAGTAGCCGGCTCTCAGCTGTCCCTCGATTGGGTCAGCGCTTGTACGGGTCAATTCCCGCGCCGATTTCTTCAGCAGACTGGAAGTAGCGCGAGTGCGTCTTTCTCAGATCGTCAAGTGAATTTGCACCGAACAAGACGACTTCGACGTCTTTCTGCTCTCGACGGCTCACCATTTCGTGCAGACGCTCGGCGAGCGCTGCGTCGCGTTCGGACTCGTTGAATTCACGGGTGACCAGCCTGCGTCCCTGCCGGCGGTCATAAACGATCACGAAGTACCTCATGAGCTCATCCTACCGCCTTCTTTTCGTCGTTGAATGCTTTGAGCGCCGTCAACAACGCGTTCTGCGATTCGTCGATGAGATCAGGGATCCGCTTGTCGACGTGCGCCGCGATCGCGTCCGCCGTCTTAAGCTTGCCCTCTCGGACCTCGCGACTGATGGTCACGCTCGCTGCCTCGATCGCGAGCTCGATATCGTGCATACGATCTGAAACGGCTTCGTTGAGCGTAAGCACACGCGCCCTTCCTGCGATCCTCTCGGGGCTGTCGCCGTTCGGCGGTAGTCCGTAGCGAATTCCGCGGCCCCACTCATCCGCAAGTGCCTCGGTCTGGTTGGCCCAGGCATCCTGGAAGTACGTTCGGATTTGAACCTCGATCGGAAATCCGTCGACTTCGGTGACGACGTGGACGGCCCGATAACCGTGGCTGGGATTGGCACGGCGATCAACAGTCTTTGAGCCGGGGAGGCGCGCCGTGAGCTCGCTGGCGAATTTGTCTTGGTCGGAGTGGGAGAACGAGACGGCGCTGGCGCTGACACGGAACCAGAAGATGTCTTGCATCGTGCTGAGTCGAGTCCCGCGCCGAACCTTTTCGACGATCGTTCCGGATGTCTTCGCCCGCGAGTTCACCGTCAACTGTGGGCTCGGGACTTGCGCGTTCCAACGAACCACCAGCTGCGCGAGCTCCCGGCTGAGTGGGATCGCCGCGGCCTGGTACTCGCCCTGTAATCGGGCGAGCGTCTCAACATCCTCCCGCTGCGGAATGTCGCTTTTCGCAAGGCGTCGGCCCAGTGCGTTGACTGCCTTCGACTCCAGCGAGGGCGGCATCCCTAGGCGAGCACCGCTCGTGTCGCGGCGATGACTTGGTCGATCTGCTCGGCGGTGATGACGAGCGGCGGCAGATACCGCACGACCGTGGGTCCCGCGCCGAGGGTGAGGACGCCCTTGTCCTGCAGCGCCTTGATCGTGGGTCCGGCGTTCTCCTTCAGCTCGATGCCGAAAAGCAGGCCGAGCCCGCGGATCTCCCGCACCTTGTCCGAGCGGATCGCGGTCATGCCGTCGCGCAGCTGCGCGCCGCGCTCACGCGCGTTGCGGACGATGTCGAGGCGCCGCATCTCGCCGATGGCCGCGACCGCCGCGGCGCAGGCGAGCGGGTTCCCGCCGAAGGTCGTCGAGTGCGAGCGCTTCGGCAGCTCGCCGACCGCGCGCGAGAACGCGACGACGCCCATCGGCACGCCGCCCGCGACCGCCTTCGCCAGGCACAGGATGTCCGGCACCACGCCGTACTGCTCGAGCGCGAACATCGTGCCGGTGCGGCCGAACCCGGTCTGGACCTCGTCGATCACCAGGAGGACGCCGCGCTCGCGGCAGAGACGCGCGGCCTCGTCGATGAACTCGCGCGTCGCCGGCCGCACACCGCCTTCGCCCTGCACGAGCTCGACGATGAACGCGGCCGTGTCCGCCGTGATCGCGGCATCGAGCGCCTCGGGCTTGTTGAACGGTATGTGCGACGACCCGGGGAAGAGCCCCGCGCCGCCGAGCGCCTCGCGATACTCCGGGCCCCACGTCGCCGCGAGCGCGCCCATCGTCTTCCCATGGAAGCCCCGCATCGTGGCGACGACGCGCGGACGCTTCGTGGCCATGCGCGCGAATTTCAGCGCGCCCTCGACGGCCTCGGCGCCGCTGTTGCAGAGGAAGAATCGGTCGAGCGCCGCCGGGAGGATGGACGCCAGGACGTCGTACAGCTCGGCCCGGCGGTCGTTGTAGAAGAGCTCGGTCGAGGTCGCGAGCGTGCGGGCCTGCTCGGCGATGGCATCGGCAACGGCGCGGTTGCCGTGGCCGAGGCTCGCGATCCCCTGGCCGGCGACGCAATCGATATACGAGCGCCCGTCCTCGTCGTACAGCGTCGCGCCCTCGCCGCGCACGATGACCAGCGGGCGCTTCTGGTAGAGCCCGCTGGTGTGCGCGTCCTCGCGCGCGATCGCCGACTTCCGCTCGACCGTCACGGGCCCACCACCCTGCCGCTCAACTGCGGATCACCGTGCGGATGGAAGGGTCGAGCGCCGCGGAGCGGATGACGACCTCCTCGACGCCGGCCTCGAGCGCCTCGCGGGCCGCGAGGATCTTCTTCTTCATCCGGCCATGCGCCAGGGCCTCGGCCTCCTCGAGCGTCGCCTCGGCCACGAGCGAGGTGGGGTCGTTCACGTCGCGGAGCAGGCCCGGGACGTTGGTGAGGATCAGCAGCGCGTCGGCGTCGATCGCCGCGGCGATGCGTGCCGCGACCCGGTCGCCGTCGACGTTGAGCGCCTCGTTGTCGGTGGAGAGCGCGAGCGGGGCGATGACGGGCACGCGTCCCGGACCGATGAACTGCGTGAGCAGCGGGAGGTTCACCGCCTCGACCGTCCCGGTGTAGTCGTCGCGCAGCAGGATCGTCTTGCCGTCGCGCACCGCGCGCACGTCCTTCCGCTTCGCGACGAGCAGACGGCCGGAGAGCCCGGAGAGGCCGACGGCGTCGATGCCCCGTTGCTGCAGCTTCTCCACGTACTGGAAGTTCTCGACCCCCAGGGCCGCGAGCGCGAACACCTCGAGCGTGCGCCGGTCCGTGCGACGGCTGGTGTGCCCGGACGGCGAGGTGATCTGCTCCTGCGGCACGCCGAGCGCCTCGGCCAGGCGGTCGGTCTCGGCCGAGGCGCCGTGGACGAGCACGATCTCGTCCTGCCGCGCGATCTGGGCAACGAGGTCCGCGACCGCGTCACGCGAGACGCCCTTCGAGCCTCCGGCCTTCACGACCGCGCGCAGTGGCATGCCCGAAGCCTACCCGGCGCTAGGGGTGCAGGCCGACGAAGCCGAGGCCGAGCTTCTCGTCGAGGCCGAGCGCGACGTTCATCGCCTGCACGCCGTTCCCCGCCGCGCCCTTCACCAGGTTGTCGATGGCGCAGAGCGCGACGACGCGATCGCCGCGCGGATCGACCGCGAAGCCGACGTCGGCGAAGTTCGTACCGGCGAGGAGCTTCGGCTCCGGATAGCGGAAGATGCCGGTGCGCTCCTTCACGATGCGGACGAAGGGCTCGCTCGCGTAGCGCTCGCGGTAGATCTTCCAGAGGTCCTTGTCCTCGAGCGGCCGGCTGAGGGCGACGTGGGCCGTCGCGAGGACGCCACGCACCAGCTCGACGCTCGTCACCGACAGGTCCACCCGCGGCTTCGCGCCGCCGAGCGCGAGCTCCTGCTCCGCCTCCGCGGTGTGGCGATGGCCGACCGGCCGGAACGACCGCACCACACCGACGCGCTCGGGGTGATGCGAGTCCTCGGAGGGCTCCCGCCCGCCCTCGCTGGAACCGACCTTGCACTCCACCACGACGGGTCGGGAGCGGTCGACCACATCGGCCGCGAAGAGCGGCAGGAGCGCGAGGATCGTCGCCGTCGCGTTGCAGCCGGCGCCGGTCAGGCGCGTCGCGCCCTTGATGCGATCGCGATGGAGCTCGGGGATGCCATAGACCCATCGCCCGAGCGATGCCGGATCGGGATGGGCACTCTCGTACCAGCGCTCGTAGTCCTTCGCGTCGCGAAGCCGGTGGTCGCTGGAGAGGTCGATCACCAGCTTCGCGCGACCTTCGAACTCCGGCGCGCGCTGCGCGCCGTTCGGCAGTGAGAGGAAGAGCACGTCGCAGCCGGTCACCCCGTCGTACGGCACGAACTGCAGGTCCGTTCGCTTGCGGAGGTTCGGATGCGCGGCGGTCACCGGCTTGCCCGCGAGCGACGCCGACCCCGCGACGATCTCGCGCACCTCGGGATGCGTGAGGAGCAGGCGGAGGAGCTCGCCGCCGGCGTAGCCACCGGCGCCGACGATGCCTACGCGCACCTACTTGCCGTTCTTCGCGACCGCGAGGACGTAGTCGATCATCCGCGCGGGGATGTTGACCCCGGTCGTGTCGATGGAATTCCGGAACTCCATGGTGTAGTTCACCTCGTTCACCAGGAGCTCGCCGTCGCGCTCGAGGACGTCGATCGCGAGGACGCCGCCGCCGACGGCCTTCGCCGCCTTCACGCAGAGCGCGGCGAGCTCGGGGGTGACCGGGCAGTTCTCGGCGCGCCCGCCGCGCGCCGTGTTCGTGATCCAGTGCTCCGAGTAGCGGTAGATCGCGCAGATCGTCTCGTCGCCGACGACGAAGGCGCGGATGTCGCGGCCGGGCTTGTCGATGTACTCCTGCACGT
>JBGQFO010000121.1:0-6334 GCA_041496945.1 Candidatus Limnocylindria bacterium | reverse complement strand
ATGTCGACGTCGTTCTCCGCCGCGAGCTTGCGCACCGCCGGCGTCGCCCGCACCTCGGAGAGATCGGCACGCGTCTGGCCGTTGCCACCGGCCGAGGCGGCCGCGTAGGCCGGTGACCGAGCAGGACCGGCGGCGGGACTGGAGGACGACGTCCATTGAGGTGCTGCCGAAGGAGCAGCCGCAGGCGTCGGCGTCGAGGACAGTCGCTGCGGAAGCGCACTGCCGCCCACGGGCTCGCCGGTCAGAGCCGCCGCGTTTGTCCGAGACGCCGACGCCGGCGGCTGCGACGGAGCAGGCCGGGCGGCCGCCGGCGACGCGGCCACCGACTCATCGGCCGTATCGAAGATCGCGAGGAGCGTGCCGATCGGGACCGTCTGCCCCTCCTCGACCCTGACCTCGCGGAGCGTGCCGGAGACGGGCGACGGGATCTCGGTGTTCACCTTGTCCGTCTGCACTTCGACGAGGAGGTCGTACTTGTTCACCTTCTCGCCCGGGCGCTTGAGCCACTTCCCGATCGTCCCCTCGGTGACCGACTCACCGAGCTTTGGCATCTTCAGCTCGAACATGCTCACCCCTACCTAATACGCCGCAAGCTCGCGCATCTTGGTCGCGATCTTGGAGGCGTCTGGCATGAACCAGTCCTCCTGTGGTTTGTTGTACGGCATCGCGGGCACCTCGGGTCCACCCAGGCGCATGACCGGAGCGTCGAGCGCGTCGAAGGCCTCCTCGGCGATCAGCGCGGCGATCTCGGCCCCCGCCCCGAACATGCGGTTGTCCTCATACACGACCAAACACTTTCCGGTCTTCCGCGCTTCCCGGAGGATGGTCGCCGCGTCCAGCGGGCGGAGGCTCCGGACATCGACGACGTTCACGGAGATCCCGTCCTTCGCGAGCTCCTCCGCGGCGCGCAGCGAGTGGTGGAGCATGAGGCCGTAGGCGTACACAGTGATGTCGGTCCCCTCGCGCTTCACGTCCGCGGGCCCCAGCGGGATGACGAAGTCGGGATCGTCCGGCACGTCGCCCTTCACCGCCCGGTACGTCGCCTTGTGTTCCAGGAAGATGACCGGGTCGGGATCCCGGAGCGCCGCCCGCAGCATCCCGGCGATGTCGCGCGGCGTGCTCGGCACGACGACCTTGAGGCCCGGGACGTGGGCGTAGAACGCCTCCACCGACTGCGAGTGGTAGAGCGCGCCGCGGATCCCGCCACCCCACGGCATCCGGATGACCAGCGGCACGCCGTAGCCGCCATTGCTGCGGTACCGGATGCGCGCGGCTTCGTCCACGATCTGCTCGAACGCGGGCGCGCTGAAATCCGCGAACTGCATCTCGGCCACCGGGAGCAGGCCGCCGAGCGCGGCCCCGATCGCGACGCCTACGATGGCCGACTCGGCCACTGGCGTGTCGATGATCCGATCCTTCCCGAATTCCTCGATGAAGCCGTCGGACACGCGGAACACGCCACCCCGGACCCCGACGTCCTCACCCAGGAGGATGTAGCGCTCGTCGCGCCGGAACTCCGCGAGCAGCGTGTCGTGCACCGCCTGCACGTTCGACTTCTCGGTCATCGCTCGTCATCCATGAGCGGCGGGAATGACCCCGGGTCGCGCTCGCGGGCGATCGCGTAGGCCGCCGCGAAGACGCCCTCACGGCTCGGCTTGGTGAAGTAGTCAGCGTCCGTGCCCACGGGCGTCCGCGACGCGGTCGCGGTGAGCGTGCGGGCGGGTACGTCGAGGTGATCGATGGCACGCTGCGCGTCGAGGACCTGCTGGAGGATGTACGCGGATGCGCCGCCCGGCAGATCCTCGTCGACGATGAGCAGCGCCCCGGTCCGCGCGACGCTCGCGCCGATGAGCTTGCCGGTGTCGAACGGCAGGAGCGTGCGCGCGTCGACGATCTCGACGTCGATCCCGACCTTCGCGAGGTCGTCGGCGGCCTCGTTCGCGATGCGGCACAGCGCGCCGTACGTCACGAGCGTGAGGTCGCGGCCCGCGCGGATCGTCTCGGGCACGCCGAGCGGGAGCGTGAAGTCGCCGACATTCGCCGGCACGCGCTCCTTCAAGCGGTAGCCCGACAGCACCTCGATGACCAGGGCTGGATCGTCGCCGCGGAGCAGCGTGTTGTAGAAGCCGGCGGCCTGCGTCATGTCCCGCGGCACGCAGACGTGCATGCCGCGGAGGGTGCCGAGGATCATCTGCATCGGCGAGCCGGTGTGCCAGATCCCCTGGAGGCGATGTCCCTTGGTGCGGATGATCACGGGCGCCTTCTGCCCGCCGGCCGTCCGGTGATGGAGGGTGGCGAGGTCGTCGGACGCGATCTCGAGCGCGTAGAGCAGGTAGTCGATGTACTGGATGTCGACGATGGGGCGGAGGCCCCGCATCGCTGCGCCGATCCCCTGCCCCAGGATCGTCGCCTCGCGGATCCCGGTGTCGACGACCCGCTGCTTCCCGTACTTCGCCTGCAGACCCTCGTAGACGAGGTTGACGTCGCCGAGGACCCCGACGTCCTCCCCCAGCACGACGATCCGCGGATCGCGTCCGAGGTGGGCGTCGAAGCAGCGCAGCAGCACGACACGGCCGTCCACGGTCTCCGCGTCGGGCAGGTAGCGCGGCGCGACCGATGCCACGCGCAGGGGCGACTCGTCGGACGTGCTGAGCAGGTGTGACGTGTAACGCGTCTCGTTCCGCTCGCGATGCCGTTTGACGAACGTCGCCAGCGCGTCGCGCGCCGGACCCGGGCGACCGCGCAGCGCGACGAGCGCGCGGAACGTCGTGGCTCCGACGAGCCTGCGGGTCGGGTCCGCTGCCTCGCGCAGCTCGGCGACCAGCGGGCCCAGGTCGGTGCCGGTCTCGCCGGCGGCGGACGCGAGGAGCGATGCGGCCTCGTCGCGCTCGCGGCGGAGCGGCGCGATGAAGGCCTCGTATGCGCGCTCGCGGACCGCCTCGACCTCCGCACGGTCACGACGCTCCTGCTCGTCAAGCGTGGCCGCGTCGGCGATGCCACCCTGGATCATCCATTCGCGCATGCGCTTTATGGGATCGGCCTCGACCTCGAACCGCAGGCGCTCCGCGGACTTGTACCGCTCGTGGCTGCCGCTGGTCGAGTGGCCCTGCGGCTGTGTGACCTCGATCACGTGAACGAGCGCGGGCACGTGCTCGCGGCGGGCGATCGCGGTCACCTCGGCGAACGTGTCGATCAGACCGACGTAGTCCCACCCCTTCACGACGCGGATCTCGTAGCCGGGACCGCCGTCACGCTGCATCCCCGCGAGCGCGGCCGAGATCGAGCTCTTCGTCGTCTGGAGCTCGTTCGGCACGGAGATGCCGTAGCCGTCGTCCCACACCGCGACGACGAGCGGGACCTGGAGCACGCCCGCGGCGTTCACCGATTCCCAGAAGAGGCCCTCGGTCGTTCCGGCGTTGCCGATGGTGCAGAAGCAGACCTCGTCGCCGTTCCGTGAGAAGCCGCCGGAGACGGCGTGGAGGCCGGGCGAGGTCCGGTACAGCTTCGACGCCCACGCGAGGCCGAGCGAGCGCGGCACGTGCCCGCCGACGGGCGAGACGTCCGAGGCGCTTTGTCCCTGCGTGAGCAGATCGCGCCAGCGACCGCGCTCGTCGAGCGTTCGCGTCGCGTAGTGGTTGGACATCTGACGGCCCGCCGAGAAGGGCTCGCGCGCGAGGTCGGCGTCGGCGTACAGCTGCGCGAACATCTGCTCGAGCGTCGCCAGGCCGACGGCGAGATGGAACGTCTGGTCGCGGTAATAGCCGCTCCGCCAGTCACCGGGCCGGAAGGCGTGCGCCAGCCCGAGATTGGCGATCTCCTTGCCGTCGCCGAAGATGCCGAAGGGCGCCCGGCCGACCAGCACCTCCCGCCGTCCGAGCTCGCTCGCCGCTCGGCTGCGCACGGCGAGCCGGTAGTCGGTGATGACCTGCTCTCGCGTGAGTGCCACCTGTGCGCGTGGCGTGGTGATGGCGGTCGCGGGACGTTCGCCCGTCTTCATTCGTTCGCTGTCAATGGTGCACCCTGTGGGATGCTCGCGTCAGGCAGCCGCGGCCGCCTCGGCGCCCTGGATGAAGGGCAGGAAGGACGCGAGGAATTCCTCCGTCCGCTCGATCATCGCCAGATGGCCGCAGCGTTCGATGATGCGCACTTCCGCCTGGGGGAACACGGCTTTCGCATCGGCGAGATGGCTTATCGGGAGGACCGCATCCTCGCGGCCCCACACCACCAGGACCGGACCGCGGTACCGGGGCGCCTGCGCCATCCAGTGCGCGCGCAGCCCGGGCTTCACGCCGCGGATCGACACGCCGTGGCGCAAGGCGCGGACGAACTCCGGGTACGAGGCGAAGCCGTACCGTTCCGACTCCTCGTACAGCGTCGGCGGGATGCGCGTGGGATCGAAGAAGCACGTGCGCAGGACGCTCCGTCCCTGGCGCGGATCCCCGACGAGCCTCGCGAGGGTGATCATCCCCGGGAGCGTCGCGAGGCGCAGGAAGAGCGCGATGTCCGTCCCGAGCCCGCCGCTCGCCGCGAGCGTCAGCGACCGCACGCGCTCCGGCGCGGTCACCGCGGTCATGTACGCGACCGCGCCGCCCATCGAGTTCCCCAGGACATGTACCGCGCTCAGCTTGAGCGCGTCCAGCAACGCGAGCACGAAGCTCGGGTAGTAGGCGTTCCTCGGACCGAAGTACGGGACACGCCCCGGCGCCTGGCTCTCGCCGAATCCCGGAAGATCCACGGCGATCGCACCCCGCCCACTGTCGGCGATCGGGCCCATGACCTCGCGCCAGTTCTCGGCCCAGCCACCGACGCCGTGGATCATGAGGACCGGTGCGTCGCGCGAGCCGTCGGATCGCGGCATCGCGTCGCCCGACACGAGCACGCGCGTCCGCAGGCCCTGCACCTCGATCGTCATCGCGCGCACGTCCATATACTGCGCCCGATGCTCTTCTACTACCTCTGCACCGTCGGTGAGCAGCAGCATCGCGCGAAATATCCCCAGGGCGCGCAGAGCAAGGACGCCGACGTCTACAAATGGGTCACGATGCACTCCGGCTCGCCGGCGGTCTGTCAGCGCGAGCATCCCGGCCTCCACCGCTGGCGGCCCGACGAGGGCGGTGATGAGGAGCGCATCGTCCGCAGCTACGCGGTCCTGCAGTGGGACAGGGAGGGCTTCGAGCCCGGCGCACGGAAGCCCGCCGTCGCGGACACGTTCGACTCCCGCTGGGGTCCGTCGCTCATCGTCGAGCGAGTCGATGACGACCTCACCGGCACGTTCCTCCTGCTGCGCATCTTCCCCCACGGTCACCACGGCAAGAAGTCCGAGATCGGCATGGAGCGACACGATGTCCCGAAGCAGCTGGTGGGAAAGGTCTAGTCGCCCCGACCCGAGCCCTCGCGCTCCTCGAGCACGTGCTGCCTATGTTCCTGGTGATGCAGATGGGTGTGCGCGTCCTCGGGCTCGCGTGGCGGGTAGAAGAGGCCGGCCACGAAGAGCTTCGACGGCGACTGGGCATACGACGAGAGCAGGAGGTGCACGTCGTATCGCGTGAAGAGCGCCGAGCCCCACGACTCGCGGAAGCGCGTGGCCCACTGCGCGCCGAACCGCTCGCGCGCAAGACGCGCCATCTCGTGGATCTCCCAGTCCAGGATCGGCAGCTCGTGCGTCGTCGGGCAGTCGTCGCTCGCGCAGCGGAAGCGATAGCGCAGCGGCAGCTGCACGATGTCGCCCTCGGCCGCGCGAACGAAGCCCAGGGTGGCCACGCGCTGCCGCGCGAGCTCGGCCAGGGCCTCGACCGAGCCCTGCAGATGGGAACGCACGAACGGCCAGCGGAGGCGCCAGGCGTCCTTCGCGTCGACGTAGCCGGTCGTCGCGATCTCGCCCGCCACGGAGAGCGTCTCGGGACGCGGATCGCGTGGATCGGGGCCCGCGGTCACCTGCACCCACGACCACTTGGCGATCGGCGGATCCGTGTCGTTCCCCTTCCACGGGAAGGGTGAGAGACGGACCAGCCGTCCAGTCTCGCGGTCCACCCCCAGCACGGCCTGGCGCTCGACCGGGAAGTCGTTCGCCGCGACCGTCTTCGCGATCGCCAGGACGTCGCGCTCGACCGCCGCGGGCGGGCGATCGGTCACGCCCGAGACCGGTCGACGAGCTCGACGACCCGACGAAGACCGCGTTCGGTCCCGTGCCCGGCGTGCGGCGGGAGGATGTAGACCGCGAGCCCGGCAGCGGCAGCGCCGGCGTCGCTCACCGCATCGTCGCCGACCATGAGCGTCTGGGCCGGACTCGTGCCGAGCATCCGGGTCGCCGCGTCGAAGATGCCGCGTCCGGGCT
>JBGQFO010000120.1:0-6521 GCA_041496945.1 Candidatus Limnocylindria bacterium | reverse complement strand
CGATCTTCGGCCGCCGGCCGCTCGGCGCATGGCTGACCGAGCGCGTCTGGGAGCCGCACGTGCCCGCGCTCATGGCCGAGGCCGGCATCGCCTACACGGTGCTCGACGACGAGCACTTCCTGCGGGCCGGCCTCCGGAAGGACGAGCTCGGCGAGACCTACATCACCGAGGACCAGGGCCTGCCGCTCGTCGTGCTCCCCGGCAGCGTGAAGCTGCGCTACCTCATCCCCTTCCGCGAGGTCTCCGCCACGATCAAGGAGCTGCGCGAGCGGCATGCCGCGGGCGCGAAGCTCGTCGTGTACGCCGACGACGGCGAGAAGTTCGGCGCGTGGCCGGGCACGTACCAGCGCGTCCACAAGGACGGCTGGCTCGAGCAGTTCTTCACCGCGATCGCCCAGGCTGACTTCATCCAGACCGCGACGCTCGAGGACGCCTGGATCTTCCAGAAGCCCGCGCGCCGCATCTACATCCCGGGTGGCGCGTATCCCGAGATGTCGGCCTGGGCCTTCGACGCGCAGGCCGCGCGGCGCTACGCGCAGGCGCGCAACAAGCTGGGCGAGGAGCTCGAGGCGCTCGTCGCGCCGCCTTTGTGGCGGAACTTCTTCGCCAAGTACCCCGAGTCGAACGCGCTGCACAAACGCATGCTCATCGTGTCCGAGGAGCTCGCGCGTCGCAGCATCCTCGATGCGTCGCAGGAGGTCCGTCAGGCCCAGCAGAACCTCTGGCGCGCGCAGGGAAACGACGTGTACTGGCACGGCGTGTTCGGCGGCATCTACTTCCCGCACCTGCGCTCCGACGCGTACGCGTCGCTGCTGAAGGCCGAGCGCATCCTCGCCGAGCGGCGCGTCGCCGCGGGCGAGCAGCGCGACTACGACGTGGACGGGTACGACGAGTACATCTTCCGCGGCAACGTCGGCGCGGTCTTCGTGCACGTGCAGGGCGGCACGGTCATCGAGTGGGACCTGTACCCGTCCGCGACAAACCTCATCGACACGCTCGCACGACGGCCCGAAGGCGAGCACGAGGATCTCCGCCGCGCGGAGAAGGCCGGCAGGGTCCTCATCGGCAAGGCCGCCGAGAAGGAGACGAAGTCGATCCACGAGGCGGTTCGTGCCAAGGAGCGCGGCCTCTCGAAGCTCCTCGAGTACGACCCCGGGCGTCGCGGGTTCTTCCAGGATTCGTTCCGCGTCGGACGCGAGGAGCCGGTGAACCTGCACGCCGTGAACTACACGCTCTCGCCGCAGCGCGAGGCGCGCACGGTCTCCCTCACGCTCGAGCCGCCGGCACGCGCGCTCGCGTCCGTGCCGGGCCTCGGTCTCCGCAAGGACATCCGCATCGCCGACGAGGGCGTCGCCGCCGGCGTCCGCTACCGGCTGCGCAACGACGGCGAGGACACGATCGAGATGACCTTCACCAGCACGTCGAACGTCGGCCTCCTCTCGGAGCACGATCCGGGGGACACCATCACCATCGGGACGCGCAAGACCATCGCGAGCAAGCCGATCGACGTGCGCAACGCCGCCGAGGTCGTCGTGCACAGCGGCACGAAGCATTTCGACCTCACGCTGGCCATCGATCCGCCGGCCCTCGTGTCGACGAAGCCGATCTACGCGGTCTCCAATTCGGAGAACGGCTTCGAGCGCATCTACGAGCAGCTCGAGATCTCGATGACCTGGACCGTCGAGATCGAGCCCGACGGCCACGTCGATCTCGAGGTCCGCGGCACGGCCATCGGTCAGATGGTCGAGCCCGAGGTCACGCGTCCGACCGCGCGTCGCCGCAAGGCCGCCGCGGCCGGCACCGACACCACGGGACGCCCGCGCAGGTAACCCTCAGAGGGTCCTGATGTCCACATCGACCGAGCTCACGCCGCCCGCACCGCCCGCTCCGCCGACGCCCCCTGCCTCGCCGGCGCCGCGCTCCTCCGGAACGAACGCGGCCGCGCTCCTGCTCGTCGGCGTGATCCTTGGCGGGCTCGCGGGTGGTGCCGCGGCCACGGTCATCGTGAGCCGCGCACCCGGCGATCTCGTCGCGATCTCACCGGAGCCGAGCACCGTGCCGACCGCGCCGCCGCTCACCGTGCCGGCCGGCTCGGACACGATCGTCGATGTCGTCCGCGACCTGCTGCCCGCGGTCGTCACGGTGGTGAACCGCACCTCGAACGGCCAGCCGCAGTCCAGCGGGTCCGGCTTCGTCATCGACGCGCAGCAGGGGTACGTCGCGACGAACAACCACGTCGTCGAGAACGTTCGCGGCGGCGGCGCCGGCGCGTCGTTCGACGTGATCCTCTCCGACAACCGCACGGTCAAGGCGACGCTCGTGGGTCGCGATCCGCAGACCGACATCGCCGTGCTCAAGATCACCGTGGCGGGACTCGTAGCCGCGCCGCTCGCCGACAGTGATAAAGCTCCCGTGGGAGCCACAGTGATAGCGATCGGCAGCCCGCTCGGCGAGTTCCAGAACACCGTCACCGAGGGCGTCATCTCCGCGAAGGGACGGCGCGTCCAGGAGTCGGTGAGCGTCGTGCTCGAGGACCTCGTCCAGACGGACGCCGCCATCAACCCCGGCAACTCCGGCGGACCCTTGATCTGGGTCGCGGCAAGACAGGTCGTCGGCATGAACACGCTCGTTCAGCTCGATCCGAACACCGACACGCAGGCCGCCGGCCTCGGCTTCGCCATCTCGAGCAACACCATCCGCGAGATCGCGAACGAGCTCATCCGGAGCGGGCAGATCGTGCGCGGCTTCATCGGCATCACCTATCAGGCGCTCACACCGCGGCAGGCGGTCGCGCTCGGGCTCGCCACGCCCGCGGGCATCACGGTCACCGCGCTCGTGCGCGGGTCGCCTGCGGAGACCGCCGGGCTCCGCGTGGGTGACATCATCACGAAGATGAACGATCAGCAGATCGATCAGCAGCATCCGCTCAACTCGTTGATGGTGAGGACGCGCCCGGGCGACCGCGTCCGATTCACGCTCATCCGCGACAGCCAGACGCAGGTCGTCGAGGTGGTCCTCGGCCGCCAGTCCTAGCGCCGCGGTGGGGCTCGGTCGTCGCGACGCCTATCTGTACATCTCGGCCGCGACCCTCGGCTCCTTCGGTCTCGGCGTCACCACCTTCTACCTGAACTTCCTCTATCGCGCGCTCGGCTTCGACGGCCTCGCGCTCGGCGCGCTCGTCGGCGCGCAGGCGCTCGGCGTCGCCGCGGGCGTGGTCGCCGCGCGCATCTTCGCGGTGGGTCGCTCGCGCCGCCTGGTGATCATCGCGGGTGGCGTCGTCGTTGCCGTCGGCATCGTTGGCCTCCTCACCGTCGATGCGTTCCCTCTGCTGGTCGTCGCCTCGGCGCTCATCGGCCTCGGCGGCATCGTCTCGAGCTCCTCCGGCATCGCGCTCCTGGCCGACGCGACCGAGGCTCGCTCGCGCTCCTCGCGCTTCGGTCAGCAGATCGCGCTCGGCACCATGGCCGCGTTCTTCGCGAGCGTCCTCGCCGGCCTCCTGGCGTCGCCGGTCGCGCGCCTCTTCGGCGCGGGGGAGAACGACGCGCTCACGCTGCGCGCGCTCGTGGCGCTCGGCGGGATCGTCGGCGCGTCCTCGGCGATCCCGGTGCTCTTCATCCGCGACATCGCCGTGCCGCGCACGACCGCGACCCAGGTGGGCCGGCTCGTGATGCGCTTCGCGGCGATCGAGGTCGCCTTCGGCCTGGGCGCGGGGAGCTTCTTCCCCTTCATCAACCTTTTCTTCGCCGATCGCTACGGCCTCGGCTTCGGCGCGATCGGCGCGGCGCTCGGCATCATCGCCGTCGCGGGAAGTCTTGGCGCGCTGCTCCACGGCCGCATCGTGGCCTCGCGGTTCGGTCCGGTGCGCGGCGTCGTCAGCGTCGAGCTGCTGTCACTGCCCTTCGCGCTCCTCGCGGTGTCAAGCGGGAATGTCGTCGCTACGGTGATCCTTCTCGCGGCGCGCGCCGCGCTCATGTACGGCGCGCAGGCGACGTGGTCGGCGTACACGATCTCGAGCTTCACGCCTGCGGAGCGTGCCGCGGTGAACGCGACCCTCGCCCTCGCCTGGAGCATCGCCGCCGCGATCGCCTCGTCGGTCTCCGGCGCGATCCGCGGGGCGCTCGGGCCGGACGGCTTCACCGTAAACGTCATCGTCCTCGTGATCTGCTACGCCGTCGGCGCCACGCTCGTGTTCACGCTCTTCCGCGGGCGCGAGCCACAGGGCGACGTCCTGGTCGCCCCGTCCTGGGGGACGACCGCGGAGTAGCCCAAACGCTCGGACCGTGCCGACACGCGCGGATTCGCCCACACTCGCACGGTGATCCCTGCCGCCCGCGATCTCGTGGCTGCCGCTCTGTCCAGTGCGCTGGCGCGCGCCGCGAAGGAGAAGGGCTGGGAGGGCACGACGGCGCTGCCCATCGAGGTCGAGGTCCCCGGGAACGCCGCGCACGGCGACTATGCGACGAGCATCGCGATGCGTCTGGCGAAGACGCTGCGGAGGAATCCGCGGGACATCGCCGCGGCCCTCGCCGCCGAGGTCGTGACGCAGGCCCCGATCGCCTCCGTCGAGATCGCCGGCGGCGGATTCGTGAACGTGCGGCTCGATGAGACGTGGCTGCGGGCGCAGGTCGACGAGCTGGTGAAGGCTGGAGAGTCGTACGGCCGCTCAGAGCGCCTCAAGGGAAGGAAGATCCAGGTCGAGTTCATCTCGGCCAACCCCACCGGCCCGCTCACCGTCGGAAATGCGCGCGGCGGTCCCCTGGGGGATGTGCTCGCGAACGTGCTGTCCCTCGCCGGCGCCAGCGTGCAACGCGAGTACTACGTCGAGGACATGACGGCGCAGGTGAAGCGATTCGGGATCTCGCTCGCCGTGCGCTACCGGCAGCTCTTCGGCGAAGAGCTCGAGCTTCCGGCCGACGGCTATCAGGGCGACTACGTAAAGGACATCGCGGCGCAGATCAAGGAGCGCCACGGGGCCCGCTACCGCGATCTCTCGCTCGAGGAGCAGGGCAAGGCGTTCGCCCCGATGGCCATGGACTGGATGGTCGCGGAGGCGCAGCGCGTCATCGCCAAGCTCGGGATCCGGTTCGATAGCTGGTATCGCCAGTCGTCGTTCATCACGTCCGGCTACGTCGACGAGACCATCGCTGCGCTGCGGAAACGCGGCGTGATCGTCGAGCGCGACGGCGTCGTGTTCTTCGAGACACCCGAGGCCGTCGCGCTCAGACGCGACGGCGACGAGGGCTGGGTGCTCAAGGATGCGGCGGGGGAGGCGAAGTACCTCGCGACCGACGTCGCATACCACCGGCTCTGTCTCGAGCAGCGGGGTGTCGATCTCAAGCTCGACGTGTGGGGGGCGAACACCCAGTACCACGTCGCTCAGATGAAGATGGTCCTGCCACTGCTCGGCATCGACGCGACACGCTTCGAGGTCGTCCTCTATCAGTACGTCAACTTCCTCAAGGACGGCGTGCTCACGCGGATGGGCCGGCGCACCGGCCAGTTCCTGCTGCTCGAGGATGTGATCGACGCCGTCGGGACCGACGTCACGCGTTTCTTCCTGCTGCAGCGCGCCGCCGACTCACCGCTCGACTTCGACTTCGAGCTCGCGATCCAGCAGTCGAACGACAACCCCGTCTACTACGTGCAGTACGCGCACGCGCGTATCGCGAGCATCTTCCGCACCGCGGCGGAACGCGGCATCACCGTCGACGGCGCCGATGTGCAGCTCCTGGTCGCTCCCGGCGAACGCGAGATGATCCGCCTCGTGCAGAAGCTGCCCGAGCTCATCGACGACGTCGTCACGCATCGCGGCGTGCACACGCTCACCGTCTACGCACTCGAGCTCGCGGGCGCATTCCACGGCTTCTACCGCGACCACCGCGTCGTCGACGACGCCAACGTGCCGCTCTCGAAGGCGCGCCTGCGTCTGGTGCAGGCGATCCAGCTCACCCTGCGTCAGACCCTGCGACTGCTGGGGGTCAGCGCTCCCGAATCGATGTAAACCTCGCGCGAAACGCCTGACGGATGATCCGCTTCACCGCGGGCCGGCTTGCGTCCTCCGGAAGAAGAAGAGGCTGATCCCCGCGCCTTTGGCGCGATCGCCTTCACCGTCCGGCGGGTGGCCTGGAGTGTCGGTCGCATCTCCGCCGGCACACGCCGCACATATTCGGCGACCGGGATCTGCGCGGATGTCGGTGCCGCGGGCATCGCCCGCGAGGCTACCTCGTCGGACTCGGGCTCGGGCTCGCTCCGCCCCGACCGCCGCCACCGGCTCCGCCGCCCGCGCCGCCGGTACCGCCGGCGCCGCCGAACAGCTGGCCGAGGGCGTTGCCCCCGACCACGATGGCTGACGCGGACACGGATCCGGTCGCGTCGGTCGTTCCGACGATCTGGATCTGGTCGTTCGCCTTCAAGTCGGTCGGCTTGATGTCGGTCTCGGTCGTCCGCACGATCCGCGTGCTCGAGCCGACGAGCACGATCTCGCTCGTCACCGTCGGCGACGCGCCCTGACCACCACCGGT
>JBGQFO010000119.1:0-6749 GCA_041496945.1 Candidatus Limnocylindria bacterium | reverse complement strand
CCGGCGTCGGCGCGCTCCCGTTGCTCATCTTCAACTGGCTGGCCTATGGCGCGCCACTCGAGCAGGGGTACGGCGTGAAGCCGTTCGACACGCCACCGCTCGAGGGCGTCTACGGACTCCTGCTGTCACCGAGCCGCGGGCTCTTCGTATACGAGCCCTGGGCGCTCTTCGCGGTCGGTGGTCTCGCGGCCGCGTTCTTCTCGCGCGAGCGGATCGCGCAGCGGCTGGGCACGCTGCTCCTCGTGTGGGCGCTCTTCGTCGTCTTCTACGCGACCTACGCCGAGTGGTGGGGCGGCCGCGTCTTCGGTCCGCGCTTCCTGGACGATCTCGCACCGGTCCTCGTCGTCGGCCTGGCCTGGGGCCTGCGCGAGGGATGGTTCGCCCGCGGCCTCATGAACGCGCTGCTCTGGTTGACCGCGGGCTGGTCGGTCCTCATCTTCAACGCGGCCGCCTTCGTGTACGACCAGAACAGGTGGGATCTCCTCCCGGTGAACGTGAACGACGACCCGACCCGCCTCTTCTCGTGGAGCGACCCGCAGTGGCTCGCGGTCCTGCGCGACGTGCCCGGTGGCGGGTCGGGCGTGGTGGTCGCGTTGGCGCTGACGCTGCTCACGCTCGCGTTCCTCGCGCGCATCGAGGGACTCATCGGACGGTCCGACACGACGGGCGGGATGCTAGCGTCGTCGGTCCCATGACCGCGGCCTTCCTGCTGTTCTTCGGACGCGGTGGCGAGTCCGATGTCGAGCGGCGCCTGGACGGCATCAAGATCGCCATCGGCGCGTCGGTGCTGCGGCGCGCGCGCGACGCCGGCTTTGGGCCGCTCATCGCGGTGACCGCCGACGCGGGTGCGACGGACGCCTTCACGCGTGCCGGCGCCGAGGCGACGCCACCGCGGACCGCACCCTTCCACTTCGGGCAGGAGCTCGCCGACCTGGTGAAGGCGCGACGGCTCGAGCGCGTCTGCACCATCGGCGCGGGCGCGGGCGCGCTCTTCACGGTGGGCGAGCTCGCGAAGCTGCGCGACGAGCTCGAGGCGAGCGAGGCCCTCGTGCTCTCGAACAACTACTACTCCGCCGATCTCGTCGCCTTCACACCGGCCTCGGCGCTGAAGGTCATCGACCTGCCGGCAACGGACAACCCGCTGCCGCGCCGACTGCATCAGCAGGGCGGTCTCTCGTCCCGTCAGCTCGACCGGTCCGCCGCCACGCTGCTCGACGTCGACACGCCGGCGGACGCCGCGGTGCTGAAGCGCCACCCGGCGTGCCCCGACGACCTGCGCGGGCTCGACACCTGGGACGCCGAGCTCGCGGGGCGCATCGATTCGCTCATGCGTCTGGTCACCACGCCGGAGCGCGAGCTGCTCGTCGCCGGCCGCGTCGGCGCGCCGGTGTGGTCGTACCTCGAATCGCAGACGGCCTGTCGCGTGCGCATGTTGGCGGAGGAGCGCGGCATGCAGGCCGCCGGACGCGACGCGAGCGGCGAGGCACGCACGGCGCTCGGCTTCCTCTACCGCGAGATCGGACCGGCGAAGTTCTTCGCGCGCATGGGCGAGCTGGGGGACGGCATGCTCTTCGACACGCGCGTGCTCTTCGCGCACCTGGGGTTCCGCGCCACGGGCCCCGATCGCTTCGCGTCGGATCTCTTCCGCGCGGGTGACATCGCGGAGAAGCCGCTCGCGGAGTTCACCGCGGCGGCCGCAGTCGCGCCGTACCCGCTGCTGCTCGGCGGTCACACGCTCGTCGCCGGCGTGCTCTGGACGCTGGTCGAGGCGGCCTGGGCCGGGCACCCCGAGGAGTGACGTAGCCCGAGCGCCTTACTGGATCAGCTCGGTCGCCTGCGCCAGCACGGACGGCGGGATGGTCAGGCCGAGTCGTGAAGCCGGCCCGTCGCTCTTACCGGATCACCCGCGTGGCTCTGGCGAGCACAGACGGCGCGATGCTGACGCCGAGCGACTGCGCCTCCTTGAGGTTCACGACCAGGTCGAATGTCGTCGGCTGTGCGATCGGAAGATCACCCGGTTTCGCGCCCTTAAGGATGCGGTCCACATAGTCGGCGACCGTCGCGTAGTCCCTTAATGCGCTGAAGCCGATCTGGCCCCCGCCCGCCTCGATGAGCTCCGACGGGATGACCGCGGGAATCCGTCGCTCCAACAAAGCCTTGGAGGACCCGCCGGCGCCCCGCGCTCCCCTTCTCGCCACGGCTGCCCACGGTTCAGCGCACGACCTCGGTCGCGCGAGCGATGACCGTGGCCGGCAGCTCGACGCCGAGCGCGCGCGCGCCCGCTGGGTTCACGATCATTTCGCTCCCGGCCCACGTCTCTATCGGCAGCGTCGCGGGCGACGCGCCCTTGAGGATGCGGTCTACGTACTTCGCGCTTGCGCCGAACAGGCCCGGGGCCTGCTTCAGCGTCGCGATGCCGCCGTCGTCGGTGTAGCTCCGGAAGTAGTGGATCGCGGGTAGGCGGTATCGAAGGAGGAGCGCCAAGATCCTCTTCTCGTTGTCCTGGTTGAAGCCGTCACCGCCGGTCACGATCCCCTGCACTCCGGCGTCGACAGCCTTTCGGAACACGTTCTCGAGCTCGTCCACGGAACGCAGATCCAGCATCTCGATGCGCAGCCCGAGGTCCTTCGCGGCCGCGATCGCGGCATTCCGACCGATAGTGGATGTGTTCGCTGGGGCCGCGAAGCCGATCGTCGTGATCCCAGGGGCGATCTCCTTGAGCAACTCGACGCGCTTGGCGGTCATCGGGCCGTTCGAGATGACCATGCCCGTGATGTTGCCGCCTGGCTGGGCCAGGCTCTCAACGAATCCGCTTTCCACGGGATCGCTCGCGTTCACCATGACGATCGGCAGCTTCGTGCGCTTCTGCAGCGCCACTACCGAGTTGTTGGCGTGCGCCACGATCAGGCGAAGATCAGGTATCGCGACGAGCTCGTCAGCCAGTGGGCCGAGGGTCGCCAGATCACCCGGAGAGCCCCAGCGGTAGTCGATCTTGATCGTCTCGCCATCCCGGTAGCCGAGGTCGGCAAGTCCAGTCAGGAAGGCGATCTTCTTCTCCTCCGGAGTGACACCCACGAGAAACGGCCTGAAGCTGATCTCGGAGCTGATCGACAGGAATCCGATCCGCGGCACGGGCGGCGGCTCCGCGGCAAATCGCGCGCACGCGCTGAGAACGATCGGCGCTCCGAGCGCCGAAAGTGTGACCCGGCGCAGGAAGACCCGCCGTGTTTGCATCATTGGATCACCTGGGTCGCGCGGGTGAGGATCGACTGCGGGATGGTGAACCCGAGTTCCTTCGCGGTCTTCAGGTTGATGATGAGATCGAACTTCGCGGGTAGCTCGACGGGAATCTCCGCCGGCTTGGCACCGCGGAGAATGCGGTCCGCGACGGTCGCGGCGGTGCGGAATACGTCGATGAAGTTCTCTCCGTACGCCATGAGGCCACCATCGTCGACATAGCCACCGTTCGTCGGGAAGGACGAGGGGATCCGTCGCAATACCACGTAATCGATGATCACCTTGCGTAGTAGCAGGATGTGTGGCTGCGACGGAAGGAGAAACAAGGCGTCGGTCCCGCGCGCCGTCGCCGCATCGAGCGCCTGCGCGAGCGCCGCGGCCGCCCCGGCCGCGCGGATCTCGAACGTGACGAGCTCGATGCCGAGGTCGCGCGACGCCTCTGCGAGCGCCCTAAGTGAGGCTGCGCGCTGCGCCTCCCCATCATGCACGACCGCCACGCGCCGGATCGATGGGAAGACCTCCTTCAGCAGTTCCAGGCGCTTGGGCGCGGTCTTCGAAGGCTGCGTCGCAACTCCCGTGGTGTTGCCTCCCGGCCGCGCGAGGCTCTGAACGCCGATCCAATCCGTCTCGACGGGATCCGCGAAGGTCGCGAAGAGAATGGGTGTCGTGCTGGTGGCCCGCTTCATGGCGCGAAGCGCATCGGAGTTGCTCGAGGCCATAACGTCAGCCGGCCAGCGAATGAAGTCGGCGACGTATTGCTCGTATCGGGCGAGATCACCCTCCGCGTAGCGCAGATCGAACTGGAGATTCTTCCCGTCGATCCATCCGGCGTCGCGCAGTCCTTGACGGAACCCGTCGATCCAGGGTTCCGTCGAGGGGTCATGAAAGCCCGCGAGGAACGCAACCCGTCCGGTGCGATTCGCGGACGCACCGCCGCACGACGTGAGCGCAGACAGCGACGCGACGGCCGCCGTCCCCCTAAGGAATTCCCTACGTCTCACTGGATCACCTGCGTCGCACGGCTCAGGATCGCCTGCGGGATCACCAAACCGAGTTCTCTCGCAGTCTTGAGATTGATCACCAGATCGAACTTCGTCGGCTGCTCGATGGGCAGCTCGGCGGGATTCGCGCCCTTCAGGATGCGATCGACGAAGCTCGCCGTGCGACGGAACACGTCGATGGCGTTCTCGCCGTAGGCCATGAGCCCTCCAGCTTCGACGTAGCCCCCGAATGAGGGAAAGGACGACGGAATACGACGGGCCGTGACGTAGTCGACGATCTCCTTTCTGAGCTGGACGATGTGGATCTGCGAGGGAAGCAGAAGGAGGGCGTCAGTTCCCCTCGCGGTCGCTGTGTCGAATGCGCGCGTCAGCGCCGCCGCAGCGCCGGCCGCACCCACCTCGAGTGTCACGAGCTCAAGGCCCAGGCTCCGCCCGGCCTCATCGAGGGCCCTGAGGGTCGGTTGACGGGCGGCTGTGCCGTCCCACAGCACCGCGACACGCGACACGGGCGGTACGGTCTCCTTGAGCATCTCGAGTCGCTTTGTCGTCGTGGCGGCGGGTTGGACGCCCGATCCGGTGATATTGCCCCCCGGACGCGACAGGCTCTGGACCCATCCGGTCCCCACGGGATCGGGGAACTGGATGAGGACGATGGGGATCGTGCTCGTCGCCCGCCGCATGGCGCTCTGCGCGTCAAAATGGCTCGAGGCCATGACATCGACGGGCATGCGGACGAACTCCGCTGCGTACTCCTCGAATCGCTGGAGGCTCCCCTCTCCCCAGCGGAGCTCGTACTGCATCGTCTTTCCGTCGATGTACCCGAGGTCCACAAGTCCTGCGTGGAACGCATCGATCAGCGGATCCGTCGCAGGATCGTGCGAGCCGGCAAGGTAGCCGATCCGGGGAAGCTTCTTGGAGACGGGCGAAGTGCTAACGCACGACGACAGTGTCGCTGGCAGCGCAACGACTGCTGAAGACACGACCGCGGCCCGCAGAAACGCGCGACGCGAGTGGCGCACGGGGCACCTTCCCTCGGGTGCGCATGCTACGCGGGCGCCAAGGCCCGGTAAGCCGTGCCGAGTTCGGTCGCTGAGTTCTCAAGATCACAGTGGACCGTTGGCACGCGCCTATCCTTCGAGCGGAAACAGGTGACGTCGTGAGGAAGCGGCAGGGGCGGCTCTTTCGGAAATACGTCCTCGTCTTCGTGGCGCTGGTCGGCGGGACCCTTGTCGCCAGCACCCTGCTCCAGCTGTACTTCTCCTACCAGGAGAGCCAGAGCGCGCTGCTACGCGTCGAGAGTGTCGAAGCCTCGCGCGCCGCGCTGCGCATCTCCCAGTTCGTAGACAGCATCCGTACGGACCTCCGTGGAGTGATCCCGCCGCCGGGGCTCAGCGGTGTGTCGCTCGACCAGCGCGAAGCCGACTATCTCGGCCTCCAGCGTCGCGCGCCGGAGATCGAAGAGGTCCGCTTCATCGACGCGCAGGGAAGGGAGCAGCTGCGCGTGTCTCGTCTCCTCTTGAATGAGAAGGGAAAGGGCACCGACCGGACGGACCAACCCGAGTATGTGAAGACCCGAGGGGGCGACACGTACTACGAGGGATCGGTCGAGTTCCGCGGAGGCTCCGAACCCCACTTCAAGGTGGCCGTCCCAGACGGGAAGAACGCCGGCGTCACTGTCGCGGACGTGAATCTGCGGTTCGTCCTCGAGCCGGTGTCGATCAAGATCGGCACGGAAGGGCACGCGTACGCGTACGTCGTCGACTCAGCGGGATACCTGATCGCGCATCCCGACATCAGTGCCGTCCTTCGGCACCCCGACCTTTCGTCGCTCCCGCAGGTCCAGGCAGCGATCCACGGCAACGCACCGGTGGACGAGCGCGCGATGTTGGCAAGAGACAGTGCCGAACGATCCGTGCTCACGGCCTACGAGGTCATTCCATCGACCGGCTGGGCCGTCTTCGTCGAGCAGCCCTCCGACGAGGCCTTTGCCTCTCTAAACGCTTCGCTGCTGCGTGCGGCCGGCCTGCTGGCGCTCGCGCTCCTGGTGGCCGTGGCGGCGAGCCTCCTGCTCGCGCGGCGGATGATCGTCCCCATCGACGTCGTTCGTGCGGGCGCGGCCCGCATCGGCGCGGGCGCATTCGACCAGCGGATCGAGATACGCACCGGCGACGAACTAGAGGATCTGGCGGAGGAGTTCAACCGGATGAGTTCGCGGCTCCAAGAGTCCTATGCGACCCTCGAGGGACCAGTCGTCGAACGTACGCGAGCGCTGGCCGAATCCCTTGACAAACAGACCGCCACCGCGGAACTCCTGAAGGTCATCAGCCGGTCGACCTTCGACCTCGACCCCGTCCTCGACAAAGTCGTCGAGGAGGCGGTCCGGTTGTGTGCAGCCGACCAGGGCTGGATCACCCGCGTAGAGGACGAAACCTCCTACATCGTCGCGTACCACGGAGCTAACGAACACATGCGTGAGTTGGCCGTCACACGATCCGGCAAAGTCGCAGCGCT
>JBGQFO010000118.1:0-6750 GCA_041496945.1 Candidatus Limnocylindria bacterium | reverse complement strand
CGGTGAAGCGCGGCGCGAATGTGCTCGCCGGCGGGAAGCGTCCCGACGCACCGGAGTACGCCAAGGGCTGGTTCTACCCGGCGACCGTGCTCAGCGAGGTCCCCGAGGATTCGCGCATGGCCACCGAGGAGGTCTTCGGCCCCGCGGTGCCCCTCTTCATCGTGAAGGATCTCGACGAGGCGATCGCCAAGGCGAACTCGTCGATCTACGGACTCGGATCCTCGATCTTCACGCGCGACATGGCCAAGGCGCGCAAGGCCGCGGAGCAGCTCGACGCGGGCTACACCTGGGTGAACGACATCCAGGTCGCGTACGACCAGCTGCCCTTCGGCGGCGCGAAGCAGTCCGGTTTCGGCAAGGAGCACGGCATCGAGGCGATCGAGAGCTACACGGAGAAGAAGTCCGTGGTGCTCGGATCGGCATAGGAGGCGGCGATGGACACGCAGACGCTCCTGAACGAGGCACGCACCCTCGGTCTGTTCCGGCCGACGGCACCCTTCGACGTGCATTGCGGAAACTGCCACGCGCGCCTCGATGGCCGTGGTGACTGCGCGACGTGCGGGCTCATCGGCCGCTCGGACGGCGAGATCAGCAAGCGCGCGCAGGTCGATCCCGCCGGCACGTCCAAGCTGCTCGCCGGCGCGATCGAGCGACGCAAGGCCTTCAGACCGGCCGGACGCGAGAAGTCGCAAGAGCGGTAGCTCCCATGGAGCGGGAGCGTTAGCGGAGCGCGGCCTCCGCGGCACGCTGCAGCTCGGGATCGTCGTGGCCGAGCGCCTGACCGTTCCGCTGGGTGGTCGGTAGGGCGAGGTACGCGACGACGCGCGCCGCTCGCTTTGGATCGATGAGCCGGCCCTCGCGCTGCAGCTGACGGAACTCCTCGGCCCGCGGGAAGTCGCTCACGTCCATCCGCCGGAGGCGCTCCTGCATCTCGGTGTCCATCGCGCCAGGGTCGTAGACGCACGCGGTGACGCCGGTCCCTTCGAGCTCGAGGCCGAGGCTGCGCGTCATCTGCACGACGCCCGCCTTCCCCGCGGAGTACGCCGTCCAGCCCGGGCTGGGACGGGTCGCCGAGCCGGAGGAGATGTTCACGATCCGACCGAAGGCGCGCTCGAGCATCCCGGGGAGGACCGCGCGCGTCGGCAGGTAGGTCCCGCCGATGTTCACCCCGATGTTCCGCAGCCACAGCGCCGGGTCCGAGCGCGCGAGCGGCGTGACCGGGTCCACCACGCCCGCGTTGTTCACGAGGATCGTCGCCGGCCCGACCCAGCGCTCGGTCGCGAGCACGAGCTCCTGCACCTGCCGGTCGTCCGCGACGTCCGCGGTCTGCGCCAGGGCGCGGCCGCCGGCCTTGCGGATGGCGCTCACGACGTCGTCCAGCTCGGGCGCGTTCCGCGAGGCAAGCACGACGGACGCGCCGAGTCCGGCGAGCGTCTCGGCGACGGCGCGACCGAGGCCCTTGCCACCGCCGGTCACGATGGCCACCTGGCCGGTGAGCGGGGTCATGGGCGGTTGAGGATAGGGGTCCTAGACCCTTGCAGAAAGGACCTTCGCGAAGCCCGCCGCGAGACGGTCGACATCCGCATCCTGGTGCAGCGCCCAGAACGAGATGCGTATCGCGTCGAGCCCCGGCTCGGCCAGGAGCTTGACGACGATGCGGTGGTCGCGCCACATCGCGTCGACGACCTCGGTCGCCGGAGCGCCGCGCGGCGCGGCGACGACGATGCCCGTCGGATCGTCGGGGCGCGACAGCACATCGAACGGCAGGTCCCGCAGATGCGCCAGCAGGCGTGCCCGGAGCGCGCGGATCCGCTCGCCCACCGACGCGCCAAGCGCGCGGTGGACGGCGAGCGTCTGCCGCAGCCCGACGTACGCGGCCGCGTCGACCGTGCCGGTCTCGAACCGCGACGCGTCCGGCTTCAACGTGATGTTGCCCTCGAGATCCATGCCCGTCTGCGAGCGCCAGCCCAGACGGAGCACATCGAAGCGATCGAGATCGCGGACCCAGAGCGCGCCGACGCCGAGCGGGCCGTGCAGCCACTTGTAGCCGAGGAAGGCGTACGCGTCCGCGCCGAGGGCGCGCACGTCGACCCGGATCTGGCCCGCGGCCTGCGCGCAGTCGACGATGACGAGGCCCCCGGCGTCGTGCGCGATGCGCGCGGCATCCGCGACCGGGAGCACCTTACCGCTCTTGCAGGACACCAGCGAGATCACGAGCGCGGCCGCGCCGTCCTGGAACTCGCGCCGCAGGTCGGCGAGGAATGACGCGTCGTCGCGATGCGGGAGCACCTTCACGCGGTCGCCGCGGGTGCGCCGCGCGAAGGTCGGCAGGAGCGCGCTGCCGTGCTCCTCCGCGGTCGTCACGATCATCGCGCCCGGGCGGCGTGGCAGACGGTACGGGAGGCGCATGCCACCGATGAGCGTGTTCAGCGAATCGGTCGCGGACTGCGTGAGCGCGACGTGCTCGGCGCCGCCCGGATCGCCGATGAAGTCCGCGATGTCGGCGCGCGTCGCGTCGAGCGCGGCGTTGTACGCGTCGTACCCGACGTGCGAGAACATGCCGACGCTCGAGAGCCACCCGCGGTAGGTCTCCGCGAGCTGCGCCGCGACCGGGAACGTCGGGCCGGAGCCGGCCACGTTGCAGTAGAGGAAGTCGCCGCGCAGGGCCTGCAACGCTTCGCGCGAGACGTCGGGCGCGCGGTCGATCTCGGGTCCGTGATCGCTCACGCGGTGGTGATCCCGCGGATGGCGAGCCCCGCGGCGAAGAGCGCGGCGAACCCCAGCGCGACCGACTGACCGCGGGGGGTCCGGTCGCGCAGGAGCGATGAGGCGAGCGGCAGCGCGAGCACGAGCGCGAAGCCGTAGAGGATGTGCAGGCTCTCGGAGGGCTGTCGCACGAACACGAAGGTCAGGAGGCCAAGCACCCCCTGCGCGACGGCCGCGACGATGGCGATGGCGATGGAGCCGCGGTACGCCGGCGTCGGGCCGCTGTTGCGGACGCCGAGGCCGAGGCCCCAGAGCCCAACGAACGTGTAGTAGAGGACCAGAACGGTCGCAAGCTGCCGGTGGATAGCGAGCGCGATGTCCACGCCCGCAGGCTATCGCGCCCCGCGCACCTATGCTCAATTGGTGATCGAGGTACGGGACATCTCTCGGCGTTTCGGGCAGCTCACCGCGCTCGATCACGTGTCCTTCCGCGTGGAGCCCGGCGAGATCGTGGCCCTCCTCGGCCCGAACGGCGCCGGGAAGACCACCGCGAGCCGCATCATCGCGGGCCTCCTGGCGCCGAGCGAGGGTGACGTGACGGTCGACGGGATCTCCGTGCGCGCCGACCCGAACGCCGTGCGCCGTCGCTGCGGCTTCGTCACCGACCAGCCGGCGCTGTACGACCGAATGCCCCTGCGTGACTACCTGAGCTTCTTCGGCGCCCTGTACGAGGTGCCCGCGCCGGGCAAGCGGGCGATGGAGCTCGCGATCATGCTCGGCCTCGCCGACCGGCTCGACACGCGCCTCGGTTCGTTCTCCCGCGGCATGAAGCAGAAGGTCGCGATCGCCCGGGGCCTGGTGCACGACCCGCCCGTGCTGCTCCTGGACGAGCCCTCTGCCGCGCTCGATCCGGAGACCGCGCTCGCGCTGCGCACGTTCATCGTGTCATTGCGCGCGCGGCACCGCGCGATCGTGCTCTGCACGCACGACCTCGACGAAGCGCAGCGCATCGCCGACCGGGTCGTAGTCCTCTACCGGGGTCGGGTCGCCCGCGAGGGCACCACCGACGCGCTCCGTGCGGCGCCGCAGCAGACCTACCTGCTCACCTACCTCGGCGATGAGGGCGCGGCGCACGCGGCGCTGGCGCGTGCCGGCGTCACCGCCCAGCCCGCGAGCGCGAACGGAACGCCCGCCGTGCGCTTCAGCGCCGAGGACGCCGCTTCCACCAATCCCGCGGTCCTCCGCGCGCTCCTCGAGGCCGGCATCGGTGTGCTCACGTTGACGCGGGAGGAGCGCACGCTCGAGGACGCGTACTTCGCGATCGTCTCGCAGGCGAAGCAGGCATGAGGAACGCTCTGCTCATCGCCTGGCGCGAGATCCGCTGGGAGATCTTCGGCGACCGCAGCGCGGTCCTGCGGATGGGGATCTTCGCGGTCCTGCCGATCGTCTTCGTCTTCACGAACCGCGGCCCCCGCACGAACGACGTCGCCCTCTTCACTCTGGCCCTGCAGAGCGCCCTCTTCCCCGCCCTCTCGGGCGTGGCGCTGATCGCGTCGACCTTCACCCAGGAGAAGGAGAACGGGACGCTCATCCCCCTGCTCGCGACGCCGGTGCGCGACATCGACATCGTCGTCGGGAAGCTCGTCGGCATGATCCTTCCGGTCTTCGCGATCTGCATCGCGAGCGTCGCGCTCTATTTCGTGCTGGTGTCGACCCAGTACGGCGTGACGCGCGTCGTGCTCGCGCTCCCCTTCGGCGTCCTGTACGCCCTGGTGGTGCTGGCGCTCCTCTACCTCCTCACCGCCGGGAGCTGGGTGCTCATCGTCGCGGCGCTGGTGAAGACCAGCCGCGCCGGGCAGCAGATCGCCGGGCTGCTCATCGGGCTGTCGGTCGCCCTGTTCACCGGTCTCGGGTTCGCCGCCGCGAATATCGCTGACGGCTGGGCGCTCGTCGGGCTCGGGGTCGCCATGCTCGCTTCCGACGTGGTGGCCCTGGAGATCGCACGCCGCGTCTGGCGCCGCGAGGAGGTCCTCGCACGGATCTGACCCGGGCCGCACCGCTTCCCTCGGTGCGACGTTCGTGAGCTGTAGCGGGCCGTACTCTTAACCCGTTGAGGAAGAAGAATGGATCGTAGGACCACAGCCGCTGCGCTCCGGCGACTCAGCGACGAAGCGCTCGTGCATGAGCCGAGCCTCGGCACGCTGCTCGGACGGCTGGCCGAGGCGGTCGAGGACGGGCGCACCGCTGAGGCGAGCGGGTACATCGGCGCGGTCGACCCCCGTGGCCTGGCGGAGCTCCTCGCCGGCGCGCACTCGCGGCTCTGGGCGATCCTCGAGGTCATCCGCAACGTCCTCGTGTTCGCGCCGATCGCGGTGACGTGGATGGGTCTCTCCCTCGCCGCTGCCGCCTACGCCGACATGATCGGCAGCCGTCCGGACCTGGTGTCCCAGCCCTTCCTGCTGCTCTGGCAGAACGGCTTCGGCGGCCGGCTGTTCCTGAACTTCAGCACGCTCGCGCTCATCGACGCGTCGCTCATCGGCGTGCTCATCGCGCTCTCATTCGCGCTGCACACCCGCAGCGAGCTCCGCGACGCGACGCAGCGCACCAGCGTGCTCCTCCGCGAATCGGAGATCCGTGCGCTCCTGGGACAGGCCAGCTCCTTCGGCGCGCTCGACATCGGCGGCGGGGACGCCGAGGCGATCCTCGCGGACATGGCCGCCGAGGAGCGCCGCATCTACGAGCGCGCGGCCGAGCGTGAGGGCCAGCTGTTCGACCTCGAGGGCGCGATCGCGAAGCTGAGCGAAGCCGCGGCGCGCCTGGAGCGCGCCGCGGACTCCCTCGCGCGCCGCTAGCCCGATGCAGCAGATCGGAAGCACGCGCGGCGTCTCGTTCAGCCTCGCCGGCTGGCTATGGGCCGATCTCCTCCTCGGGCTGTTCACGATCTTTCTTGCGGCGTCGGCGGTCGCGTCGGCCAGCTCGGCGCCCCGCGCCGGCCTCGACCCCCAACCGCTCGAGTTCAAGATCGCGATCGACGGCAGCGCGCTGCTCTCCGGCGATCCCACGCGTGTCGCCGCGGAGCAGCAGAAGATCGCGAACGACGTGCGCGCCGCGGTCGCGAAGAGCGCGCCCGGGCGTCACGCGGCGGTCGTCTTCCTGTACGGCGCGAACGAGCGCGCCGCGGACGGCGACAAGATCGCGTTGCTCGCCGCGGAGATGCTCACCGATGGCCAATTCGCCGGCACGTTGGTGAAGCCGTATCACGAGCTCGTCGCCGGCGATCAGGGCGGCACCATCTCGTTCGAGATCTACTTCGATGAATGAGCGCGAGGCGCTGAGATTCGCGGCCCGACGCGCCGCGTTCCTCGGCGCAGTGAGCGGTGGGGACGCCATCGTCGCCGCACGCGCCGCATCACGCCTGCGGATCCCCTCCGCGTCACTGTCACCAGCTCAGTTCGCGCAGGCGCTCGCAGCGCGCCGGACGCTCGGACGCGCGATCGTCAACGCGCGCCTGCCCCGCGTCCAGCCGCAGCCGCTGCAACGTGTGTCGGCGATCACCGCGCCGCGACCGTCGCGCCGGCCACTGGTCGCCACGGCGCTCGTCCTGATCGCGGTGGTCCTGATGATCATCATCGGAGGACCCGATCCCGGCGGCGAGAGCCCCACCAGCGCCAGCGACAGCACGCCGACCGCCGCGGAGGTGCAGCGTATCCAGCTCCTCTCCGTCTCACGCGGCCGCACGATCTCGTTGCCGGTGGATGTCGTCGCTGTGCAGGAGACGCCCACGCCCGCGCCGACGGCTACGGCCGCACCGACCGCGACACCGGCCGCACAACCGACACGTACCACGGCGCCGGCAGGCGGCGGCACGCGCACGGGGGTGCCGGGAGCAGGTGGCAGCGGGTCGGGCGCTGGCTCGAGCGGCGGATCCACCGGTGGCTCAGGTGCGGGATCGGGTGGCGGTGGTTTTGGTCTGGGCATCCTGCCGACGCCTCGACCGACGCCGACGCCGACGCCGGCCCCGACCCGGCCGATCCCGATGCCGGG